>NZ_JBHXSU010000019.1:0-173529 GCF_042715345.1 Streptomyces sp. NPDC058697
ATTTTTGGCACGCTGTTGAGTTCTCAAGGAACGGACGCTTCCTTTGTACTCACCCTCTCGGGCTTTCCTCCGGGCTTCCCTTCGGTCTTGCGTTTTCGACTCTATCAGACCCTTTCGGGCCGTGATTCCCAGTCGGTGGGATTTGCCTTTTGGCCTCGCGGCCTTTCGACATTCACTACGTTAGCCGATTCCCTCAGCAACTCATAATCGAGTTCCGCAAGCTTGAATTCAGGCATGCAGACACGCCGAATTCGCCCTCGCTCAGAGGAAGTCGTAGGTAGTGGGTTGGCCGCTTCCGACTGCTGACTGAACGCCGTACCCGGTTCAGCGGCTCGGGCTACATTACGGACCCCCCAGGGGAGAGTCAAGTTCGGCGACGACGGGGGGTGTGGGCCCGATAAGGGCTCACCGTCGGGTCGTTGTCGGCCCAGAAGCGCCACGGGTGGACGCCCCCGTCGCCGGACACACCGGTACGTGGACCGTTGCGTACCTGGTCGGAGGGCACCGGAGTGCCTGTGAGAAGGCTCAGGGGTGAACGCTCGGTGGCGCACGCGTCCGTACCGTCGAGAGCCCGGTCGATCCCGAGGGCCGTGGCCAGGCGGGCCGGACCTTTGGCCAGTTCTCTGTCATTTCGGGCCGAAAGTCGACGTTTGCGAGCCAGCTCGGCGCCTTCGGTGATCTCGCCGGCGCGGAGCAGGACCGCGCTCGCCCTGCCCTCCGGGCCGCACACCAGGTTCATGCAGTGCCACATGCCGTAGGTGAAGTAGACGTACACGTACCCGGGCGGACCGAACATCACGCCGTTGCGGGCCGTGGGGCCGCGATAGGCGTGGGAGCCGGGATCGTTCGGACCGTCGTATGCCTCGACCTCCGTGAGGCGGAGTTCGATCGGACCGTCCGGGGTGGTGCGCACGAGCACGCGCCCCAGAAGGTCGGGGGCGACCTCCAGTACGGGTCGGTCGAAGAACTCCCGGGTGAGGGGCGTACGGTCAGGGGCCGCGATCATGGCGTACGAGCGTAGTGCAGAGGTGTGACTGCGTGCGGGGTGGTCAGGGAGCGTGCGTCTTGCCAGGGTGAGTGCGCGGAACCGGACACGGCTGGATCGCGTTTGTATGGATCAAGGATCCGATCCGGACAGAACAACAACGGGGCGTTGCCCGAGGAGGAAAAGACATGGGGTTCAAGCGGCTGCTCGCGAGCCTGGGGGCCGGTGGGGCTTCGGTCGAGACGGTGCTGACCGAGGTCAACGTCGTTCCCGGCGGCGTCGTCCAGGGTGAGGTGCGGATCCAGGGCGGGTCCGTGAACCAGGCGATCGAGGGTCTGTCGGTCGGTCTGCAGGCCCGGGTCGAGGTCGAGGGCCATGACGACCAGGAGTACAAGCAGGACGTCGAGTTCACGAAGCTGCGGCTCGGCGGTGCCTTCGAGCTGCAGGCGGGCGGGGTGCACGCGGTGCCGTTCGGGCTCGAGATCCCGTGGGAGACGCCGATCACGACCATCTCCGGGCAGCCGCTGCGCGGGATGAACGTCGGTGTGACCACGGAGCTGGAGATTGCGCGCGCGGTGGACTCCGGTGACCTGGACCCGATCAGCGTGCACCCGCTGCCGGCGCAGCAGGCGCTCCTGGACGCGTTCATCCAGCTGGGCTTCCGCTTCAAGAACGCCGACCTGGAGCGCGGCCACATCCGCGGTACGCGGCAGAAGCTGCCGTTCTACCAGGAGATCGAGTTCTTCCCGCCGCAGCAGTACCGCGGTCTCAACCAGGTCGAGCTCAGCTTCGTCGCGGACGACCGTGAGATGGACGTCGTACTGGAGATGGACAAGAAGCCGGGTCTCTTCAGTGAGGGCAGCGACACGTTCCGCTCCTTCAAGGTGGGGCTCAACGACTTCCAGGGGACCGACTGGACCGCGTATCTCAACCAGTGGCTGTCGGAGGTCGGTAGCAAGCGGAACTGGTTCTAGGCTCGGGCGAGAGTTTCCAAGGATCAGGAACCGATCAGGAGGTGCCGAGGTGACCGAGCCCAAGAGGCCGCCGCTTCCCCACGACTTCCATCCCGTCGTACCGTCGTTCACGGTCACGAGTGAGGACGTCGAGCCGGGCGCGACGCTGAAGGACGCTCAGGTCTACGCGGCCGGGAACACCTCGCCGCAGCTGGGCTGGGAGGGCTTCCCGCCGGAGACCAAGAGTTTCGCCGTGACTTGCTTCGATCCGGACGCCCCTACGGGGAGCGGCTTCTGGCACTGGGTCGTGTTCGACATTCCGGCCTCGGTGGTGGAATTGCCGACGGGCGCGGGCACGGGGAAGTTCGAGGGACTGCCCGAGGGCGCCGTGCAGGTGCGCAACGACTACGGGTCGAAGGACTTCGGAGGCGCAGCGCCGCCCGCCGGGGACCCGGCGCACCGGTACGTGTTCACGGTGTACGCGGTGGACCAGGAGAAGCTCGGTCCGGACTCGGACGCCTCTCCGGCTGTCGTGGGCTTCAACCTCCGGTTCCACACGCTGGCGCGGACGCAGATCGTCGCCGAATACGCGGCTCCCGCGGACAGCTGAGCGTTCACTGAACGTTTGCCCGCCCCTGGTCATGGAATTGATCAGGGGCGGGCAGTTTTTATTGCGTTGTCCATCTCGGCGTGCCCGGCCAGAGTTGATCCAAGCCCGCCAGGCGGTGGGCCGGTGCGCATGGGAGGTGGGCTTGATGCGGGACACGCTGGTGCTGAATGCGAGCTTTGAGCCGCTGTCGACGGTGACGTTGAATCGAGCCGTCGTTCTGGTGCTGCAGGACAAGGCCGTTGTCGAGCAGGCCCACCCCGAACTGCGTATGCGCGGAGCCGCGCTCGATATACCGGCGCCCCGGGTGATCAGGCTGTGCCGTTATGTACGGGTGCCGTTCCGAAGACAAGCGCCGTGGTCGAGGCGGGGTGTGCTGGTGCGTGACCGGCACAGGTGCGCGTACTGCGGTCGTCGGGCGACGACCGTGGACCACGTCGTGCCTCGGGCGCAGGGTGGTCAGGACTCCTGGCTGAACACGGTTGCCTCGTGCGCGGAGGACAACCATCGCAAGGCCGCGCGTACGCCGGATCAGGCGGGGATGCCGCTGTTGCGGCAGCCGTTCGAGCCGACGCCGGCCGATGCGATGTTGCTTGCGCTGGGGCGCGATGATCTTGAGGCTTTGCCTGAGTGGCTTGCGCAGCCGGCTGCCTGAACGGTCCTCAGAGTGGGGTGGGGTTCAGGTGCTTCGTTGGGCGCGGGTGCGTCGTGGCTGGTCGCGCAGTTCCCCGCGCCCCTGAAAGACAAAAGATTGCGCCGTTCCCCGCGCCCCCGAACAGACCGTTCCCCGCGCCCGCAAGCAGGCTGTTCCGCCCGCCCGCAAGCAGGAGGGGCTCACCTCGTACGAGGTGAGCCCCTCTGTGTCTGTCTGTCAGTCCGTGACGGACGGCTTTTCTCGGCGTTCCGTCGGGGCGTTGCCTCCCTGGCCGCCGCCTCCGCCCATGCCGCCCATCGGGCCGAAGTTGCCCATGGCGCCGCTGAGGCCCTTGAGGGCGTCGCCGATCTCGCTGGGGACGATCCAGAGCTTGTTGGCGTCGCCTTCGGCGATCTTCGGGAGCATCTGGAGGTACTGGTAGGCGAGGAGCTTCTGGTCCGCGTCTCCGGCGTGGATGGACTCGAAGACCGTACGGATGGCCTGGGCCTCGCCCTCTGCGCGCAGTGCGGCGGCCCGGGCCTCACCTTCGGCGCGCAGGATCGCGGACTGCTTCTCGCCCTCGGCGGTGAGGATCTGCGACTGGCGGATACCTTCGGCGGTGAGGATCGCGGCGCGCTTGTCACGGTCGGCGCGCATCTGCTTCTCCATCGAGTCCTGGATGGAGGTGGGCGGCTCGATCGCCTTGAGCTCGACGCGGTTGACGCGGATGCCCCACTTGCCGGTTGCCTCGTCGAGGACTCCGCGCAGGGCCGCGTTGATCTCCTCACGGGAGGTCAGGGTCCGCTCCAGGTCCATGCCACCGATGATGTTGCGGAGCGTGGTGACGGTGAGCTGCTCGATCGCCTGGATGTAGCTGGCGACCTCGTACGTGGCGGCGCGGGCGTCGGTCACCTGGTAGTAGATGACGGTGTCGATGTTCACGACCAGGTTGTCCTGGGTGATCACCGGCTGGGGCGGGAACGGCACGACCTGTTCACGGAGGTCGATGCGGTTGCGGATGGAGTCGATGAACGGGACGACGATGTTGAGGCCGGCGTTGAGCGTGCGCGTGTAGCGGCCGAACCGCTCGACGATGGCCGCGCTGGCCTGTGGGATCACCTGGATGGTCTTGATCAATGCGATGAAGACCAACACCACCAGAATGATCAGGACGATGATGATCGGTTCCATCGTGGTCCCCGTACCCTTCTCCGCCTAGGTGCTTCCGGAAGATCTTGTGATTGTCGAAGATCTTGCTGGACGAGTGTGTCAGACCACAACTCGCCACGTGCGACGTTCCGTTCACTGGACGTCGCGGGAGTCACATGACGATCGCTGTGGCCCCTTCGATCTCCACGACGTCCACTTCCTGGCCTACTTCGTAGGCGCGTCCGGTGTCGAGGGCGCGCGCGGACCAGACCTCTCCGGCGAGCTTGATCCGGCCACCCGAACCGTCGACTCTCTCCAGGACGACGGCCTGTTTGCCCTTCAAGGCGTCGATGCCCGTGGCGAGTTGGGGCCGCTGGGAGCGATGTCGGGCGGCGACGGGGCGTACGACCGCGATGAGCGCGACCGAGACGGCGGCGAAGACCACCACCTGGATGACCACACCGCCTCCGAGCCCTGCGGTCACGGCGCCCGCGACGGCGCCGACGGCGAGCATTCCGAACTCCGGCATCGCGGTCACGACGAGCGGGATTCCGAGCCCGACCGCGGCGATCAGCCACCACACCCATGCGTCGATGTCGTCCACGTGGTCATGGTAGGTCCGCGGGTCCTGTCCCCGACAGGGCGCCGATCAAGTTGGGGCAGGTGTTCCCGGGTTCAGGACATGGGCAGGCCCTGAGCGGTCCAGCGCTCACCGACCTGTTCGACGACGAGCGGGAGGCCGAAGCACAACGACAGGTTGCGCGAGGTGAGTTCGAGCTCCAGGGGGCCCGCGGCCAGCACCTTGCCCTGACGGATCATCAGAACGTGGGTGAAGCCCGGGGCGATCTCCTCGACGTGGTGCGTGACCATGAGCATGGAGGGGGCGATGGGGTCGCGGGCGAGGCGGCCGAGACGGCGTACGAGGTCCTCGCGGCCGCCGAGGTCGAGACCGGCGGCGGGCTCGTCGAGGAGGAGGAGCTCGGGGTCGGTCATCAGCGCGCGGGCGATGAGGGTGCGCTTGCGCTCGCCCTCGGAGAGCGTGCCGAACTTGCGGTCGACGAACTCGGTCATGCCGAGGCGGTCGAGGAAGGCGCGGGCGCGCTGCTCGTCGATGTCCTCGTAGTCCTCGTGCCAGCCGGCCGTCATGCCGTAGGCGGCGGTGAGGACGGTCTGCAGGACGGTCTGGCGCTTGGGGAGCTTCTCCGCCATGGCGATGCCGGCCATGCCGATGCGCGGGCGCAGCTCGAAGACGTCGACCTTGCCGAGGGTCTCGCCGAGGATGGTGGCGGTGCCCTGGCTGGGGTAGAGGTAGCTGGACGCGAGGTTCAGAAGGGTCGTTTTTCCGGCGCCGTTGGGACCGAGGATGACCCAGCGCTCGCCCTCCTTGACCGACCAGGAGACCTGGTCCACCAGAGCCCGGCCCTCTCGGACCACGGATACGTCCTCAAGCTCCAGAACATCGCTCATGAGCGCGCTGTCTCCCATTGCAGTCTCGGCCGTCGCTGACGTCTGTGGACGCAGCCCCCAGGGAAAACCTACGCCACCGGTCGACCCGTCCAATCCATCGGCCGGTCCTTAGGGTGGGAGCCATGCATTCGGAACCACGCTCAGGACGGCTGGCAGCATGGGGAAACGCCCTGTTGGCCGGTTTTGTCTCACCGGACGACGCGGTCGTCGCCATCGTCGGCGAGGACGCGGTGCACCGGGTCGAGGGGCTGCCCGGTGAGACCGCGCCCGTCGGACTCACTCTCGCCCTGGGGCGGCTGCGCGCGCTCGGGGTGACCGGCCTGCGGGTCGCGCTGCCCGCGCCCGGGCATCCGCTCGGGCTGAGCGGGCCGCCCGACTTCAACGCCCGCGCCCTCGATGCGGAGGAGGCGGTGGTCTGCCACGGGTCCGCGCTGGGGCTCGTACCCGAGGTGTACGAGGCCGGTCCCGACGGTGATGTCCACGTCGAGGTGGTCTGGCACTGCCTGCCCGTGCGTGAGGCGCCGCCGGCCGATGTGCCGTCCCTCGGCGAGGCGGAGCGGGAGCTCGCGGAGGCGCTGCGCGATGCCACGGAGATGTTGTCGCGGCTCGATGTCGCCGGGTCGGGTCCGGTCGCCGAGGCGGCGATCGACGCGTACCGGGCTCGGGCCGAGCGGGGTCGTGAGGTGCTCGCCCCCGGGTATCCGCCGCGTGCGGTACGGGTGTTGGAGCTGGCCCAGCGGGTCGGGCTGCTCATCTCCGTCGCCCATGAGAACGGGCACGGTGGGGCTGTGAGCGCGTCCGAGATGGCCGCGCGCTCCGAAGCGCTGCGGCCGGTCGAGCGGACGGCTCGACGGGCTCAGGTGGCGGCGTACAACGCGTTCGTGGAGGAACGGGAGCGGGGGGTTCGGTGAGGGGCGCCCACTGACTCGGAGGGGGAGTGTCGTTGGGCGGCTGCGGGTGCGTCGTGGCTGGTCGCGCAGTTCCCCGCGCCCCTGAAAAGAGGCGGCCCTGCTTTCTGGAGGCGGCCAGCCCCCGCGTACCCGCAGTCGCACATCGGCCGAATGCCGAAACGCGGACCGGCCCCCCAGGTGTGCCTGGAAGGCCGGTGGTCACTGGTGACCCGAGGCGTGGACGTCAGCCGTTGAAGCCGTCGTTGCCGAACGCCGGGTTCAGGATGCCGACAACGTTCACGGTGTTGCCGACCGCGTTCACCGGGACGTGGACCGGGACCTGGACGAGGTTGCCCGAGGCGACACCCGGCGAGCCCACGGCCTTGCCGACGGCGTGCGCACCATCGGTGGCGGAGGCGAAACCGGCACCGGCGGCAACCAGGCCACCGGCCACCATCGTGACGGCTGCGGCCTTCTTCAGGTTCTTCACTTCTTGAGCCCTCTCCTTGTGAACCACTGCGGCAAAGCGCCGCAGCACGCACTGGAGAACGGCGGAGATCCAAGAAGGATGCGCCATCCGGGGGACATTCCCACGACGGTATGAATCTCAGCCCGGAACGGAACCCTCCGTGTTGCCGTCCGTAGCGCTGCCCGGAAAGCCGCCGCCGGGTGGATCAGCAGGTCATCAGCCGGTCACACCATGGCGTACGGCCCACAGCGCGGCCTGCGTACGGTCGGCGAGGTCGAGTTTCATCAGGATGTTCGAGACGTGCGTCTTGACGGTCTTCTCGGAGAGGACGAGCGCGCGGGCGATCTCGCGGTTGGAACGGCCGTCGGCGATCAGGCCGAGCACCTCGCGCTCTCGCTCGGTGAGTGAACTTCCCCTCCCCTGCCCGTAGTTGGTCTCCTCCTGGGACAGCAGCGCGCCGGCCACCTCGGGCTGGAGCAGGATGTGTCCGGCGTGCACCGAGCGGATGGCTCCGGCGAGGGCGTCGGGGTCCACGTCCTTGTAGACGTACCCGGCGGCGCCCGCGCGCAGGGCCGGGATCACCGTGCGCTGCTCGGTGAAGCTGGTGACGATGAGCACGCGCGCGGGGTTGTCGAGTCCGCGGAGCTTGCGCAGGGCCTCCACTCCGTCCATGCCCGGCATCTTGACGTCCATGAGGACGACGTCGGGTTTCAACTCCTCGGCGCGGGCGACCCCTTCGGCGCCGTCGGACGCCTCTCCCACGACCTCGATGTCGTCCTGTACTTCGAGGAAGGTGCGCAGACCCCGGCGGACCACTTGGTGGTCGTCGACGAGCAGCACCTTGATTGCGTCAGCCACCAGGGACCTCCATCTCGATCGTGGTGCCCTTTCCGGGCGCCGATTCCACGGTGAGCGTGCCTCCGACGCCGTTGGTCCGGTCGCGCATGGACACCAGGCCGAGGTGGCGTCCCGCGCGGCGCGTCGCCCTGGGTTCGAATCCGCTGCCGTCGTCGATGACGCGCAGGACGGCGCCAGGCCCGTGCCGCTCCAGGGTGACGTCGACGCGGGCGGCGCCGGAGTGCCGCAGCGCGTTGTGCAGCGCCTCCTGGGCGACGCGCAGCATGGCCTCCTCCTGGGCCGCGGGCAGTGCGCGGACACCGCAGCTGTCGAAGGTCACGCGCGCGGAGTGGGCGCGGTCGAGGACCTGTATCTGGGTGCGCAGCGTGGCGACCAGTCCGTCCTCGTCGAGTGCGGCGGGGCGCAACTCGACGACGGCCGCGCGCAGTTCGTCGGCGGCCTCGGCGGCCAGGGCGGCCACCTGCTGGAGTTCACCCTTGGCGCGGGCCGGGTCGCGGTCGACCAGGGCCGCGGCGGCCTGGGCGGTGAGGCGCAGGGAGAACAGCTTCTGGCTGACGGCGTCGTGCAGTTCGTGGGCGAGGCGGGAGCGCTCCTCGGCGATGGTGAGTTCGCGGCTCCGCTCGTACAGCCGGGCGTTCGTGAGGGCGATCGCGGCGTGCTGGGCGAGGATCGTGAGGAGTTCCTCGTCGTCCTCCGTGAAGCCGCAACCGCCTTCCGGCTTGGGGCAGTTCTTGTTTGCCAGGAACAGGGCGCCCATGACCTCGTCGCCGTCGCGGATGGGCAGGCCCAGGAAGTCGGACATGTCGGGGTGGGCGGAGGGCCAGCCCTCGAAGCGGGGGTCCTCGCGCACGTCGGCGAGGCGCTCGGGGCGGGCCTCGTGCAGCATCGCGGCGAGGATGCCGTGCTGGCGCGGGAGCGGGCCGATGGCCTTCCACTGGGCGTCGCTGACGCCGTCGACGACGAACTGGGCGAAGCCTCCGTGGTCGTCGGGGACCCCCAGTGCCGCGTACTGCGCGTCGAGCAATTCGCGGGCCGAGGCGACGATCGTCTTGAGGACGTCGCGCACCTCCAGGTGTCGGCTCATGGCCAGCAGCGCGGTGCTCACCGCGGACAGGCCCGAGCGGGGTCCTTTGCTCATGACCTCACGGTACCGGCGGGGTGTGACAGTGCGTATCCGACCAGTGGCGGCCTTCCCTGGGCCGCTGGGCCTAGGCCAAAGGGCCCCTGCGCATTGCGGCCCGCGCACGAGGCGGCGGGGACGGTCCGGTTCCTACGTTGGAGGCACTCGCCGGGAGCGGCGGCCATGGGACGAGGGGACGGAAGTCATGCCGGTAGCGATCATCACGGGGGCTTCGAAGGGGCTGGGGCGCGCACTCGCCGAGGCCCTGGCGGAGCGCGGCTGGGATCTGGTGCTCGACGCCAGAACGGCGGGAGTCCTCCAGGAGACGGCCGCCGCCCTCGCCAAGTACGGGACACGGGTGGAGGCGCTGCCCGGGGACGTCACGGACGGTGCTCATCGGGCGGGGCTGGTGGCGGCGGCTCGGGGGCTCGGAGGCGTCGATCTCCTGGTGAACAACGCGAGCACACTGGGCGCCGAACCGCTCGTACGTCTCGACGCGCTGGCCCTGGACGGGCTGCGGCGGGCCCTGGAGGTCAACGTGGTCGCGGCGCTCGGTCTGATCCAGGAGGCGCTGCCGCTGCTGCGGGAGTCCCCCACGGGCGCGGTGATCGATGTCAGCTCGGACGCCGCGGCCGAGGCGTACGAGACCTGGGGCGGCTACGGGGCCTCCAAGGCGGCGCTGGACCACCTGTCGGCGGTGCTCGGGGAGGAGGAGCCCGGGCTGCGGGTCTGGGCGGTCGACCCGGGCGACATGGGGACCGATCTGTACGCGGCGGCCGTGCCGGACGACGAGGATCCGCGGCCCGAGCCGGTCAGTGTCGTACCGGCCTTTCTACGGCTGCTCGAGAAGCGTCCGGCGAGCGGGCGCTATGGGGCCCCGGCGCTGCTGGAGCAGCGATGACGACGGCCCTTCGGGTGCCGGAGGAGCTGTCGGCCCGGGTGCCCGCCGAGCAGCGGGGCCAGGGGCTCGACCGTGACGCGGTGCGGCTGCTCGTCTCGTGCGGTACGGAAGTGTCGCATCACGGGTTCGCGGAGCTGCCGTGTCTGCTGAGAGCCGGGGACCTGCTCATCGTGAACACGTCACCGACGCTGGCGGCCGCGGTGGACGGGCGGATCGGGCACGCGCGCGTGGTGGTGCATTTCTCCACGCGGGGGGACGACGGGCGCTGGGCCGTGGAGGTGCGGGATCCCGACGGGAGCGGCACTACGCGCGCGCGTGCGGGTGGGCCCGCGGGAACAGAGGTGCGTCTCCCCGGGGGCGTACGGCTTGTCGTTGAGGAGCCCCTCACGGGGCGGAGCCGGCGGTTGTGGTGGGGGCGGGTGTCGGAATCGGGCGGACGGGTGCCGGAGCCGGAGGGCCCTGGGCGGGAGGTCCTGAGGCCGGAGGCCGACGTCCTGGGGTTGCTGGGCCGGCACGGGAGGCCCATTCGCTACTCCTATACGGAGCGGGACCAGCCGCTGTCCGCGTACCAGACGGTGTTCGCGCTGCCGACGGCCGACGGGGCGGGCAGTGCGGAGATGCCGAGCGCGGCGCGGCCCTTCACCGCGCGGCTGGTGGCGGCGCTGGTGAGCCGGGGTGTGCAGTTCGCGCCCGTCACGCTGCACACCGGGGTCGCCTCGGCCGAGGCGCATGAGCCGCCGTACCCGGAGCGTTTCGCGGTACCGGAGACCTCGGCGCGGCTGATCAACGCGGCCCGGGCGGGAGACGGCAGGGTCGTCGCCGTGGGGACGACGGCCGTACGGGCGGTGGAGTCGGCGACCGGTGCCGACGGGGTGGTGCGGGCGGCGGAGGGCTGGACCGGTCTCGTGGTGACCCCGGAGCGCGGGGTGCGGGTCGTCGACGGGCTGCTCACCGGGCTGCACGAGCCCGAGGCCTCGCATCTGCTGATGCTGGAGGCCGTCGCGGGGAGGGCCGCCATCGACCGTGGGTACGAGGCGGCGCTGCGGGGCCGCTACCTGTGGCACGAGTTCGGCGACGTGCACCTCATCCTCCCGGAGGAGGCTCCTCACACAGTGCATTGCGCCAGCAACTGCCGGTGAGACGGGACCGGGGTCGATGTGAGCCCGCACATAGGGCGCACATCACGTACGAAGGGAGCTAGGAGACAAAGGGACTCCCGGTGAGCGGGGCAGACGTGTCAGTCTGCCCCGATTTGCCCTTCCTGGCTCCACTACTCAGGTTCGTACGTCACACCTTTGCCACAGGAAATTGCGACCGCTAAGAATGGCCACCGGTCGCTCGGCGGCGCGGGTTCTTACCCACGGCGCTTGTCCCGGAAACACCTTGTCCCCATCGGGCCGAGAGCGACCTCCGCGCTATTCGAAGAGGTCCATCAGCCATGCCCAAGCAGAACAACACTCCTGGTCATAGCCGCGCGCTGACCAAGACCCACAAGCTCTCCATCGCCGGTGTCGCCACGCTCGGCGCTGCGGCCGTCGCGCTCTCGCTCGCGCCGGGGAACACCCAGCAGGCCAGCGCCGACTCGGTCGCCGCCGCTCCGGTCGCCTTCTCCGCGGAACAGCTCAAGCCCGCCACGGCCGGACTCAGCGGACAGCTGGCCGACGCCCAGGCCGCCGCCGCGAAGAAGAAGGCCGCCGACGCCGCGGCCGCCAAGAAGGCCGCGGAGGCCGCCGCGAAGAAGAAGGCCGAGGACGCCCGCAAGGCGAAGGAGGCCGCGAGCCGGTCCGCCAAGCGTGCCGCCGTCAAGGCTGCCGCCGCAAAGACCTACCCGAACAACCTGGACGGCTGGATCCGCGAGTCGCTGGACATCATGAAGAAGCGCGGCATCCCGGGTACGTACGACGGCCTGCACCGCAACATCATCCGGGAGTCCGCGGGCGACCCGAACGCCATCAACAACTGGGACATCAACGCGATCAACGGTGTCCCGTCCATCGGTCTGCTGCAGGTCATCAAGCCGACGTTCGACGCGTACCACGTCGCCGGCACGCCCAAGAGCCAGTACGACCCGGTCGCCAACATCACCGCCGCCGCCAACTACGCTGCCGACCGGTACGGCTCGATCGACAACGTCAACAGCGCGTACTGAGGTTTGCGCGGACCTCTGACGAGTACGCCGAAAAGGGCGGCACCCCCAATGGGGCGCCGCCCTTCGCGTGTCTGCTTGAGCCGTCCTGCTTGAGCGGTCCGGCTCGAACGGTCCGGCTACTTGCGCATGACCTCGGGCTCGTGGCGGCGCAGGAAGCGCGCCACGAGGAAGGCGCAGACGGCGGCGAGCGCGAACAGCGCGGCCATGTCCAGTGCCCAGGTCAGTGCCTCGTGGTCCCAGAGCGGGTCCGAGTCGGTCGTGTTGTGCGGGTTGATCCTGTTGAAGTCGAGCGTGGTACCGGCGGCGCCGACCGCCCAGCGCGACGGCATCAGATACGAGAACTCGTTGACGCCCAGGGCCCCGGCCAGCGGGAACAGACAGCCGGTGAAGACGACCTGGATGATCGCGAACATGACCAGCAGCGGCATGGTCTTCTCGGCGGTCTTCACCAGCGAGGAGATGACCAGGCCGAACATCATCGAGGTGAAGCCCAGCGCCATGATCGGCAGGGAGAGCTCGACCGCGACCGCGCCACCGAGGATCAGGCCCTCGTCGGGGATCGTCCGGCTCATGAAGCCGATCGCGCCGACCAGCGCACCCTGGAGCATGGTGATCACGCCCAGGACGATCACCTTGGACATCAGATACGCCGAGCGCGACAGGCCGGTCGCACGCTCCCGCTCGTAGATGACCCGTTCCTTGATCAGCTCACGGACCGAGTTGGCGGCGCCCGCGAAGCAGGCGCCGACCGCGAGGATCAGCAGCACCGTGGCGGCCGTGCTGTTCGGGATGGGCAGGCCGTTCGGCCCCAGCTGCTTGTTCACCAGCAGCGTCTTGTCGGGCTCGATGAGCAGGCTCACCGCGCCGAGCACCGCGGGCAGGATCACCGTCAGCGCCAGGAAGCCCTTGTCGGAGGCGATCACCGACGTGTAGCGGCGGATCAGGGTCATCAGCTGTGAGCCCCAGCCCTGTGGCTTGGGCGGGCGCATCGCCTGGGCGGACGGCATGTCTACGGACTGCGGAGCCACCGCGTCGATGTCCGCGGCGTACATCTGGTAGTGCTGCGAGCCCTTCCAGCGGCCCGCCCAGTCGTAGTCGCGGTAGTTCTCGAAGGCGGAGAAAACATCGGCCCAAGTGTCGTAGCCGAAGAAGTTCAGGGCCTCCTCGGGCGGACCGAAATAGGCCACCGAGCCGCCGGGCGCCATGACCAGAAGCTTGTCGCAGATGGCCAGCTCGGCCACCGAGTGCGTGACGACGAGGACCGTACGGCCGTCGTCGGCGAGGCCGCGCAGCAGCTGCATGACATCGCGGTCCATGCCCGGGTCGAGGCCGGAGGTCGGCTCGTCCAGGAAGATCAGCGACGGCTTGGTCAGCAGCTCCAGGGCCACCGAGACGCGCTTGCGCTGGCCACCGGAGAGGGAGGTGACCTTCTTCTCCTTGTGGACGTCCAGCTTGAGCTCGCGCAGCACCTCGTCGATACGGGCGTCGCGCTCCTGCGTCGTGGTGTCCGCGGGGAAGCGCAGTTTGGCCGCGTACTTGAGGGCCTTCTTGACGGTCAGTTCCTTGTGCAGGATGTCGTCCTGCGGGACCAGACCGATGCGCTGCCGCAGCTCGGCGAACTGCTTGTAGAGGTTCCGGTTGTCGTAGAGGACGTCACCCTCGTTGGCGGGGCGGTAGCCCGTGAGCGCCTTCAGGAGCGTCGACTTGCCGGAGCCCGACGGGCCGATGACCGCGACGAGCGACTTCTCCGGGACGCCGAAGGAGACGTCCTTGAGGATCTGCTTGCCGCCGTCGACCGTCACCGTCAGATGGCGGGCCGAGAACGAGACCTCACCGGTGTCGACGAACTCTTCCAGCCGGTCGCCGACCAGGCGGAACGTCGAGTGGCCGACGCCGACGATGTCGTTCGGTCCGAGCAGCGCGGAGCCGCCCTTGGCGATCGGCATACCGTTGACGTACGTGCCGTTGTGCGAGCCGAGGTCGCGGATCTCGTAGCGGCCGTCCGGCGTCGCGTGGAACTCCGCGTGGTGACGCGAGACCTGCAGGTCGGAGACGACCAGCTCGTTCTCCAGGGCACGGCCGATGCGCATCACACGGCCGAGCGAGAACTGGTGGAACGTGGTGGGGCTGCGGTCGCCGTAGACCGGCGGCGCCCCCGCGCCCCCACCGGATCCTTGCTGCGGCGGAATGTGCGCGCCCTGCTGCGGCTGCTGCCGGCCCTGCTCCGGCGCGTGCTGCTGCGCCTGCGGAGCCTGTTGCGCCCAGCCGGCCGCGGGCGCGCCCTGCGCGGCGTACGGCTGCTGCTGGGGCTGTGCCTGCGGTGCGGCGGCGGCCGCGGCGCCCCCCAGGCTCAGCCGCGGGCCGTCGGTCGCGTTGCCGAGGTGCACGGCCGAGCCGGGGCCGATCTCCATCTGATGGATCCGCTGCCCCTGCACGAATGTGCCGTTGGTGCTGCCGTGGTCCTCGATGACCCAACTGCGGCCGCCCCAGCTGATCGTGGCGTGACGCCAGGAGACCCTGGCGTCGTCGAGCACGATGTCCCCCTGCGGATCACGTCCGAGGGTGTATGGCCTGGACGCATCGAGCGTCCAGGTCCGTCCATTCAATTCCAGTACGAGTTCCGGCACTCCATGCCCCACTGAGTTGTCCCCCGAAGTTCCCCCATCACAGGGAGTCTAGGGATGTCGAACATCGTGGGGAACTATTTCAGTAGGACCCCTCTGACCGAAAGTCGGGCCTTGTGAAGACCGCGTACGGGCGGCTTGTCCGTTTCCGTTGACTGGGTTGAAACCGGCCCGGAGAGTGGTAATCCCACGCGAGGGGGACACCGCGGTGGAACCATCGCGGCGCGGAGTCGGGGGGCTGACGATGAGCGACGGAACCGTGGGACACGGCAGGCGTGTGCCGTGGGGTGATGTGGTGCTGGCCTCGATCGCCGCCGTGAGCTGGGCCTTGATCGGCATGGCCGGCGTGGCGGCGCTGGGGCTGCATCTGCTCGGCGCGGACGCGTCCGGCTCGCTCGGGACGATGACCGCGGCGGTCGTGGCGCTCGGGGCGGGTGGGTCGGTGACACCGTCCGGCGACGTGTCGGCCTTCGGACTTGAGGGCGCGCAGGCCGACACCGCCCTCCAGATCACGCCACTGGGCGTGAGTCTGACGGGTGCGCTGCTGCTGTCCTGGTTCTTCTTACGGTCACTGCGCGGGGCCGGGGTGGTCATCGAGCCGGCCGAACTCTTCGCGCGCGCGGGCGCCGTGGCGGCGCTCTTCGTGGCGATGCTCGGCGGTCTGGCCTGGGCGGGGCACGACGTCATCACCATCGACGGCGGTTCGCTCGGGCTCGATTCGCTGCCGGGCGGCGGGCTGCCCGACGAGGTGGACGTGCCCGGGCTCGGTGACATCGGCGGACTGCTGCCCGACCGGCTCGGGGATCTCGCGGACGCGAACGCCAAGGTGGGCTTCACGGTCGAGACCGTGCCGACGCTGCTGGGCGGCCTGGGCTGGGTGCTCGGCGTCCTGGCGATCGCGCTGCTCGCCTCGCGCCGGACTCCGCTGCCGCGCGGCCTGACCGCGGTGCACCGTCTGGTGCGTCCTGCCGCGTCCGCGCTGGTCACGGTGTTGCTGGTGGCGGTCCTCGCCGGGCTCTCGGCGGCCGCGTACGCGGCGATCGGGGACGACAATCCGAAGCGGATCGCCGGCGCCGCGCTGGTCGGGGCGCCCAACGGGGTGTGGCTGGGCATCCCGATCGGGCTCTTCGTGCCGTGGGACGGAAGCGCGTCGGGACCGCTCGTCCAGTTCCTGCCCGACCCCCTCGACAAGTTGCTGAGCGCTTCCGACGACCAGTCCGTCTCACTGGGGCGGCTGGCCGAACTGGACAGCCGGGTCTGGCTGTTGGGGGTCGCGGCAGCACTGATGATGCTCTACGCGGGCGTACTGACCGCGGTGCGTACTCCGTACGTACGGGAGCGGGGTGTCCTCGGTTTCGCGGGGCGCTGCGCGCTGCGGCTGGGGATCGTGACCGCGCTCGCGATGCCCCTGCTCGCCTGGCTGACGGACGTGTCGGTGGACGCCTCGATGGCTGTGCTGGGCATCGACGCGTTCGACGCGGGGATAGAGCTGCACGGGCATCTGGGCATGGCGCTGCTGCTCGGGGCGCTGTGGGGCGCGGGCGCGGGGACCGTGGGGGCGCTGCTCGCGTGCGCCACCGGGGCCGCGGGGCGGCGCGCGGCACCGCTGGCACTGGGTGACGTGGGCGCCGGCAACGTAGGCGGCGGTGACTTGGGCGCCCCGGGCGCCCCGGCCTCCGCTCCGCCGTTCGCGGAGGTCGGCGGGGAGAGCGGGCCCTACAACCCCGGTAGCCCGTACCGGCCGGCGAACCCCGACACGAACCCGTATCTACGGCTGCCCGACGAGCTGCGGGAGCCCGGGCCCGGGCGGCGGCCCGGCGTTCCGCCGCCCGGGCCCCAGTCCCCCGGCAACCGGAACCGGTCCTCGGGGCCGCCGCCTTCCGGGCCCCGGCCCCCTGGCGCGCAGTCCCCTGGCCGACGGTCACCCGGGGCCCAGCCCCCCGGCGGGCAACCTCCCGGGGGGCGGGATCCGGACGGACGGGATGCGGGCGGACGAGATCCGGGCGGGCAGGGTCCGGGCGGGTGGCCACCAGGTGCGCGGCCGCCGGGTGCCCGGCCGCCGAACGACGTGTACGGCGCTCCCACGGTGGCCGGGCCGTTCACACCGCCGCCGGCGCCGGGGCAGCGGCGCCGGCCCCGGTCGTCGCAGGACGGGCCGCCGCCTCCCCCGCCCGACGAGCCGCCGCCTCCGTCCGGGAAACCGCCAGGACGGCGCTGACCGGCGGTCCGGACGAGGCTGACCGGCGGCTCGGACGGCGCTGATCCGGGCCGTGGCGTGCGGGCGCCACGGCTCGTGAAGACCGGGGACACCTCGGCGACACCTACTGTTCCCTGTCCGTCAGGCGGACCTCGGGCGCGTGCGGCACAGAGTGCCGGATACGGTGGAAACACCATGAGCGCATCACAAACCGCTGAAGTCCCCACTCTCCTCGTCAAGATCTTCGGCAAGGACCGGCCCGGAATCACCGCCGGGCTCTTCGACACCCTCGCCGCCTACTCGGTCGACGTGGTCGACATCGAGCAGGTCGTCACCCGTGGCCGGATTGTGCTGTGCGCGCTCGTGACGCATCCGCCGGCCGGCCTGGAGGGCGACCTGCGCGCCACGGTGCACAGCTGGGCGGACTCGATGAGCCTGCAGGCCGAGATCATCTCCGGCCTCGGCGACAACCGGCCGCGCGGGCACGGCAGGTCGTTGGTGACCGTGCTCGGACACCCGCTCACCGCGGAGTCCGCGGCCGCGATCGCCGCCCGGATCACGGGTACCGGCGGCAACATCGACCGTATCTTCCGGCTGGCCAAGTACCCCGTGACGGCGGTCGAGTTCGCCGTGTCCGGTACGGAGCCGGAGGAGCTGCGGACCGCGCTGGTGACCGAGGCGGCGGCCCTGGGCGTCGACATCGCGGTGGTCGCGGCGGGGCTGCACCGGCGGGCGCAGCGCCTGGTGGTCATGGACGTGGACTCCACGCTCATCCAGGACGAGGTCATCGAGCTCTTCGCCGCGCACGCCGGCTGCGAGGACGAGGTCGCCGAGGTGACGGCGGCCGCGATGCGCGGGGAGCTGGACTTCGAGCAGTCGCTGCACGCGCGCGTGGCCCTGCTCAAGGGGCTCGACGCCTCCGTGGTGGACAAGGTGCGCAGCGAGGTACGGCTCACGCCGGGGGCGCGCACACTGATCCGTACGCTGAAGCGGCTCGGCTTCCAAGTCGGTGTCGTCTCGGGCGGGTTCACGCAGGTCACGGACGACCTCAAGGAGCGTCTTGGGCTGGACTTCGCCCAGGCCAACACCCTGGAGATCGTCGACGGGAAGCTGACGGGCAAGGTCACCGGCGAGATCGTGGACCGGGCGGGCAAGGCGCGGCTGCTGCGCCGGTTCGCCGCGGAGGCGGGGGTGCCGCTCGCCCAGACCGTGGCGATCGGCGACGGCGCCAACGACCTGGACATGCTCAACGCGGCCGGTCTCGGGGTCGCCTTCAACGCCAAGCCGGTGGTGCGCCAGGCCGCGCACACCGCGGTGAACTTCCCCTTCCTGGACACGGTCCTGTACCTGCTGGGCGTGACACGGGAAGAGGTCGAGGCGGCGGACATGCACGTGGACTGAGTTCGCGCGTCAGGGCAGCTGGTTCAGGCCGCTTCCGGTGGTTCCGGCTGCTTCCGGCGAGCTGAGCGCGCCCACGACGTGGACGGGGCCCGGCACCGTGATGGTGCCGGGCCCCGTCCACGTGAGACATGAGACGCGAGAGGTGTTACTGGAACGGCCGGGTCTACTCCGACGGCGCCCAGTAGTCGAGCAGCGTGGCCACACCCGGCTCCAGGGCCTTCCAGGAACCGGTGAAGGAGAGCACGGCGAAGGCGGCCGCGGGGAAGCCCAGGCGGCCCATCCGCTCCTGCGCGTCGCCCTCTGACTGGCCGGCCAGAATGTCGGCGAGACCCTGCACGCCGGGGTTGTGGCCGATCAGGAGTGCGTTCTGCACATCGTCGGGGGTTTCGTTGAGGACGGCGATCAGCTCGCCGGGGGAGACCTCGTAGAGCCGCTCCTCATAGACCGTTTTCGGCCGATGGGGGAGCTCGTGGACGGCGAGTTTCCATGTCTCGCGGGTCCGGGTCGCGGTGGAGCAGAGGGCCAGATCGAAGGGGATGCCGGTGTCGGCCAGCCTGCGTCCGGCGACGGCGGCGTCCTTGCGGCCCCGCTCAGCGAGCGGCCGCTCATGATCGGAGACCTCGGGCCAGTCGGCTTTCGCATGCCGGAAAAGGACAATCCTGCGGGGTTCTGCGACGCTCATGGTTCCCAGCTTCGCACGAAACACGCCATGGGGCGCAGGGAGTTGACTCGCTGCCCCGGCGTGGTGTGCCGGGAGCTCAGGAGCCCTGGTGCAGCACGATCTGCTGGACCTGCTCGAAGAGCCGGCCGACCGCCGGGTCGCCGCCTGCCGCGTGGGCGTCGGCGGGGTTCAGTATCAGCAGGAGCAGTGCGGCGAAGGCGAGCGCGGGGAGGACGAGGGCCCACCAGGGGAGCCGGGTCTCGACGCCACGCCTGGTCGCCGGGTGGGGCGGGATGTGCGTTGGGGCCGACATGCCGCCTCCGTGGGGCTTCGAGTGGTCCGTGGTCCGCGTCCTCGCGGTCACATCTCGAAGTTACGGACTCCGGAGCCCTCAACCCATCCGGAGATCCACCCACTTGACCCTGACACTCACCCCCTAGGGGATGGTGGGGCTAGCCCCACCATCGCGTCGCGGAGGCTTCACGCAGGCGGGCCCGTGGCGGGCTTCCGACGGGTCAGGGCGAGGCGATCGACGCGATGACGCCGATGATCACGAAGATGAGGAGGAACGCGCCGAAGACGAGCAGCATCTTCTTCTGGCCGTTCTGGGGATTCGGGTCGAGCACGGGCATGGCACCAGTTTCGCACCCCTCGGCCGCCCGCTCACGGGTGGGGTCCGGTCACGGGCGTCGGCGCGCGGGTCGGGTGCGCACGCGGTGGGTGCGCACGGGTGGCGTGCCTACGTGGGTATCGGCGCGCGAGTGAGGTCCGCACGCGGGTGGCGACGCGGCGAGGTCACAGGCCCGGTCACCAGGGCCCGCCCCGCCCCGACGGTCACCGCCGACGCGCGGCCTCGTCCTCCACCGTGCGGTCGCGGCCGGCCAGGATGCCCACCACGATCTGCGGGATCATCAGGCCCGCCATGAGCGCGATCGGGAACCCCCAGCCGCCGCTGTGCTGGTAGAGCACGCCGACCAGGAGCGGGCCGGGGATCGAGATGAGGTACCCGGTGCTCTGCGCGAAGGCGGAGAGCTGCGCGACCCCCGCTCCGGTCCTGGCCCGCATGCCGACCATGGTGAGGGCCAGCGGGAACGCGCAGTTGGCGATGCCGAGCAGCAGCGCCCACGCCCAGGCACCGCCCGCCGGTGCGAGGTAGAGGCCCGCGTAGCCGACGAGGCCGCAGACCCCGAGGGCCACCACGATCGGCCCCTGGTGGGGCAGACGCGTGGCAAGCCTCGGGATGACGAAGGCCAGCGGTACGCCCATCACCATGGTGACGGCGAGCAGCAGTCCGGCCGTGCCCGCCGGGACACCCGCGTCCCGGAAGATCTGCGCCATCCAGCCCATCGTGATGTACGCGGCGGTGGCCTGGAGCCCGAAGAAGACGGCCAGCGCCCAGGCGGTACGGCTCCGGGTGATCCGCAGCGGAGCGGGCTCCTGACCCCCCGCGGAGGCCGAGGAGGCGTCACGGGCCGGAGCGGGAGGGGCCGAAGGGGCCGGAGCCGAGGCCGGAGCGGCGTCCGCGGACAGGGCCGTGCCCCGGGCCCGTACGAGTGGAATCCACGGCAGTACGGCGACGGCCGCGAGCCCCGCCCAGACGGCGAGCCCCGCATGCCAACTGCCGCCCAGGGAGCGGGTCATGGGCACGGTGACGGCGGCCGCGGCGGCGGTGCCGAGGGCGAGGGCCATGGAGTAGAGGCCGGTCATGGAGCCGACCCGGTCCGGGAACCAGCGCTTGACGATCACCGGCATCAGGACGTTACTGACCGCGATGCCCATCAGGGCGAGGGCGCTGGCGACCAGGAAGCCGGCCGTGTTCCCGGCGAAGGGCCGGATCGCCAGTCCCGCGGCGATCGCGACCATGCCGGCGCAGACCACGGCGGCGGGTCCGAAGCGGCGGGCGAGGCGCGGTGCCATGACTCCGAAGACGGCGAAGCACAGCGGAGGTACGGAGGTGAGGAGCCCGGCGAAGCTGCCGCTCATGCCGAGTCCGTCGCGCACCTCTTCGAGGAGGGCGCCGAGGCTGGTGATGGCGGGGCGCAGGTTGAGGGCGGTGAGGACGATGCCGATGATCACCACACGCGTCATCCACGCGCGCGCGGCGGGCGGTTGGAGCTCCGCGTCCTGCGCGGAGCTGCGTATCGGTGGGGCCATCGCCGTCCGGGTTTCCTCGCCAGTCATGCCAGCCATCATAGAATCATGGGATGATTGGTTGTCCAATCCCCTGGTGCACACCTGGGGCACAATCCCCTGACACGCATCCCGGTGCGTCCTCCCGGTGCACCCCCTGGCGCGAAGGACCGTCATGCCGCTGAGCCACCCCCGCCGATCGGCACTGTCCGAGCAGGTCATCGCCGAGCTGCGGAACCAGATCACCTCTGGCGAGTGGCCGGTGGGCTCCCGCATCCCCACCGAGCCGGAGCTGGTCGAGCAGCTGGGGGTCGCCCGGAACACGGTCCGCGAGGCCGTCCGTGCGCTCGCGCACAACGGCCTGCTCGACATCCGCCAGGGCTCGGGCACATACGTCGTGGCAACCAGTGAGCTGGCGGGCGTGATGCACCGCCGCTTCGCGGACGCCGACCCCCGGCACATCGCCGAGCTGCGCTCCACGCTGGAGTCGAGCGCCGCGAAGCTGGCCGCCGAGCGACGCACGGAGCGCGATCTGAAGCAGCTGGACGCCCTCCTCGTACGCCGGGAGGAGGCCTGGGAGTCGGGCGACGCGGAGGCCTTCGTGACCGCCGACACGACCTTCCACCTGGCCGTGGTCGCCGCGTCCCACAACGACGTCATGACGGCGATGTACGCGGACCTGGGCGAGGTCGTGCGCGACTGGCTGCGCGAGGACGTGGGCGAGGAGCTGACGCCCGAGACGTACATGGACCACACGCGCCTGGTGGACGCCATCCGTGCGGGCGACGCGGAGACGGCCGCCACGGAGGCCGCCGGCTATCCCTTCCTGTGCCGCCCGGGCCGACCCGCCGTGGAGAAACCCGGCGCGGCCTCGGTGTGAAGAAGTCCGCAGTCATCGCCCCGTGACGAGGCCCGACGCCATCCATTCGTGGCGAGGCCCGACGCCATCCCCGCGCGGCGGGGAACCGATTGCCACCTCCGTAGGAACAAGCCCGTCGTCATCGCTGGTGGCTGACCCACGCAGAGCGGACTTCCTTCCAGCAGCGGCCGGTCAGCCGTACGGTCTGCGCGGGTCCGGCCTCGACCGAGGCCCCGTCCGTGTCGATGTCCCACCACGGGTCGCACTCGATGTGCAGACGGACGTGATCGGGCTCCGGGTACGGGTTGTGGCAGTACGCCGTCACATACGAGCCGTCGACGGCGGTCCGGCACGCCGACCCGAAGGGCCTCTCCTCCACGGGCACGCGCGCGTGGGGCGCTGTTTTCGTGGTGTGCGAGGCGGCGCCGCAGGGCAGCGCCAGCAGGAGCGTCAGGGCAGCGAGCAGCGGGGCGAAGCGCTGGGAGAGGCACACAAGGGGACCTCCTCGGCCGGGCTCGGGAGGGCATTTCGGGAGGGGGGAACTCCTACTCCAGGGTGCGCAGTCACCGGTCCGCACGCCCGGCCGACAGGGCCGAACGGGTGACGCCCCGCTCCCCGCGCGCTGCGGGAAACGGGGCGTCGAAGCCGTACGAAGCGCCGTACGAAGGCGGATACGTAAACGTTCGCGTAAACGCTTACGTGGAACGTTTACGCGCCGATCGCGTGCAGACCGCCGTCGACGTGGATGATCTCGCCGGTGGTCTTCGGGAACCAGTCGCTGAGCAGGGCGACGATGCCGCGGCCGGCCGGGTCGGGGTCCTTGAGGTCCCACTCCAGGGGCGAACGGCTGTCCCACACGGCGGCCAGGTCGCTGAAGCCCGGGATGGACTTGGCGGCCATGGAGCCGATGGGGCCCGCGGAGATGAGGTTGCAGCGGATGTTCTGCTTGCCCAGGTCACGCGCCATGTAGCGGCTGGTGGCCTCAAGGGCGGCCTTGGCCGGGCCCATCCAGTCGTACTGCGGCCAGGCGTACTGCGCGTCGAAGGTGAGGCCGACGACCGAGCCGCCGTTCTGCATCAGCGGCAGGCAGGCCATGGTCAGCGACTTCAGGGAGAACGCCGAGACGTGCATGGCGGTGGCCACGGACTCGAACGGCGTGTTGAGGAAGTTGCCGCCGAGGGCGTCCTGCGGGGCGAAGCCGATGGAGTGCACGACGCCGTCCAGGCCGCCCAGCTCCTCGGCGACCAGGTCGGCCAGCCGCGCCAGGTGCTCGTCGTTGCTGACGTCGAGCTCGATGACCTTGGTGGGCTTGGGAAGCTTCCTGGCGATGCGCTCGGTCAGTGTGGGCCGCGGGAACGCGGTCAGGATGATCTCTGCGCCCTGCTCCTGGGCCAGCTTCGCGGCGTGGAAGGCGATGGAGGACTCCATCAGCACACCGGTGATCAGGACGCGCTTGCCCTCGAGAATTCCACTCATGTGATCAGTGACCCATTCCCAGTCCGCCGTCTACAGGGATGACGGCTCCAGTGATGTACGAGGCGTCGTCCGAGGCGAGGAACCGCACCGTTGCGGCGATCTCCTCGGGCTGCGCGTACCGGCCGAGCGGCACCTGCTTCACGATGCCCTCGCGCTGCTCGTCGGTGAGCACCTTGGTCATGTCGGTGTCGACGAAGCCGGGCGCGACGACGTTGAAGGTGATGTTGCGCGAGCCCAGCTCACGGGCGAGCGAGCGCGCGAAGCCGACGAGGCCGGCCTTGGAGGCGGCGTAGTTGGCCTGGCCCGGACCGCCGTACAGCCCGACGACCGACGAGATCAGGACGACGCGGCCCTTCCTGGCCCGCAGCATGGCGCGGTTGGCGCGCTTCACGACCCGGAAGGCGCCCGTCAGGTTGGTGTCCAGGACGGAGGTGAAGTCGTCCTCGGACATCCGCATCAGCAGCTGGTCCTTGGTGACGCCGGCGTTGGCCACGAGCACCTCGACCGGGCCGTGCTCGGCCTCGATCTCCTTGTAGGCCTGATCCACCTGATCGCTGTCGGTGATGTCGCACTTGACTGCGAGGAAGCCCTCCGGGGGCTCGCCCGAGCGGTATGTGATCGCGACCTTGTCGCCCGCGTCGGCGAAAGCGCGGGCGATGGCGAGGCCGATGCCCCGGTTTCCTCCGGTGACGAGAACCGAGCGGCTCAACGGATCACCCTTTCGATAGCCGGTCTGGTACCTCGAAAACCTATCGGCACCGTCCCCTGTACGGAGAATCGGGCGCCGACAGTGACGTACCGGACTCGCTGTCGGATCCCTACAGAAAGTTGTGGCCCCCGGCGCGCCCGCGCGACATGATCGGAGCGACAGGCGACGACAGCAGGGAGACCTCCGTGCCTCATTCCATCGACGAAGCCTTCACGGCACTGCCGCTGAGGGCCCTGGCCGACGCGGCGCTCGCGCGGGCCAGGGCGCTGGGCGCCGACCATGCGGACTTCCGGTTCGAGCGGGTGCGCAGCGCGGCCTGGCGGTTGCGGGACGCGAAGCCCGCCGGGTCCTCGGACACCACGGATCTGGGCTACGCGGTGCGTGTGGTGCACGGCGGGACCTGGGGGTTCGCGTCGGGTGTGGATCTGACGATGGACTCCGCCGCGAAGGTGGCGTCGCAGGCCGTGGCGATGGCGAAGCTGTCCGCCCAGGTGATCAAGGCGGCGGGTTCGGACGAGCGAGTGGAGCTCGCGGACGAGCCGGTGCACGCGGAGAAGACCTGGATCTCCTCGTACGAGATCGATCCCTTCTCCGTGCCGGACGAGGAGAAGTCAGGGCTGCTCGCCGACTGGAGCGCGCGGCTGCTCGCGGCGCAGGGTGTCAGTCATGTGGACGCCTCACTGCTGACGGTGCACGAGAACAAGTTCTACGCGGACACGGCGGGGACGGTGACGACTCAGCAGCGGGTCCGGCTGCACCCCCAGCTGACCGCCGTCGCCGTCGACGAGTCGAGCGGCGAGTTCGACTCGATGCGCACGATCGCGCCGCCCGTCGGGCGCGGCTGGGAGTACCTCACGGGCACCGGCTGGGACTGGGATTCGGAGCTCGCGCGGATCCCGGAGCTGCTCGCCGAGAAGATGCGGGCGCCGAGCGTCGAGGCGGGGGTGTACGACCTGGTCGTCGACCCGTCCAACCTGTGGCTGACCATCCACGAGTCCATCGGCCACGCCACCGAGCTGGACCGCGCGCTCGGTTACGAGGCGGCGTACGCCGGGACCTCCTTCGCCACCTTCGACCAGCTGGGCAAGCTGCGGTACGGCTCCGGGCTGATGAACGTCACCGGGGACCGCACCGCCGAGCACGGGCTCGCGACCATCGGGTACGACGACGAGGGCGTGGCCGGGCAGTCCTGGGACCTGGTGAAGGACGGGACGCTCGTCGGCTACCAGCTGGACCGCAGGATCGCGAAGCTGACCGGCTTCGAGCGGTCCAACGGGTGCGCGTACGCCGACTCCCCCGGCCATGTGCCCGTACAGCGCATGGCGAACGTGTCGCTGCAGCCCGATCCCGCCGGGATGTCCACCGAGGACCTGATCGGGAGCGTCGACCGCGGGATCTACGTCGTCGGCGACCGGTCGTGGTCGATCGACATGCAGCGCTACAACTTCCAGTTCACCGGCCAGCGGTTCTTCAGGATCGAGAACGGGCGGATCACGGGCCAGCTGCGGGACGTGGCCTATCAGGCGACGACCACGGACTTCTGGGGCTCGATGGCGTCGGTCGGCGGCCCGCAGACCTACGTCCTGGGCGGCGCCTTCAACTGCGGCAAGGCCCAGCCGGGCCAGGTCGCGGCGGTCTCGCACGGCTGCCCGTCGGCCCTCTTCAAGGGCGTCAACATCCTCAACACCACGCAGGAGGCCGGTCGATGAGTCCTCGTACGAACAAGCCGCACGAGATCGTCGAGCGCGCCATCGAACTGTCCCGGGCCGACGGCTGTGTCGTGATCGCCGACGAGCACTCGACGGCGAACCTGCGCTGGGCCGGCAACGCGCTCACCACGAACGGTGTCACGCGCGGGCGCACGCTGACCGTCGTCGCGACCGTGGACGGCCGCGAGGGCACCGCGTCCGGGGTCGTGTCGCGCGCGGCCGTGACCGCGGACGAGCTGGAGCCGCTGGTGCGGGCCGCCGAGGCGGCGGCGCGCGGCGCGGGCCCGGCGGAGGACGCGCAGCCGCTCGTCGAGGGCGTGCCCGTCTCCCCCGACTTCACGGACACGCCCGCCGAGACCTCCTCGGCGGTCTTCGCGGACTTCGCCCCGGCCCTCGGCGAATCGTTCGCACGCGCGCGTGCGGGCGGACGCGAACTGTACGGCTTCGCCAACCACGAGCTCGTCTCCAGCTACCTCGGTACGTCCACGGGGCTGCGCCTGCGGCACGACCAGCCCAACGGAACGCTGGAGTTGAACGCCAAGTCGCCGGACCGTACGCGCTCGGCGTGGGCCGGCCGCTCCACGCGGGACTTCAAGGACGTGGATCCGGCGGCGCTCGACGCGGAGCTGGCCACCCGGCTGGGCTGGGCCGAGCGGCGCGTCGAGCTGCCCGCGGGCCGGTACGAGACGCTGCTGCCGCCGACCGCGGTCGCGGACCTGCTGATCTACCAGATGTGGTCGGCGGCGGCCCGGGACGCGGCCGAGGGCCGGACGGTGTTCAGCAAGCCCGGCGGCGGGACGCGCGTCGGCGAGAAGCTCACCGACCTGCCGCTGACCCTGCGCAGCGACCCGAACGAGCCGGGCCTGGAGTCCGCACCCTTCGTGCTCGCGCACTCCTCCGGCGACGACGCCTCCGTCTTCGACAACGGGCTGCCGCTCCGCCCCACGGAGTGGGTCAGCGAGGGCGAGCTGCGGCATCTGACGAGCACCCGGCACAGCGCCGGCCTGACCGGTCTCCCGGTGGCCCCCGGCATCGGCAACATCGTCCTGGACGGCGGCGAGGACAAGTCCCTGGAGGACATGGTCGCCGCGACCGAGCGGGGTCTGCTGCTGACCTGCCTCTGGTACATCCGCGAGGTCGACCCGGCGACGCTGCTGCTGACCGGGCTCACCCGGGACGGCGTCTACCTCGTCGAGAACGGCCAGGTCGTCGGCGAGGTGAACAACTTCCGGTTCAACGAGTCGCCGGTGAGCCTGCTGGGGCGGGCGACCGAGGCCGGGCGCACGGAGAAGACGCTGCCGCGCGAGTGGAGCGACTGGTTCACCAGGGCCGCGATGCCTGCCCTGCGGGTGCCCGACTTCAATATGAGCTCTGTCAGTCAGGGCGTATAACCTCGATAGCCTCGCAGTCGGCCGTCCTTCCGACTGCCCGAAGATCATCCAAGGAGACACGAGAACCGTGACGGACATCGTCGACGAGCTGAAGTGGCGCGGGCTGCTCGCCCTCTCCACTGACGAGGACGCATTGCACAAGGCGTTCGCGGACGGTCCCGTCACGTTCTATTGCGGCTTCGACCCGACCGCGCCCAGCCTGCACCTCGGCAACCTCGTGCAGATCCTCACGATGCGCCGGATCCAGCAGGCGGGCAACCGCCCGCTGGGCCTGGTCGGGGGCGCCACGGGCCTGATCGGCGACCCGAAGCCGAACTCGGAGCGCACGCTGAACGCGCCGGACGTCGTGGCCCAGTGGGTCGAGCGGCTGCGCGCCCAGATCCAGCCGCTGCTGGACTTCGAGGGTCCGAACGCCGCGGTGATGGTCAACAACCTGGACTGGACGCAGGGCCTGTCGGCCATCGAGTTCCTGCGTGATGTGGGCAAGCACTTCCGGGTCAACAAGATGATCGCGAAGGAGGCCGTCTCCCGGCGGCTCAACTCCGACGCGGGCATCAGCTACACGGAGTTCAGCTACCAGATCCTGCAGGGCATGGACTTCCTGGAGCTCTACCGGAGGTACGGCTGCACGCTGCAGACCGGCGGCAGCGACCAGTGGGGCAACCTCACCTCGGGCACCGACCTGATCCACCGGGTCGATCCGCAGGCCGTGGTGCACGCGCTGGGCACGCCGCTGATCACCAAGGCGGACGGCACCAAGTTCGGCAAGACGGAGTCCGGCACGGTGTGGCTGGACCCGGAGATGACGACGCCGTACGCGTTCTACCAGTTCTGGCTGAACGCGGACGACCGGGACGTCTCCAAGTTCCTGCGGATCTTCAGCTTCAAGTCGCACGAGGAGATCGAGGAGCTGGAGAAGCTCACCGAGGAGCGTCCGCAGGCCCGGGCCGCGCAGCGTGCCCTCGCCGAGGAGCTGACGACGCTGGTGCACGGCGGCGAGCAGACGGCCGCCGTGGTCGCCGCGTCGCGGGCGCTGTTCGGTCAGGGTGAGCTGGGTGACCTCGACGCGGCGACGCTGAGCGCGGCGCTCTCCGAGGTGCCGCACATCCAGGTCGCCGAGCTGGGTCCGGTGGTGGACCTCTTCGCCGAGGTGGGTCTTGTGGCCAGCAAGTCCGCTGCGCGGCGGACGGTGAAGGAGGGGGGTGCCTACGTGAACAACGCGAAGGTGGCTTCCGAGGATGCCGTTCCCGGCAAGGAGGAGTTGTTGCACGGGCGGTGGCTGGTGCTGCGGCGGGGCAAGAAGAACCTTGCCGCCGTGGAGTTGGCTCCGTAGGTAGGGGCACGTGGCGATCGTTTGGAGTGTGCGGGTGCGTGGGGGCTTGTCGCGCAGTTCCCCGCGCCCCTAAAAACAAGGGGGCGCCCCCGTCAAAGGGGCGCCCTCGTTCAGGCTCTCTGTTTGTTGCCTCGCATTGCTGTGTAGAGCATGTCGCCGAGGAAGACGATGACGATCGCGGCGCCTAGTTGGAGGGCGTGGCGGCCCCAGTCGATGCCTCGGGTCTCGTCGATGCCGAAGCCGCGGGCGATCGCGTTGCCGACGATCGCGCCGATGATCCCGAAGATCGTGGTGAGCCAGAGCGGGCTGTGCTGCTTGCCCGGAATGATCGCCTTGGCCAGCAGGCCGAGCACGAATCCCACGATGATCGCCCACAACCAGCCCATGGCTGCCTCCTATACGGCTCTACGTGAGCATTACGCCCAGTCTCGGCCTGTCCGCCATACGGCGCATGTCGGGCACGGCCATACGCGGTACGGCGCAGCCCTCCCCCGCCGAAACCGGACCTGCCCCGGTCTCGTAGGCGACGCAGCCGCGGCGTAACGTGGAGGCTGTACGGGCCAGGGGAGCGTCCGACACAGGCGGGTGGTGGAACGTGATGCGGAAGCAGAGCGAGGTCGAGGTCTTCCGGATCACCGGAGCCAGGCAGGGCCTCGCCGACGATGTACGCGGCAGGCAGCGCCGTTACATCATCTCGATGTCCGTCCGCACGCTCTCGGTGATCCTCGCGGCCACCCTCTGGAACGTCGAACGGCACGTCGCCGTCGTTGCCCTGGCGCTCGGCATCCTGCTCCCCTACGTCGCCGTGGTGATCGCCAACGCGGGCCGGGAGAACGCGCCCTCGCTGCCGTCCACGTTCGTGACCGCGCCGACCCGTCCGATGCTCGCGGCACCCCGTGCGGACGACGCCGCGGAATCCGTCCCGGAAGACCTCGTGACCGATCCTGGGGCCCGCCTGCGGGACGAGCCGCACGAGCGGACCTGACCACGAACGATCCTTCGGGGCCGGAATTCAGGACCGTACCAAGCTCAAGAAAAGCTCAGATCAATCATGTTGTTCCGGTGCCGGGCAGCGGGTTACCCGTGACATACTTCGTACGCGCTCCGCATCCCCCGTCGGAGCGACAGACCGACGCCGGGCAGCTCCCCCCGTGGCTGCTCGGCGTCGCCTTTTTCGGAGCCGCGTTCACGGCCCCTCGACAGCACCCGGAAGGGTCGTCCGACACCGCTGACGTAGGGTCGAGACGTGATTCTGAACGTTCCCGGTTCCGACCCGTCCTCGCCCTCCACCCCCATCTGTTCGGCGAAGGGCTGCCGGGCCGACGCGGTCTGGGTCCTCGCCTGGAACAACCCCAAACTGCACACGCCGGAGCGCCGCAAGACCTGGCTCGCGTGCGAGGAACACCGCGAGCACCTGTCCCAGTTCCTGGGCGTACGAGGCTTCCTGAAGGACGTCGTACTCCTGGAGGACTGGGAGTCCCCGGAGTCCCCTTAGAGGGCTGAGCGATCAGCCACCGATCGCCGACATGGGCCGGTCCGGCTGGACGAACGTCGGGTCGTCCAGGCCCGCCCCCGCCTTCTTGCCCCACATGGCGAGCCGCCAGATACGGGCTATCTCCTCGTCGGTCGCGTCCGAGCGCAGTGCGGCCCTCAGGTCGGTCTCCTCGCGCGCGAACAGGCAGGTGCGGACCTGGCCGTCGGCCGTCAGCCGCGTACGGTCGCAGGCCGAGCAGAACGGGCGCGTCACGGAGGCGATCACACCGACGCGGTGCGGGCCCCCGTCCACGACCCACCGCTCGGCGGGTGCCGAACCCCGCTCCTCGGACCCCTCCTCGGTGAGCTCGAAGCGCGTACGCAGTGAGGTGAGGATGTCACCGGCGGTGACCATGCCGTCGCGCTTCCAACCGTGCTGCGCGTCCAGGGGCATCTGCTCGATGAACCGCAGTTCGTAGTCGTTCTCCACGGCCCAGGCGAGCAGGTCGGGCGCCTCGTTCTCGTTCAGTCCCGGCATCAGTACGGAGTTGACCTTGACCGGCGTCAGGTCCGCCGCGCGGGCGGCTTCGAGGCCCTCGATGACGTCCTTGTGGCGGTCACGGCGGGTGAGGGTCTTGAAGACGTCGGGGCGCAGCGTGTCCAGCGAGACGTTGACCCGGTCCAGGCCGGCCGCCTTCAGGGCGGTCGCGGTGCGCTTGAGGCCGATGCCGTTCGTCGTCAGGGACATCTGCGGGCGGGGATCAAGGGCGGCCACGCGCTCCACGATGCCGACGAGGCCGGGGCGCAGCAGGGGCTCGCCGCCGGTGAAGCGGACCTCGGTGATGCCCAGCCGGGTGACGGCCAGGTCGATGAGGCGGACTATCTCGTCGTCCGTGAGCAGGTCGGGCTTGGCCAGCCATTGCAGGCCTTCCTCGGGCATGCAGTACGTGCAGCGGAGGTTGCACCGGTCGGTCAGCGAGACACGCAGATCGGTGGCCACTCGGCCGTAGGTGTCGATGAGCACGTGGGCCCCCTCCCTCTAGCTCTTTCCGTACGGATCTCGGCAGAGACATCCGGTCGATCAGTCGATCCGATACCAGCGAGCCTACGTGACGGGACCGACAACGAGTCGGGCCCTGATCCCACGAGACGCACCGCGGCCGCGTCGTAGGGATCTACGACGCGGCCGCTGGGCGGGACGGTCAGTGCGCTCCGGTACCGGTGAGGGAGCGGACCTCCAGTTCGGCGTACTTGCCGGCGTCGGGCTCCTCCTTGGACAGGAGGGTGCCGAGGAAGCCCAGCAGGAAGCCGACGGGGATCGAGATAATGCCCGGGTTCTCCAGCGGGAACCAGTGGAAGTCGACGTCCGGGAACATCGAGGTGGCCTTGCCCGAGACGACCGGCGAGAAGAGCACCAGGCCGACCGCCGTGGTGAGGCCTCCGTAGATCGACCACAGCGCGCCCTGGGTGGTGAACCGCTTCCAGAAGAGGCTGTAGAGGATCGTCGGCAGGTTGGCGGAGGCCGCGACCGCGAAGGCGAGGGCGACCAGACCGGCGACGTTGAGGTCACGGGCCAGGGCACCGAGGCCGATGGAGACGACGCCGATACCGATGGTGGCGTACCGGGCGGCGTTGATCTCCTCCTTCTCGGTGGCGTTGCCCTTCCTGATGACGTTCGCGTAGATGTCGTGGGCGAACGACGAGGACGAGGCCAGGGTCAGACCGGCGACCACCGCAAGGATGGTGGCGAAGGCCACCGCGGAGATCGTGGCGAGCAGGATCGCTCCCCAGGCCGAGTCGACGCCGCCCAGATGCAGTGCGAGCAGTGGCGCGGCCGTGTTGCCGGCCGGGTTGGATTCGACGATCTCCTGTTTCGAGATGAGGGCCGCCGCGCCGAAGCCGAGCGCGATGGTCATCAGGTAGAAGCCGCCGATGATGCCGATCGCCCAGTTCACGGACTTACGCGCGGCCTTGGCGTTGGGCACCGTGTAGAAGCGGATCAGGATGTGCGGCAGGCCCGCGGTGCCCAGCACGAGGGCGATGCCCAGCGAGATGAAGTCGATGCTGGAGGTGGTCGTGAGGCCGTACTTCAGGCCCGGCTCCAGGAAGGCCGCGCCCTGTCCGCTGTTCTTGGCCGCCGAGCCGAGCAGGTCGGAGACGTTGAAGTCGAACTTGAGCAGCACCAGGAAGGTGATGAGCAGGGTGCCGCTGATGAGCAGCACGGCCTTGACCATCTGGACCCAGGTGGTGCCCTTCATGCCGCCGATGGTCACGTACACGATCATCAGGACGCCGACCAGGGCGACGATGCCGACCTTCCCCGCGTCGCTGGTGATGCCGAGCAGCAGCGAGACGAGGACGCCCGCGCCCGCCATCTGCGCCAGCAGGTAGAAGATCGAGACGACGATCGTGGAGGTGCCGGCCGCCGTACGCACCGGGCGCTGGCGCATGCGGTACGCGAGGACGTCGCCCATCGTGTACCGGCCGGAGTTGCGCAGTGGCTCGGCGACCAGGAGCAGGGCCACCAGCCAGGCGACCAGGAAGCCGATGGAGTACAGGAAGCCGTCGTATCCGAAGAGGGCGATGGCGCCGGCGATGCCGAGGAACGAGGCGGCGGACATGTAGTCGCCGGAGACCGCTAGGCCGTTCTGGAAGGCGCTGAACTGACGGCCGCCCGCGTAGAAGTCGGCGGCGTCCTTGGTCTGCCGGCCCGCCCAGACGGTGATGACGAGGGTGGCGACGACGAAGACCGCGAACAGGGAGATGATCAGCGGCCGGTGTTCGCTGGCCTCCCCTGCCGCGAGGTGCGCCTGCGCGAGTTGGACCTGAGTGATCGCGGGGCTCATGCGCCGCCCTCCATCCGGGACTTGATCGCCTCGGCCTTGGGGTCGAGCTTGCTGGAGGAGTGCCGCTCGTACCACCAGGCGATGAGGAATGTGGTGAGGAACTGGGCGAGGCCCAGGACGAAGGCGACGTTGAAGTTGCCGACGAGCTTGGTGCCCATGAAGTCGTCCGCGTAGATCGACAGCAGGACGTACAGCAGGTACCAGCTGATGAAGCCGATGGTCAGCGGGAAGGCGAAGGAGCGGTGGGCGCGGCGCAGTTCACCGAACTCAGCGCTCTCCTGTACCTCTACGAACTCCTCGGTGGTGGGGAGATGAGGCTCGGCTTTCGAGGGGGGCGGTGCGTCGGTGGCCACGGAGTCTCCTCGCGTTGCGGGTGCGGTTACGACGTTGGACGGGGGTCTTTGGGGATCGGGGGACGGGCTGGGTACGGACATGGCTGATTTCTGACCTCACGGTGATGTGGATCACGTGGGCCGGGTGCGATGTCAGGTGCCCCGGACGTGATCCGACAGGGGGCTCGATCGTGCTCGTGCTCCCTGCTCAACGTCACGGAGCCGCGCAAGGAGCGGTTCAACTCGCGGCACTTCTTTCGGAAGTGGCGGCCGACGTTTCGGAAGACATCCCCGTAAGTCATTGCTGGCCAGGGACGACGGGAGATAGCTTCGGGCCTGCACCACCCCGTCATGTACCTGCCCGGGCACCACCTGTGTTCGGGCCGGTTCCGTTTCCGGATGATGTGGAGATCCCATGGCTCATCTGCGTTCCAGACGCCGTCTCGCGCTCGCCGTGCCCGTTGTTCTGTCGCTCACCGCCTCGCTCGGTTTCATTCCGGGCGTCGCCACGGCGGCCGCCCCGCAGTCGGCTCCCGCCGTCACGGCGGCGGACGGCCCGAACCTCGCGTACGTGGTCAACACGAAGACCGACCGTCGCACGATCGAGTCGGTGAAGAAGGCGATAGCCAAGGCCGGCGGCACGGTCGTCACCACGTACAGCAAGATAGGCGTCATAGTCGTCCACTCCGCCAACCCGGAGTTCGGCCCGCAGATCCGCACCGCGCGCGGTGTGCAGTCCGCCGGTGCCACCCGCACGACGCCGCTGACTGCGGCGGGGACGACGGACGAGGGCGCCGCCGACTATCTGTCGGCCGCCGAGGCCGCCAAGGTGAAGGCCGCGGCCACTCCCGCGAGCGAGCCTCTTGAGGCCGACCAGTGGGACCTGCGCGCGATAGGCGCCGACAAGGCAGCCAAGATCAACCCGGGCAGCAAGAAGGTCACGGTCGCCGTGATCGACACGGGTGTCGACGACACGCACCCGGACCTGGCCCCGAACTTCTCCGCCAAGCAGTCCGCCAACTGCGTGGGCGGCGTGGCCGACACGAGTGAGGGCGCCTGGCGTCCGTACACGGCCGAGGACTACCACGGCACGCATGTCGCCGGTGAGATCGCCGCCGCCCGCAACGGCATCGGTGTGGCCGGTGTCGCGCCCGGCGTGAAGGTCTCCGGCATCAAGGTCAGCGACCCGGACAACGGGCTCTTCTACCCGGAGAGCGTCGTCTGCGCCTTCGTGTTCGCCGCCGACCACGGCGTGGAGATCACGAACAACAGCTACTACGTGGACCCGTGGCTCTACAACTGCATGGACGACCCCGACCAGAAGGCGATCGTCGACGCGGTCAACCGGGCCCAGCAGTACGCCACGAAGAAGGGCACCCTGCACCTCGCCTCGGCCGGCAACTCCAACCACGACCTGGACTCGGACGCGATCGTCGACGACACGAGCCCCGACGACTCGACCCCGGTCACGCGCACGATCGACCCGCACGAGTGCTTCGACGTACCGACCCAGCTCCCGGGCATCGTCACGGTGAGCGCGACGGGCGTGCAGAACCTCAAGTCGTACTACTCCACGTACGGCAAGGGCGTCGTCGACGTCGCCGCGCCCGGTGGTGACCGGCTGTACCAGATCCCGGACACCCCGTCGAAGAACGGCCGCATCCTCTCCACGATGCCGAACAACCAGTACGGCTTCCTGCAGGGCACCTCGATGGCCTCGCCGCACGCCGCGGGTGTCGCCGCGCTGCTGAAGTCCGAGCACCCGTGGGCGAGCCCGGCCCAGCTGCAGGCGCTGCTGAAGGCCCAGGCCGACAACCCGGGCTGCCCGGACTCGTACGACCAGGACGGCAACGGCACGCAGGACGCCAACTGTGAGGGCGGCAAGCGTGTCAACGGCTTCTACGGCTTCGGCATCGTGAACGCGCTGAAGGCGGTCAAGTAGTCCGCGTTTCCCGGGACTTCCCGCACGGCCCGCACGTATTCGCGAAACGAACTGGAGACAGCATGACAGCGCCTCAGACGCGCTCCCGCCGCGTCATAGCCATCCCGCTGGGTATGGCCCTGGCGACGGCTCTCGCCTTCCTGCCGAACGTCAGCGCCTCGGCGGCCCCGGCCCCCGACACGGCCGGTGTCGCCGACGCGGCGGCGAAGATCTCGGCGGAGGCCACCCCGCTGAGCTACGTCGTCAACGTCCGCGCCGGGCACGGTCCTTCCTCCCAGGTGAAGAAGGCCATCGCCCGGGCCGGCGGCACGATCGTGACGTCGTACGACAAGATCGGCGTGATCGTCGTCCACTCGTCGAACGCCGACTTCGCCAAGACCATCCGCAAGGTGCGCGGAGTGGAATCGGCGGGCTCGACGCGCACGGCGCCGCTGCCCGCGCAGTCCACGACCGACGTCGGCACCCCCAAGGTGCTCACCTCGGAGCAGGTCGCGGACGTCGAGGCGGCGGCCGGGCAGGACCCGTTGGAGCCGCTGCAGTGGGATCTGCCCGCCATCAAGGCGGACAAGGCGCACGAGAAGACGCTCGGCAGCAAGAAGGTCACCGTCGCCGTGATCGACACCGGCGTCGACGACACGCACCCCGACATCGCGCCGAACTTCGACCGCGACGCCTCGGTCAACTGCGTGTCGGGCAAGCCGGACACGACCGACGGTGCCTGGCGGCCGAGCGCCGCCGAGAGCCCGCACGGCACGCATGTCGCGGGCGAGATCGCGGCCGCCAAGAACGGCATCGGTGTCACGGGCGTCGCGCCGGGCGTGAAGGTGTCCGGCATCAAGGTCTCCACGACGGCCGGCTTCTTCTACACGGAGGCCGTCGTCTGCGGCTTCATGTGGGCGGCCACGCACGGCGTGGACGTCACGAACAACAGCTATTACACCGACCCGTGGTACTTCAACTGCAAGAACGACCCGGACCAGAAGGCGCTGGTCGAGGCCATCAGCCGGGCGACGAAGTACGCGGAGAAGAAGGGCACGGTCAACGTCGCGGCGGCGGGCAACGAGAACTACGACCTCTCCGCGGACGAGATCACCGACCCGGTCTCGCCGAACGACTCGACTCCTTCGGAGCGCGTCATCGACCCGTCGGAATGTCTTGACATCCCGACCCAGTTGCCGGGTGTCGTCACGGTCGCGGCGACCGGCGCGAAGGGCATCAAGTCGTCCTTCTCCAACCACGGCCTGGGCGTCATCGACATCGCTGCCCCCGGCGGCGACTCGACACGCTTCCAGACCCCGGCCCCGCCTGCCACCAGCGGCCTGATCCTCGGCCCGCTGCCCGGCGGCAGCTGGGGCTACATGGCCGGTACGTCGATGGCGTCCCCGCACGTCGCGGGCGTCGCCGCGCTCATCAAGTCGACGCACCCGCACGCCTCGGCGGCCAAGGTGAAGGCACTGCTGTACGCGGAGGCCGACGCCACGCCGTGCACCAAGCCGTACGACATCGACGGCGACGGCAAGGTCGACGCGATCTGCGAGGGGCCGAAGAACTACAACGGCTTCTACGGCTGGGGCACCGCCGACGCGCTGGACGCGGTGACGAAGTAGCGCATCCCTGAAGGGGGCTGATCCCCCATCAGGAAGTCGAGCCGGGTGGCCCACGGGCCGCCCGGCTCTCGCGCGTCCGGGGCGGCGCATCCCCTGCCGGACGCCGTGCCCCAGGCCGGACACCGCGTCCCATGTTGATCGCGTACACCCTGCATAGTGCCTGTATGACGCATTCCGACGCACCGACCACGGAGTTCGCGTGGGCCGCGCTGGGCGGGGATCCCGCGCTGGTCCCACGGTTGTCGACCGTCGTACGGTCCGGCGCGCTGGAAGCACGGCTGCCCGTACGGGAGTTGGCGCGGGCCTGCGTGGGCGCGTGCGCGCTGGCCGCCGCCGAGCTGGGCGCGCGGCGGGCCGGGCTCGTCGACGTGCCCGATGTGCGCGTCGACGACGGGGCCGTCGCCACGGCGTTCGTGAGCGAGCGGCATCTCCTCGTCGACGGGCGGGCGCCGGTCACCTTCGCGCCCCTGTCGCGGTTCTGGCGCACGGCGGACGGGTGGGTGCGCACGCATGCGAACTACCCGCATCACCGGGCGCGGCTGCTGGGCGCCCTGGGACTGCCGGACGACGCCTCGGTGGAGGCCGTGGCCGCGTGCCTGGCTGAGCGGCCGTCCGTGGAGGTGGAGAGCGCGGTGTACGCGGCCGGGGGCCTCGCCGTCGCGCTGCGCACCCCGGAGGAATGGGCACGGCACGAGCAGGGGGCAGCGGTCGCCGGGCAGCCGCTCGTCGAGCGCGGACGGCTGGGCTCGGCCGTCCCGCGGAGTCTTCCGCCGCTCGCGGGCGACCCGCTGTTACCCGCCGCGGGGCTGCGCGTGCTCGACCTCACCCGGGTCATCGCCGGGCCCGTCGCGACCCGGACCCTGGCGCTGCTCGGCGCGGACGTCCTGCGCGTCGACCCGCCGGGGCTGCCCGAACTCGCCGACCAGCACACGGACACCGGCTTCGGGAAGCGGTCCGCCACGCTGGACCTGACGGCGGGCCGCCACGACCGGCAGGTCTTCGAGGAACTGCTCACCTCGGCGGACGTGGTCGTGACCGGTTACCGCCCGGGCGCCCTGGACCGGTTCGGGCTCTCCGCGGAGGCGCTGGCCGAGCGGCGGCCTGGAATCGTGGTGGGGCAGTTGTCGGCGTGGGGAGCGTACGGGCCGTGGGGCGGGCGGCGGGGGTTCGACAGCCTGGTGCAGGTGGCAACCGGCATCGCGGCCCTTGAAGGATCCGGGGAGAAGCCCGGCGCACTGCCCGCGCAGGCTCTCGACCACGGCACGGGGTATCTGCTGGCGGCCGGGGTACTGCGCGCGGTCACGGAGGGGCTGGACGAGGGCGGGACACGGTTCGTCCGGCCGGCGTTGGCTCGGACGGCTGCCTGGCTGATGGGCGGGGCTGAGCGGGGTGGGGTTACGGGGGACGCCTGCGGCTCGGGTGGGTCGACGACTGACGCCTCCGGGTCGGGTCAGGCGACGGCTAACGCCTCCGGCTCGCGTGAGGGCTCGTACGGCGGTTCCGGCTCACCGGTGTACAGCGATTCCCGCTCGGCCGGGGCCTGGTACGGCGATCCGGCGCCCTGGCTCGCGGAGGCGGACAGTGCGCTGGGGCGGCTGCGGTACGCCGTGCCGCCGGTCTCCTTCGTGGGCGGGCCGGGCGACTGGTCGCGGCCGCCGGGGCGCTGGGGTGCGGATTCGCCGCGCTGGGTCTGAGTCGGGTGGGCGGTCGGGCGCGTATGGATGGGCGGAATGTCGTGTGCGTGAGCGGAATACCGTTCCGCCAGTTGTTTGCCAGGACTTGCCCGGACCTGGACGGCTGGTGAAGATCTTGAGGTGAGTTCGATAAGACCGACTGCCGACACGGGTGGCGAGGCGGGCGCGCCCCGGGTGAGCGCGGCCGTCGTGCGGCGTTCCGTCGCCGTCCTCGTCCTGGTGGCCCTGGCCGCGCTGATCCCGTTCCTCGGGCCGCCCACCGCGCTGCGCGGCACGGGAGAGGCCTCCGCTCCCGGCATACGCGGGATCGCGCTCCTGCGGACGGTCCTGTTCGCCGCGGTGTGCGTCTCGGCGGGCGAGCTGTTCGTCGCCCGGCTGGCCCGCAGGGTGCCGGGCGCGCCGATGGAGGACGCGCCACGCAGCTGGGCCCCGGCCGCGGCCGCCGCCGGTTTCGTCGCCGCGCTCGGTCTCGCCTCGGTGGTGGCCACCGGCAACCTGGTGCCGCGCAGCCTCTCCGACATGGACATCGGCGGTCTCTACCAGACCCGGGACGGCGCGCTCGCGCTGCTGGAGGTCAACGCGTTCGTCGTGATGGGCCTGTGCGCCCTGTCGCGCCGCCCGGGCAACCAGGTGTGGCCGCTGGCGGCGGTCGCCGTCGCGGAGGCGCTGCGCGCCCACCCCACCACGGAGCAGAGCCCGCTGATCGGCTCCGGTCTGACACTCGTTCATGTGACGTGCGCGGCCCTGTGGGCGGGCGGGCTGCTGTATGTCCTGCGCACGCTCCACCGGTGGCGGAACACGGCCCCTGGGGAGGGCGTCGCGTTGTTGGGCCTCTACGCGCGCGTGGCGGCCGTTCTGCTCGCCGCGATCACCGCGACGGGCGTGTGCAGCACCTTGCGCAGGATGCCGCCCGGCACGGTCCTGGAACAGCTGACGACGACGGCGTACGGACGCACCCTGCTCGCCAAGGTGCTCCTCGTGGTCGCCGTCGCCGTCCTCGCCCTGTGGGCCCGCCACCGGCTGCGCCGGGCGGCCGATCCGCTCACCGCCTACTCCCCCGCGCGCGCGGAGGTCGTGGTCCTGGGCATGGTGGTCGCGGTCTCGGCGGTGCTCACCGCGGTGCCGGTGCCGATCCGCTGGTGACCCTTTCCGCGGGCCGACGGGTCAGTTGGCGACCATGACCTTGAGCGCGGTGCGCTCATCCATCGCCTTGTAGCCGCCCGGCACGCCTTCCAGACCGACGGTCAGGTCGAAGACGGGCGACGGGTCGATGGTCCCGTCGAGGACGTCGGGCAGCAGCTCCGGGATGTACGTGCGGACGGGCGCGACCCCGCCGCGCAGGGCGATGTTCCGGTCGAACATGACGCTCAGGTCGAGGCCGGTGCCGCTGCCGTGCGGAACGCCGACGAAGCCGATCGCACCGCCGTCACGGGTGATGTTCACGGCGGTCCGCATGGACTGTTCCGTCCCGACGGCCTCGACGACGGCGTGCGCGCCCTGGCCGCGGGTGAGTTCGCGTATCGCCTCGACGGCCGCGTCCCCGCGCTCGGCGACGACGTCGGTGGCTCCGAAACGCCGTGCGATGTCCGTACGGGCCTCGTGGCGGCCCAGCGCGACGATCCGGTCGGCGCCGAGCCGCTTGGCCGCCAGCACGGCGCACAGGCCCACTGCGCCGTCACCCACGACGGCGACCGTGGCTCCCGCGCGGGCGCCCGCGCCGAGTGCCGCGTGGTGGCCGGTCCCCATGACGTCGGAGAGCGTCAGAAGGGCGGCCAGCAGACGGTCGTCGGAGGCGGCCTCGGCGGGCAGCGCGACGAGCGTGCCGTCGGCGAACGGGACGCGCACGGCCTCGCCCTGCCCGCCGTCGGACCCGACCGAGCCCCAGAAACCGCCGTGCTCGCAGGACGTGGTGAGCCCTTCGCGGCAGTGGTCGCACACGCCGTCGGACCACATGAAGGGCGCGACGACGAGGTCGCCGCGCCTGACTCCGGTCACCTCGGTACCGGTCTCCTCGACGATCCCGAGGAACTCGTGCCCGATCCGCTGGCCCGGCCGCCGCGCCGACTCTCCGCGGTACGCCCACAGGTCGCTGCCGCAGACGCAGGAGCGCAGCACCCGCACCACGGCGTCACCCGGATTCCGCACCACCGGGTCGGGCACGTCCTCCACCCGCATGTCGAACGGGGCGTGGATGGTGGTGGCGCGCATGGCTGGATCCTGCTTCCTGCTCAGGTGGTGAGGGTGCGCCTCTCACGGTACGTCGCCGGGCGTGCGGGCTGCGCGCCGAGGGCCCCCAGCACCCCTCTGGCCAGCAGATACTGTGCCGCGATGTACGTGATCATGATCCAGAAGTCGGGCCGCGGAAGCTGTGGCCAGTCGGCGACGCCGGTCGCGATGAGGGTGTCCGAAAGCATGAACAGCGCCCCGCCGACGCCCGCGAGAAGCCCGAGCCGCGTGGCCCTGTACGCCATCGCGGTCAGCAGCAGGCTGTAGCCGGCGACGGGGACGCGGAGGTCGGCCGGGAGACCCGGCCACAGGAGGACGACCGTGGTGACGAGGGCGAGGGCGTACGCGGCTGCCGTGAGCCAGGTGCCACGCGCGCGTGGAGGCTGTTTCCCGGCGAGTGCTGTGGTCTGCCGGAAGAGCAGCAGGTAGCAGACATGGCCCGCCGCGAAGGACGCCATCCCGGCGAGGAAGGCCGGCTCGGCGTCGAACAGGAGCAGGACGTCTCCGCCCCACCCGAAGAGCAGCGCGGCGACGAGGAGCCGGGGTCCGCCGCACACGCGCGCGTAGAGGGCGAGCAGGGGCATCAGGAGGGGCTTGGCCGCCGTGTGGCCGGTCTCGTACCCGGCGGCCAGGGAGACGAGATCCACGACCGTCACCAGGCCGAGGGCGCCGAGCAGCACGCGCGCGTGGCGCGCGTTCACGCGGCGGGCTCCGGCTCCGTGACGGGCTTCTCCTGGGATGCCAGGGGCTCCTCGTGGGACGCGAGGGGCGTCTCCTGGGACGCGATGGCCTTCTCCGAAGAGGTGGCTCGCTCCGAAGCCGCCGCGGACGACGGCACCGGCTGCCACCCCGGCCCCCCGAACATCCGCCCGGCCCGCTCCCGCCAACTCCCCGCGGCCCGCAGGTCCCTGGCGATGGCGGCGTACTCGTGGGTGGCGACCCGGATCGGGTTGTACGTGTCGATGTTCTTGGTCAGCCCGTACACCGGCCGCTCGGTCTCAGGGACGAACGACCCGAAGAGCCGGTCCCAGACGATCAGGATCCCGCCGAAGTTACGGTCCAGATAGCCGCCCTGGGAGGCGTGGTGGACGCGGTGATGCGAGGGCGTGTTGAAGACGAACTCGAAGGCCCGGGGCAGCTTGTCGATGCGCTCGGTGTGGATCCAGAACTGGTACACGAGGTTCACCGACGAGCAGAACGCGAGCGCGGCCGGATGGACGCCGAGCGCGATGAGCGGGACGTAGAACGGCCACACGGTCCAGGTCGTCCAGGGCTGGCGCAGCGCGGTGGTGAGGTTGAACTTCCGGCTGGAGTGGTGCACGACGTGACAGGCCCAGAGGATCCGGATCACGTGATGTCCGCGGTGCGACCAGTAGTAGAAGAAGTCCTGCGCCAGCAACATCAGTGGCACGGTCCACCACAGGACGGGCACGCGCAGTGGTGTCAGCTCATATATCGCCGTGTAGACGGCGACGATCGGGATCTTCCACAGAAGGTCGAAGGCCAGACTCCCCAGACCCATGCCGACACTCGTGGCGGCGTCCTTCGTCTCGTACCCCGCGGCATCCTCGTCCGGATGGATCCGGACGCTCACCACCTCGATCACGGTGAGCAGCACAAACGCGGGTATCGACCACAGCACGACATCGGGCAGGTTCGGCATGCAAGCACCGTAGAACCGCTGGTGGACCGCGGCTAGACGTTGTTACCCACAAGTATTACCGGCGGTATGCGCTTGCTTCTTGGCGATCTCCACCAAGGAGCCGTGCGGCCCGGCCCCCTGTGCGAGCGCCTCGACCCCAGGTCATGACCATCACACCCCCGCCGCGCCCAGCAATGCCCCCGCCCCATAGGTGACCGCCATCGCCAACGCCCCGCCGGCCGCGTTCCGCAGCACCGCCCGGCCCGGGTCCGCTGCGCCCAGGCGGGCGCTGGCCCAGCCGGTCAGGACAAGGGCGGCGAGGACCGAGACCACGGTGACCGCCAGGCGCCAGGAGGCGGGAGGCAGCACCATCGCCAGCAGCGGGAGCAGCGCCCCGGCGGTGAATGCCAGGAAGCTGGCCCAGGCCGCGTGCCACGGGTTCGCCAGTTGGTCCGGGTCGATGCCGAGCTCCACGCGCGCGTGGGCCTTCAGCGCGTCCCGTTCCGTGAGCTGTTGCGCCGCCTCCAGGGCCACGTCCCGCGAGAGTCCCCGTTCTTCCAGCAGTTCGGTGAGCTCCTCCAGTTCCGCCTCCGGCTGGTCCCGCAGCTCCCGTCTCTCCGCGGCGAGGGCGGCCTTCTCCGAGTCCCGCTGGGTGGAGACGGAGACGTACTCCCCCGCGGCCATCGACATGGAGCCGGCGAGCAGACCCGCGAGGCCCGCCGTCAGCAGGGCCGCGCGGTCGTCCGTCGCCCCGGCCACACCGACGACGAGGCCCGCGGTGGACACGATGCCGTCGTTGGCACCGAGAACGGCCGCCCGCAGCCAGTTCAGCCGCTCGCCCAGCGCCCCGCCGTGGGCCTCGTCATGGGCCTCGTCATGGGCCTCGTCATGCGTCGGTTCCGTCACATGCGGGAGCATCGCACCCGGGACGTCACCAGACCCGTACCGACCCTCCCCGCGCGAACACCGGACTCGTCGCGTCGGCCGGCGGCTCCCCCAGTGGTTCGGCGATCTCCTGGGCGGTCGGGCCGGCCTTCGCCGCGATGGGGTCGAGGAGGCCGAGGTCGAAGCCGTACACGCGGGCCGCGTTGCCGCCGACCATCGCGGCGATCTCCGCGCGGGGAAGGCCCGCGTACGCGATCCGCAGGCCCTCGCGGGAGTACGGGTACGTGCCCTCGTCGTGCGGGTAGTCACTGCCCCACATGATCTTGTCGAGGCCGATGCGGTCGCGGAGCGGCACCTCGTGCGGGCGCATGAAACTGGCGCCGACGAAGCAGTTGTCCCGCCAGACCTCCGAGGGGCCCTTGCCCATCGAAGCGGCAAGCCCGGCACCGAACTTGGACTCGGCCGTGGACGCCTTCGTCGCCGCCGCGACCAGCCGTCCATGGTAGTAGTCCAGCATGTCGAGCACCCCGGGTATCCAGCCCGAACCCTGCTCGGTCAGCACGAGTTTCAGACCGGGATGGCGGCGGAAGGCGCCCCCGAAGATCAGGTGCCAGAGCGCGCGGTGCGAGAACCATGTCGTCTCCACCATGAAGACGGCCCGGGCCGCGGGCTCCTCGCCGAGCGGCGGGGAGGCCGAGCCCGCGTGGTGGTTCACGGGCACGCCCAGTTCCTCGCAGACCGTCCAGATCGGGTCGTACGCCGACGAGTACAGCTCGGGCAGCCCGCTGCCCGGTGGCGTGCCGGGCAGCAGCAGGCCGCCCCGCAGCCCCGCGCCGACCGCCCACCTGATCTCCTTCACCGCCTCCTCGACGTCGTTCAGAAGGATCTGGAAGACACCCGCCCGCCGGCCCGGGGCGGCCGAACAGAAGTCCGCCAGCCAGCGGTTGTGGGCCCGCAGTCCCGCCCAGCGCCGCTCGAACTCCTCGGCCGTCGGCGCGGGCGCCATCAGCGAACCCGAGGGGAAGAACGGCGGGATGGTGTTCGGGAAGACGACCTCGGCGACGATCCCGTCCTGCTCCAGCTCCGCGAGCCGCCGCTCCGAGTTCCAGTTCTTGTCGGCCGTGTCGGCCATCAGGTCCTCGTACGGATTGACGTACGTGGCCGCCCAGGCGTCGAACTCCTCGTGGAACCGACCCGCCAAGTACGGCTTGTAGTCGAGGAGATCGGCTCCCGCGTGGCAGTCGGCCGAGATGACGGTGTAGCGGTCGTCGCTCACCAGGTTCTCGCCCACGGGGTTCGCGTTCCCGGCGTTCACGGGGTCACCCCCAGGGCCGGGAAGTCATGGTCCGTCAGCCAGTGCCGGCCCACCTCGCGCGAGCGCGCCCAGGACGCCTCGACGGCCGACTGGTCCTCGGACTGGCCGAGTTCGGCCGGGGTCGGGCCGATGCGCCGCGCGAGCGGGGCCAGTTTCCCGGTGTCGAAGCCGAAGACCTCCGCAGCCGCCAGGCCCAGCATGCGGCGCGTCTCCGCCACCGGGATGTCGTGGAAGGTGCGCGACAGCCACGCGCGCGTGTCGGGCCATGTCCCCTCGGGATGCGGGAAGTCGCTGCCCCAGAGGATGTTGTCGACGCCGATCTCGTACCGCTGGGCGAGTTCGCGGCGCTTGGTGTTCGTCGCGCAGATGAAGACCTGGCGGTCCAGGTACTCGTGCGGCGGGCGCGTCAGCTCCGCGAAGGGGGACAGCTTCTTTCCGCCGTGCGCGCCCAGGTAGAGCCGGTCCATGAACCACAGGAGGTTCGGCAGCCACCAGCAACCCGACTCCGCCACACCGAACCTGAGCCCGGGGTGGCGCTCGAACACACCGGACCAGAGCAGGAACCACAGCGGCCTGGCCGGCCACCAGGTCACCTCGCTCACATAGATCCCGAGGTGGTCGCCGTACTCGTGGCGGGGCGCCGCCCCGGAGTGCGTCATGACCGGCATGGCGCACTCCGCCGCCGCGGCCCACACGGGGTCGTAACGGCGGTCGTGGTACGGCTCCTTGTCGACCCACATGGAGGGGATCATGAGGGCGCCGAGGCCCGACTCCTTGGCGCGGTACACCTCGGCGACGACCCGCTCGACGGGGGCCGTGACGGGCAACAGGGCGACTCCGCAGTGGCGTTCGGGGTTCTCGCCCACGAAGTCGGCCAGCCAGCGGTTGTGCGCCTGCGCGCCCGCCATTCCCAACTCCGGGTCCTGGTCGCCGGAGAGGCCGAGGCCCACTCCGAAGGGCGCGGCCGTCTGGCTGTCGACCGCGTCGGCGTCGGGGAAGACGACCTCCGCCGCCACTCCGTCGCAGTCCAGCTCCTTGAGCCGCTGCGCGGAGTCCCAACCGCCGCGCAGGCCCTCCTCGTTGTCCTGGAACCACTTGCTCGCGAACGCCTCGTTGCGGATGCCGAGCCGTGTCATCTCCTCGCGGCGGCGGTCGCGGCCCGCGAGGAACTCGTCGAAGTCCCGGTGGAAACGGGCGTCCAGATAGGGCCGGTACTCCTCGGTGGGCAGCCCGGCGTGGCAGTCGGAGGAGATGATCAGGTAGGGCTCTGTCGTCGAGGCCATGTGCGGCTCCTCAGTCCGGTCCTCAGTGGTCCGTCCGGTCCTCAGTCCAGAATGAAGTTCTCCAGGTACGCCGGGTCGGCGCGGTCGAGCATCGACCGCGAGCGCGCCCGGATCTGCGCGTCGCTGTGCTCGCTGTCGGGCAGCAGCCAGAAGCGGTCCGCCCGGATGCCGTCCGCCACGAAGTCGGCGACCTCCTCGACCGGCGTGAACCGCACGTCCTTCCCCGCCTCCCTCATCGCGGCCTCCCACTGGTCGAGGCTGCGGTAGGGGGTCCTGCGAGGCTTCTGCTTCGCGTACCGGTCGGGCCGGTTGCGGTGCGACTCCCACAGTCCGGTACGGAGCATGTGGGGCCCCGGGAAGAGCACGGAGGCCCCCACGCGCGCGTGCTCGGCCCTCAGGTGCGCGTACAGCGACTCGGTCATCGTCACGACGGCCGCCTTGGTGACGGCGTACACGGAGGCGGTGGGCAGGGGCGCGATGCCGCCGTCGCCGGACGAGGTGTTGACGACATGGCCCGGCTCGCCGCCCGCCAGCATCCGCGGTACGAAGGCCTGGACGCCGTGGAAGACGCCCCAGACGTTGACCGCGAACGCCCACTTCCAGTCGTTCGGGTCGTGCTCCCACATGCGGCCCTCGGCGCCCGAGCCGACTCCGGCGTTGTTGCACAGGACGTGCACGGCACCGAACCTCTCGTACGCCTCTTCGGCGAGCGCGACGACCTCCTCGCGCTGGCCGACGTCGACCACGCGCGCGTGCACCACGGCCCCGTCCTCGCGCAGTCCCGCGGCGGCCTTCTCCAGGGCGCCCTCCTCGACGTCGGCGAGGACGACCTTCAGCCCCTCGGCCGCGAACCGCCGTGCCATGGCCAGTCCGATGCCGCTCGCGGCTCCGGTGACGACGGCGACCTGTCCCGCCCTGAGTTCCATTCAGGTGCTCCCCTCGGGCGGCCCGTCGAGAATCTGCTGCGGGTCGTCGTAGCGCTGGTGGATGTACGGCAACAGGGCCTGCCCGCTGACCCGTTCGACGACCCTGCCCTTCTGGTCGGTCGTCTTCTCGCCGAGGGTGATCCCGACGAGTTCGCGTACGGGGAGGTCGGCGACCGGGTCGTACATGGACTCCCGGAGGACGACGTCACCGGTGATCCGCTCCAGCCTGCGCACCTTCTCGTTGCGCACGCAGTGCACGAGTACGGGGTCGGCGTCGAAGCCCGAACCGTCCACCGCCGGAAGGAACTTGAAGTAGAAGTCGGTCTTCTGTGTCGGCGCCGGCAGGGGCAGTGCCCCGCTGACCGCGCCGCGCACCTCCACGAACTCGATGCCGTGCCGCGCGAGGGCAGCCCGTACGACGAGACCGTCACGCTCGACCGTCACCTCGCCGAGCTTCTTGGGCTCCCCGAAGACCTCGCGTCCGCCGATGAGGGCACGCTCGTGGGTCATCGGCATGACGAGCGGATACCAGCCCTCGACCCCGTCGTGCGCGGCGGCGACCGCGAACGAGCCCGCGCCCAGGGGGTATCCGGGCAGATCGACCTTGCTGATGTTCACCCGGACCAGGGGCCGCCCGGTGGGTTTGAGCGGTGGCGGCAGGACCGCCGCGACCGCGTCCGGGTCGCTCTCCCAGAGGGCCACCACACCGGTGGACCAGATGTCGGGGAGCCGGGAGCTCGCGGTGCGCGCGGCGCCGATCTCCGCCTCGGTCCGCGCGCCGTACCGTACGCGTGCCATGTCGTACCGCCCTTCTCCGACCGTCCTTCTCTGATGGGCCGTCACCTGTAACACAGTTACAGCAGACCTCGCGAAGGGTAAATACTCGTGCGCCACAGGGATTTGGGGGCGTCATGGCAAGACCGGCACTGACCCGCGAGGAGGTCCTGGCCGCCGCCGCGGACCTGGTGAAGCAGCATGGTCCCCAGGCGCTGACGATGCGGAAGCTCGCCGCCGAGCTGGGCACGGCGGTGACCTCGATCTACTGGCACGTCGGCAACCGCGAGTCGCTGCTCGACGCGCTCGTCGAGCGCACTGTCTCCGAGCTGGGCGAGATCCGGCCCGCCGGGCGCACCCCGGCGGGGCGCATCGTGTCCGTGGCACGCGCCCTGCGCCGGCGGCTGCGCGACCATCCGCACCTCGTCGCGATGGTGCACGAACGCGGCCTGACGGAACGGATGTTCCTGCCCGCACAGCAGGCCCTGGCGCACGAGGTGCACGCGGCTGGACTGCGCGGGGCCCGTGCCGCCGATGTCGTACGGGCCGTGCAGTTCCAGGTCGTCGGGCACGTACTGGTCGAGCGCAACCGTGAGCGTGCCCCGGTGCAGCACCCCGGCGAGGAGGAGCTGTGGGGGGCGCGTACGGCGGAGGAGGACCCGGCGCTCGCCCGCACCCTCGCGCGGGCCATCGACACGGAGAAGCTGTTCACCCTCTCCGTGAAGGCGCTGGTGGCCGGGCTGTTGGCGGGGGCTCGTGACGGGGAGTCGGACTCCGGAACCGGCCCGGGCCCGGACTCCGGGGACAGGACTGTCAGTCGCGCCCCTTATCCTCAGTGACCATGCTCGAAGACCATCAGACCGCACCGTCCACCACCCCGTGGCCGGCCGCCTATCCGCAGGGGTACGCGGTCGTCGACGTGGAGACCACAGGACTGGCCCGCGACGACCGCATAGTGTCGGCCGCGGTCTACCGGCTGGACGCGCGCGGCGAGGTCGAGGACCACTGGTACACGATGGTCAACCCGGAGCGGGACCCGGGCCCTGTGTGGATCCACGGTCTGACGAGTGACGTGCTCGAAGGGGCGCCCCTGTTCCCGGAGATCGCCGAGGAGTTCGCGTCCCGGCTCGACGGCCGCGTCCTCGTCGCGCACAACGCGGTGTTCGACTGGTCGATGATCGCGCGGGAGTACGCGCGCGCGGAGCGCGAGGCGCCGGTCCGTCAGCGGCTGTGCACCATCGCGCTGTCCAAGGAGCTGGGACTGCCGCTGGCCAACCACAAGCTGGAGTCGCTCGCGGCGCACTTCGGCGTCGTACAGCAGCGCGCGCACCACGCGCTGGACGACGCGCGTGTGCTGGCCGAGGCGTTCCGGCCGAGCCTGCGGGCCGCCGCGCGCGAGGGCGTACGGCTGCCGCTGCTCGAATGCCGGCCGCTGACGGAGTGGACGGACCGGGCGGCGCCGCGGATCGGCCGGCAGTCCGGGGGCTACTCCTCCGGCGGGTACTCGTCGGGGGGCTATCCGTCCGGGAGTTGGCACCCCTCGCGCAAGCGGCCCGCCTGCCCGTATCCCAACCCGGGGCGGTACGAACCGGGCAAGCAGCTCAAGCAGGGCATGCGCATCGCCTTCTCCGGGGACACCTCGGTCGAGCGCGACCTCCTGGAGGACCGCGCCGTCGAGGCCGGACTGCATGTCGCGACGAGCCTGTCCCGGCTCACCAGCCTCCTCGTGACGAACGACCCGGACTCCGGTACGTCCAAGGTCGTCAAGGCCCGCCAGTTCGGCACCCCGGTCATCGACGAGGCGGCGTTCGGCCAGCTGCTGCGGGACGTGGAGCCGGCGTCGAAGGTGTGACGGAGCGTCTGCCGTGCGGAGCGTCTGCGGTGCGGAGTGTCTGCCGTAGGGGGCGCACGCCGGGGGCGCGGGCATCCGGTCGTACGGGTGATTGGGAAGCGACTCGCCCGGCGACCGCTCGCCCGTGACGCCCCGGCGGCCCACCCTGTGGCGCATGGCACGTTGTGAGGTCTGCGGAAACGACTACGGCATGACGTTCGAGGTGCACGCACAGGGTGCGGTGCACGTCTTCGACTGCTTCTCCTGCGCCATCCACCGCATGGCGCCCATCTGCGAGCACTGTCGCGTCCAGATCATCGGCCAGGGCGTCGAGGTCGAGGGCCACTGGTACTGCGGGGCCCACTGCGCCCGCGCCGAGGGGCGGGTGGGGATCATCGACAAGGTCTGAACCGCCCTGTCCCGACCACACGCCTCCAAGCCACCCCCTCCCGCTCAGCACCCCATGACCGAGTTGTACGGTCGTGGGGTGTACCGCTTCCTGTTGTCCCGGCAGTGGGTGATCCTCACCCTCATCATGCTCGCGCTCATCCCGACGATGATCGAGCTGGGCTTCTGGCAGCTGCACCGGCACGAGCACAAGGTCGCACTGAACAAGGTGATCTCGGACTCGCTGTCCGCGAAGCCGGTCCCCGCCGAGTCGCTCACCGCGCCGGGCAAGGCGATCGAGCGTGACGACCTGTACCGCCGGGTGACCGCGAAGGGCACCTTCGACACCACGGACGAGGTCGTCGTCCGCCGCCGCACCAACTCCGACGAAGAGGTCGGCTTCCACGTACTGACCCCGTTCGTCCTGGACGACGGCAAGGTCCTCATGGTCAACCGCGGCTGGATCCCCGCGGACGGCGCGCAGACCGAGTTCCCGAAGGTGCCCGCGCCCGCGAAGGGCGAGACCACCGTCACGGGCCGGCTGATGGCCGACGAGACGACCGCCGACAGCGGCATCAAGGACGTCCGCGGCCTCCCCGACCGCATGGTCATGCTGATCAACAGCGAGCAGCAGGCGAAGTCGCTCGGCAAGCAGGTCCTCGGCGGCTACGTCGAGCTGACCGCGCCGGAGCCGAAGAACGACACCCCCGAACTGATCCCGGAGCCCGACCACAGCGGCATCGGCCCCCACATGGCGTACGCCATCCAGTGGTGGCTCTTCGCCGCGGGCGTCCCCGTCGGCTGGGTCATCCTGGTCCGCCGAGAACGCCGAGACCTGACAGAGGCAGCCGCCGCACAAACAGAGCCGAAGGCAGAACCGGCCACGGTCTGAGTGAAGGGGCGCCCCTTCAGGGGCGCGGGGAACTGCGCGCCCAGCCCCCACCGACCCGCACCCGCACAACAATCCCTCGCCGGGGTTGATCGCCATAAACGCCGGGAACCCGGCAACAGTGCACCCATCCATCGAGGACTACGCCCTCATCGGCGACCACCAGACCGCCGCCCTCGTCGGACGGGACGGGTCGATCGACTGGCTCTGTCTCCCCCGGTTCGACTCGGCGGCCTGTTTCGCGAAACTGCTCGGGGACGAGGAGAACGGCCACTGGCGCATCGCGCCGAAGGGGGCGGACGTCTGCACCCGGCGCGCCTACCGCACCGACTCCCTCGTACTCGACACCGAGTGGGAGACCGAGGACGGCACGGTACGCGTCACCGACCTGATGCCACAGCGCGACCGCGCCCCCGACGTCGTACGGATCGTCGAAGGCGTCAAGGGCCGGGTCACCGTGCGCAGCACACTGCGGCTGCGCTTCGACCACGGCTCGATCGTGCCGTGGATGCGCAGGTCCGACGGCCACCGGGTGGCGGTCGCGGGCCCGGACTCGGTGTGGCTGCGCACCGAGCCCGAGGTGCGCACCTGGGGCAAGGACTTCGGTACGCACTCGGAGTTCGAGGTCGCCGAGGGCGAGCGGGTCGCCTTCGTACTGACCTGGCACCCCTCGCACGAACCGCGACCCGCCCGCGTCGACCCGTACGAGGCGCTGGCCGCGAGCCTCTCCGACTGGCGGGCGTGGGTGGCCCGCTGCCGCTACGACGGACCGCACCGGGACGCCGTCGTCCGCTCCCTGATCACGCTCAAGGCGCTCACCTACGCGCCCAGCGGCGGCATCGTCGCCGCGCCGACGACGTCACTGCCCGAGGAGATCGGCGGCGTACGCAACTGGGACTACCGCTACTGCTGGCTGCGCGACTCCACGCTCACCCTGGGCGCGCTGCTCGCGTGCGGCTACCAGGAGGAGGCGGCGGCCTGGCGCGACTGGCTGCTGCGCGCGGTCGCGGGTGACCCCGCGGAGCTGCAGATCATGTACGGACTTGCGGGCGAGCGGCGGATCCCCGAGTTCGAGCTGGCGTGGCTGCCCGGTTTCCGCGGCTCGGCGCCGGTCCGGATCGGCAACGATGCCGTACGGCAGTCGCAGCTCGACGTGTACGGCGAGGTGATCGACTCGCTCACTCTCGCGCAGCACGCGGGACTGCCCGCCAAGCCGCACGTGTGGCGGCTGCGCCAGGCGCTGATGGACTTCCTGTGGTCGGCGTGGCGCGAACCGGACGAGGGGCTGTGGGAGGTCCGGGGTCCGCGCCGCCACTTCGTGCACTCGAAGGTGATGGCCTGGGTGGCCGCCGACCGCACGGTCCGCACAATGGAGGAGAACCCGGACCTGAGCGGCGACGTGGACCGCTGGCGCGCGATGCGCGACGAGGTCCACCGCGAGGTGTGCGAGCGCGGCTACGACCCGGAGCGCAACACCTTCACGCAGTCGTACGGCTCCCGCGAACTGGACGCCGCGCTGTTGCTGATCCCCCGCCTCGGCTTCCTGCCGCCGGACGATCCTCGGGTGGTCGGCACGGTGGACGCGGTCCGGGCGGAGCTCACGCGCGACGGCCTGGTGCGCCGGTACGACTCGGACCCGACGGCCATCGACGGGCTGCCGGGCAACGAGGGCTCGTTCATCGTCTGTTCGTTCTGGCTCGCGGACGCGCTGCACCTGACGGGCCGTACGAAGGAGGCCCTCGACCTGTTCGAGCGGCTCGTCGCGCTCCGCAACGACGTGGGGCTGCTGGCCGAGGAGTACGACCCCGTGGCCGGCCACCAGCTCGGCAACTTCCCGCAGGCGTTCAGCCACATCGGCCTGGTGGGCACCGCCCTCGCCCTGTTCGGTGGGGAAGGGGACCGGGGAGGGGCTGGAGGGCCGGATGAGGAGGGGGCAGGATAGGGCCATGGATCTTGGACTGAAGGACCGCGTCTACGTCGTCACCGGAGCAACGCGCGGCCTGGGCCACGCCTCCGCGCGTGAGCTCGTCGGCGACGGCGCGAAGGTGATCATCACCGGGCGCGACGAGAAGACGGTGGCCGAGGCCGCGACGGCGCTCGGCCCGAACGCGCACGGCGTGGCCGTGGACAACTCCGACCCGAGCGCCCCGCAGAGCCTGATCGCGGCGGCTCGCGAGCGCTTCGGCGGTTTCGACGGCATCCTGGTCAGCGTCGGAGGCCCGCCGCCCGGGTTCGTCGCCGACAACACGGACGAGCAGTGGCAGTCGGCGTTCGAGTCCGTCTTCCTGGGCGCGGTCCGGCTGGCCCGTGCGGCCGCCGCGGAGCTCGGCGAGGGCGGGGTCATCGGCTTCGTGCTCTCCGGTTCGGTGCACGAGCCGATCCCTGGGCTGACCATCTCCAACGGTCTGCGCCCCGGTCTCGCGGGGTTCGCCAAGTCGCTCTCCGACGAGCTCGGGCCGCGGGGGATCCGGGTGGTCGGGGTGCTGCCTGCCCGGATCGACACGGATCGCGTGCGCGAGCTGGACGGGTACGCGCCGGATCCGGAGGCGGCGCGGGCCGCGAACGAGGCGCGGATTCCGTTGCGGCGGTACGGGACGCCTGAGGAGTTCGGTCGGACGGCCGCGTTCTTGTTGTCTCCGGCTGCCTCTTATCTGACGGGGATCATGGTGCCTGTTGATGGTGGGGCTCGGCACGGGTTCTGAACGGCGGGGTTGTTGTGTGGCTGCGGGTGCGTGGGGGCTTGTCGCGCAGTTCCCCGCGCCCCTGGAAAGCGGGAGGCTGCGCCTCCCTGCTTTCAGGGGCGTCAGGGGCGCGGGCTAGTTGACCCGTTCCGCGCCGTGCTTGACCCCCCGCAGGCGGACCTCCGCCGGGAGGGATGCCAGGCCTGCCGAGTCTCTCGCGTGGGCCAGGGCCTCTGTGGTCAGGCGGTGGAGGGCGTCGCCGGGGTCGGCGTGGGGTTCCAGGAGGAGCTGGACGCGTGCCTCGGGGACCGTGCGGCGTCCGGTGAGTGACACCTGGGCCCGCTCGACCCCGTCCAACGCGCCCGCCTCTCCGGCCAGTACGCCCTCCAGGGCCCGGCCCCGCAGCAGCGCGCCCTCGCCGTCGCCGGTGTCGACGAGCACCTCGGCGAGCCGGCGCCGCCGCAGTACGGCCGTGAGCCACCACAGGGCGAGCAGCACGGTCACGGCAAGTACGGCGATGACCGTGGGCCACCACCAGCCGTCGTCGCGCCACCGCGCCCGGTCCGCGTCGCTCAGCAGCACGTCGTGCTCTCCGTCGTGGATCCACCACGAGGGCGGGTCCGCGCCGAGGCCGACGGCCAGCGCGGAGCCGCCGAACACGACGAGGAGCAGGCCCGCGAGGCCCAGCAGCACCCTGTTCACGATCCTCAGCATCGAGCTCATCCCTTCCGTCCCGGCCGCGCGACATGCACCGACAGCGCGGGTCGCCGGGCGAGCCCGAGCCCCCTGATGCCGTCGGCGAGCGTGGCGTCCAGATCGGCGCGTACGTCGTCGAGTTCACGGAAGTGCGACACCGCGCGGACGTCGACCTTCCTGCGCCCCACCCGGACCCGCACCGACCGCACGCCGGACACCTCCATGGCCCGGTCGCGCAGCACCATGGCGGCGGCGCCCCGGTGGAGACCGGCCCGTACGTCGGTGTGGGCGCGGCGCATCGGCAGGACGTCCCGCAGGCCCGGTGTCGCGGCGAGCACGAGCAGCCAGACGCCGAGGGCCGTCGCGACGGCCGCGCCGACGAGGACCCAGGTGTCGTCGAGGGGGCGCTCGGCGAGTTCGTGGGCCAGGGACCTGCGCCAGTGCATGGCGGGCCGGTCGGCGCGGACCGCGGCGACGTCGTACAGCAGGAGGCCCGCGCCCGCCACGAGCAGCAGCGCGAGGATGCCCGCGGGGACGCGGCGGGCCGACCAGAAGCGGCCTTCCGCGTCGTCGGCCTCTTCGAGGACGGGCAGGGGTTTGTAGTCCGCCGCGGAGGCGGACTGGCCGAGTTCGCTCTCGACCGCCTTCTCGATGACGGGCAGGTGCTGCGTGCTCTCGGAGCCCTGCGACTCGCTCATTGCGTCCTCCCCTGTGCCGCGCCGCGCGTCTGCGCCGAGTGCAGCCGCTCCACCTGGACGCCGACCTCGGGCACTTCCATTCCCGCCAACGCCTCTACCCGCTGAACCACTTGGTGACGCACGGCAGCGCACTGGCCACCGATGTCGGAGGGATAGTCGAGTTCGAGACTGACCCTGACACGGGCGACTTCGTGGTGGACGATCACGGTTGCGTGCGGGGGCACGGCGTCGGGCGGCAGCACGCCGAGGGCCTCGCGCGCCGCGTGTGCGGCGATCTTCGCGACGACCCGGTCGGCGATCCGGAGTGCGCCCCGGTCGGCCGCCGCGACGGTCCGGCCGGGGCTGCCGGGCCGGACGACCGCGCGGGGCCCGGCGGGCTCACCGGCCTCCCCGGCCGCGGTGGACTCACCGGACACGCGCGTCACCGCCGCCGGTCGTCGCGGGTACCGCGGGTGCGGAAGAAGTCGGCGGGGTCCAGGTCCCCTTCGAGGAACCGGCCCACGACGAAGCCGATGGCGCCCAGCGCCGCCACCAGAAGGAAGGCACCGAACCCGCCGAAGTACCCGGCGAAGCCCAGCGCCATTCCGGCGATCATGCCGATCACGGCCCAGCTCATGGTGCACTCCTCAGCAGGTCACTGACGGACAGGGGCAGGTCACCGGCGAGCACCGACGGATCACCGGCACCGCGTCACTGGAGCCTGGACTCCGGTTCCTCGTCCTCTTCCTCCGGCAGTTTGACGTCACTGACCGCGATGTTGACCTCGACAACCTCAAGCCCGGTCATACGCTCGACGGCCGCGATGACGTTCTCCCGTACGTCACGGGCGACGTCGGCGATGGACACGCCGTAGTCGACGACGATCTCCAGGTCGAGCGCGGTCTGCACCTCGCCCACCTCGGCCTTCACACCGCGTGTGGCGGACTTCGAACCGCCGCCGGGGACCCGGTCGCGCACCGCGCCGAAGGTCCGCGAGATACCGCTGCCCATCGCGTGCACGCCGAGAACGTCACGGGCGGCGAGCCCGGCGATCTTCTCGACCACGCCGTCGGCGATGGTGGTACGCCCCCGGGTGGCCGGATCCCCACCGCCACGCTTGGTCACACTGGTCTTCCGGAGCTGCGCGTCCGGCTGCTCGACCTCGGGGGTCTCCGGCCGGTTCCGCTGAGTCGTGTCGCTCATCGCCGTACGTCCCTTTCGGTTGGCCTCCTTCCCACACTAAGTGGGGTTGCCCGGTCGCGCGCCGGGGATGCGGCAGGCTGGAGCAATGACGGCGGACCGATGGACCCAGGCGGTCAGAAACCAGCTCGGCCTCGGCAGACTGCTGCCCCTCGGGGGCCCGCACGACGGCGCGTGGATCACCGAGGCGGCGGCCACCGCGGTACTGCGCCGTGCGGCCCGCAACGTGCCGGGCGTACGCCTCACCGCCGTACGCCTCGCCCTCACCGACCCGGACAACACCCCGGAGCCGGCCGTCCCGCCCCCGCCGAGCGCGCTGCCTCCGGGCCCCCTGCGCATCACGGCGGATTTCGCGGCCACACCGGCGGAACCTCTCCCGGCAACCGCGTCCCGCCTGCGAACGGCGCTCACCTCAGCGGCGACGGACCGTCTGGGCCTGACGGTCACGGAGGTGGACCTACGGGTGACGGGCCTGCTGGAGGAGGCTCCGGGCACGGCGGACGAGGACGAGTCCGAGTCCGACGGACGCTCTGGGGACCCCGACCTCCGGCTGGACGCCGACGGGTCCCGTGTGGCCACCGCCGTACGATCCGTCCCCGGCGTCACCCACTTGGCCGCGATCCACATCGCACCCCGCCCCGGCACCGCGTCCCTCCCCCGCCGCCATGTCCGCGTGGATTTCGAGGCTGGGGCGTCCACACGCACGCTGGACGTGGCGAGAGCAGTCCGCACAAGGGCCACCGAGGCGCTACCGGATCACCCATCAGTGGCTGCCTTGGTAACAGCGGTGACCCCAGGCCTTTAGGGGCGCGGGGAACTGCGCACTCAGCCCCCACGCACCCGCACGCTCGGAACGACCTCAGTCACCCACACCCGCGAGGTCCCTCAACCGCCGCCCCTGAGCCGCCCGCTCGGCAACCCGCTGATCCTCATACGTACGCTGCACCGCCCCCTGCAACAACGCCTTGGTCTCGATCAGCGCATCCCGAGGCGCGGCCAACAACGCCCCCGCAAGATCACGCGCGGCATCGTCGAGCTGATCGGCGGGCACGGCGATACTCGCGAGCCCGGTCCGCTGCGCCTCCTCGGCGTGCACGAACCGCCCGGTCGCACAGATCTCCAGCGCTCGCGCGTACCCGACGAGCCCCACCAGCGGATGCGTACCCGTCAGGTCGGGCACGAGCCCGAGGCTGGTCTCGCGCATGGCGAACTGCACGTCGTCCGCGACGACGCGCAGGTCACAGGCGAGTGCGAGCTGGAAGCCCGCCCCGATGGCATGCCCCTGCACGGCGGCGATGGACACGATGTCGCTCCGTCGCCACCAGGTGAAACCCTCCTGGTATTCGGCGATGGCAGCGTCGAGCTCGGCGTCGGAACGACGCGCGAGATCGATGAAGGACGGCTCGCCGTCGAACCCCTCGGGCGTGAACGCCTGCCTGTCGAGCCCCGCGGAGAAGGACTTGCCTTCGGCGCGCAGCAGGACGACACGGACGGTGCCCGGCAGCAACTGCCCCGCCTCGGCCAGTGCCCGCCACAGAGCGGGGCTCTGCGCGTTGCGCTTGGCCGGGTTGGCCAGCGTCACCGTGGCGATCGCGTCGTCGACGGTGAGCCGTACGCCGTCCTTGTCGAGCAGCGGGTCGAACGAAGCCATGGGGCGCCTCCGATGTGTGCGGTCAGAGCGGGTGCCGTAGGAGCACACCCTTAAGTGACTGCACAGTAACCACCCGGGCGGTCAATCGACCGACCGGGTGGCCACCATCGGAGAACGAGGAGCCGCCCGGCGTCAGGCCGACGCGGCCTTCTTGCCCCGCGTCGCTCCGCCACGCCCACGGAGCGTGACGCCCGACTCACTGAGCATCCGGTGTACGAAGCCATACGAGCGGCCGGTCTCCTCGGCCAGCGCCCGGATGCTCGCACCGGAGTCGTACTTCTTCTTCAGGTCTGCCGCGAGCTTGTCGCGCGCGGCGCCGGTTACCCGGCTGCCCTTCTTCAGAGTCTCGGCCACCCGTGCCTCCTCATGGGAAGTGCGCTCTGGACTTCTCATGATCACCCCTCAAGAGCTTCCTGGCCACCCATTCGGCAAGGTCGGTGCCACAAGCTTTGGGTCATGGAAGCCCGTCACCATGAGCGGAATACGGGATTCCGCGCGCGCCTGTCCGTACGGCCGAACGGGTTCATCCACGAAGTGCCAGGTCAGCGGCGTGCGACGGCCGGACCCTTGGGAATGCGGGGCCCGGCCGGAAAATCGATGTAGGACACACCTCGGTACGAGGAGATCTCACACAGATGATGGATCACGGATAAGCCGAATGATCCATACGCAGTGGATCAGTGGTTCGATCAAGCACCGGTGACGGCTTCCGCGGGCCGTTCCGGGCCCAGTGCCGACCGTTCCGGGCTCAGTGCCGGGCTCAGGCGAGGGCCACCAGATCCGCGTAGTCGGACCCCCACAGGTCCTCGACGCCGTCGGGCAGCAGGATGATCCGCTCCGGCTGGAGCGCCTCGACGGCGCCCTCGTCGTGGGTGACGAGGACGACGGCGCCCTTGTAGGTGCGCAGGGCGCCGAGGATCTCCTCGCGGCTGGCCGGGTCGAGGTTGTTCGTCGGCTCGTCGAGGAGGAGGACGTTCGCGGACGACACCACGAGGGTGGCGAGCGCGAGACGGGTCTTCTCGCCGCCGGAGAGGACCCCGGCCGGCTTGTCCACGTCGTCGCCCGAGAACAGGAACGAGCCGAGCGTCTTGCGGACCTCGACCAGGTCCAGGTCGGGGGCCGCGGAGCGCATGTTCTCCAGGACCGTGCGCTCGGGGTCGAGGGTCTCGTGCTCCTGTGCGTAGTAGCCGAGCTTGAGGCCGTGACCCTCTATGACCTGGCCGGTGTCGGGCTTCTCGGCGCCGCCGAGGAGGCGGAGCAGGGTCGTCTTGCCGGCGCCGTTCAGACCGAGGATGACTACGCGGGAGCCCTTGTCGATGGCCAGGTCGACATCGGTGAAGATCTCCAGCGAGCCGTACGACTTCGACAGGCCCTCGGCCATCAGCGGGGTCTTGCCGCAGGGGGACGGCTCGGGGAAGCGCAGCTTGGCGACCTTGTCGGACTTCCGCTCGGCCTCAAGGCCCGCGAGGAGCTTGTCCGCGCGCTTGGCCATGTTCTGGGCGGCGACGGTCTTGGTGGCCTTGGCGCGCATCTTGTCGGCCTGCGAGTGGAGCGCGGAGGCTTTCTTCTCGGCGTTCTGCCGCTCGCGCTTGCGGCGCTTCTCGTCGGCCTCGCGCTGCTGCTGGTAGAGCTTCCAGCCCATGTTGTAGACGTCGATCTGGGCGCGGTTGGCGTCCAGATAGAACACCTTGTTGACGACCGTCTCGACCAGGTCGACGTCGTGGGAGATCACGATGAAGCCGCCGCGGTAGGTCTTGAGGTAGTCGCGCAGCCAGACGATCGAGTCGGCGTCGAGGTGGTTCGTCGGCTCGTCGAGGAGCAGGGTGTCCGCGTCCGAGAAGAGGATGCGGGCCAGCTCGATACGGCGGCGCTGACCGCCGGAGAGCGTATGGAGGGGCTGGCCGAGCACCCGGTCGGGCAGGTTGAGCGCGGCGGCGATGGTGGCGGCCTCGGCCTCGGCGGCGTATCCGCCCTTGGTGAGGAACTCCGTCTCCTGGCGCTCGTACTGGCGCATCGCCTTCTCGCGGGTGGCGCCCGAGCCGTTCGCGATGCGCTGTTCGTTCTCGCGCATCTTGCGGATCAGGGTGTCCAGGCCGCGTGCGGACAGGACGCGGTCGCTGGCCAGCATGTCGAGATCGCCGGTGCGCGGGTCCTGCGGGAGATAGCCGACCTCGCCGGAGCGGGTGACGGTGCCTCCGGCGGGGACGCCCTCGCCTGCGAGGACCTTGGTGAGGGTCGTCTTGCCGGCGCCGTTGCGGCCGACCAGGCCGATGCGGTCGCCCTTGGTGATGCGGAAGGTCGCGGACTCGATGAGGACGCGGGCGCCGGCACGGAGCTCGACACCGGAGGCGGAAATCACGGACAGACTCCTGGGCAGGGTTGATGACGGGGTGGGCGGCTGGGATCGTTCACGCCGTCTAGTGCGCGAGGAGAATGGCCATGGGCCAAGTCTAACGGGGCGGTGCAACCACTTTTTCTGCGTGCGGGTGTTCGGAAGTGTGACGCTCATTGCCCCGGCGGGGTGCGGTGCGGGGTGATCCGGCCGCGACCGTCCACCGCGATCAGCTGGTCGGTCCAGGCCCTTCCCGGGCAGGGCTGCGCGACCAGGAGCACCGCTTCGCGCCGTACCGCCCGCACGGGTGCGAAGACGCAGCCCCTGCGGGCGGGCACCACCCAGCGCAGGTCACCGTCCTCGACGCGCCGCGCAGTGACGACGGCGAGCATCCCCCGGTCGAGGTCGAGGGTCCGCAGCACTCCGGCACCGCCGTGGACCGCGAGCCAGTCGGCGGCGCCCGGCAGGGCCCGGTGCCAGCGGACGGCTCTGTGGGAGGTGGCGGTGACCAGCCAATCCCCGTCGGGGCCGCTCGGATCCGGCTCGGCAGGGCGTTGTCAGTGCCGGGTGCAAGACTGTGGAGCAGGTCACATTCAGGCGATGTTCCGGCACCGGGACCAGAGGGAGTGATCGGCATGGCAGGCACGGACGGCGGGCGCCCGAGCATCTACCCGACACTGCTGTACACGGACGCGAAGGCGGCGATCAAACAGCTCACGGAGGCCTTCGGCTTCAGCGAGGCCTCGGTGTACGAGGGCGAGGACGGCAAGGTCCTGCACGCCGAGCTGGTGCAGGGCAACGGCGCGGTGATGCTCGGCTCCCGAGGCACCGGCGGCCGCTTCGACGAGGCCATGAAGGGCTCGACGCACACCGGGGTGTACGTCGTCGTGGACGACATCGACGCACACCACCAACAGGCCGTCGCCCACGGCGCGGAGATCCTGATGCCCCCGACAGACCAGGACTACGGCTCCCGGGACTACATGGCCCGCGACATCGAGGGCAACATCTGGAGCTTCGGCACATACGCCCCGGAGATAACGGCCTGAGACCACTGGTCCCGCCCGCGCCCTGGGCCCCGTAAGGGGCGCGGGGAACTGCGCGACCAGCCACGGCCGGCCCGTAGCCGAATCACGCACCCCCCGCGGAGCGCTCAGCTCCCCCCGGTGTGGACCTGGAACGCGGCCCGCCGCACGGCCTTGGCGAGCGCCGGATCGGGATGGGCGGCGGCAAGCGCGACCAGCACCTGCACGGTCCGCGGATGCCCGACCGCCCGCACCTCGTCGAGCAGCGAAGGCACGGTCGGCTGCACGGCGGACTCCAAGTGCCGTACGAGAAGCGGGGCCTCGCCATGGTCGGCGACGGCCGCGGCCGTGTCGACCCACAGCCAGGTGGCCTCCTCGCGGGTCAGCACCTCGTGGGCGTCCTCGGGGTCGTGCCCGTCGTGCTCGGCGAGCCACAGCAGGGCGTACGGCCGCAGATGGGTCTCGTCGGACACGGAGCGGACATCGGGCTCGGCGGGGGCTCCGACGACGCGCAGGGCCTCGAAGGCGAGTCCGCGCAGGAGGGCGTCCTCACCGCGGGCGGCGTCGAGGAGTTCGGTGACGGCGCCGCCGACGGTCCGGGCAGCGAGCCAGGCGCGGTACTCGGCACGGGCCGCGTTCGGGCGGAGCTGGGCGCAGCCGCGGAGCATGTCCTCGGCGCCCTGCTCGATGTTCCCGGCGGGGCTCTGCGCGGCGACGCAGATCTGCTCCAGCTTGACCCAGACCGCCCAGCTGCCGAGCGGGGTGAGCGTGGCCTGGCCATCGGCGCAGGTGAGGGCTCCCACGTCGGCGATCGCGTGCAGCGCCCAGTCGAGGAGGGGGGCCAGCGGGGTGTCCTCGGCGGGGCTCTCGACGGGCTCGGGCTGCGGGCCGTAGGGGATCTCGCAGCGCTCGGTGCGCAGTTCCGTGACGCGCTGTTCGAGCAGGTCGAGGAGTTGCGGTACGGGGACGGGACCCGCGGACAGCTGGAGGAAGGAGAGGACCTGGGGCATCGCGGAGACGACCTCGGCGACGGCGGCGGGCTCGCGTCCGTCGGGGCCGGGGTGGGCGATCGACCAGGCGTCGAAGAGGGCGACCCAGCCGCGCAGCACGGCGCTGTCGTCGCGGTTCCAGGCGCGCAGCCGCCAGCCGGGGCGCGCGATGCCGCCGTGCACCTCGACGAGACCCGCGAGACGTGCGGTGTCCCAGTCCGCGCGGACCTGAGCCGGGGTCAGGGCCAGATCGTCGGCGGCACGTTGGGCGGTCGCGTCGGAGAGTGTGCCGGTGCCCTCGGGGGTGCCGCGGGAAGCGGTGCCCTCGCGGCCCTTGGCCGGGCTCAGGACGGCGTCGGCCCACCGGGCGACGCGGGCCGCGCCGGCGAGTACGGCACGCGCCATGCGGGCGAGTTCCGCGGGTGCCGGTGTGCCTTCCGGCGGGCGGGGTGCGGGTCGGCGCGTGGGCCTCTGGGTCATCGCTCGGGGGGCGGCGGCCAGGGTTCGCGGGCGGACGAGTCGGAGCCTGGAGTCGCGCGGGATACGGGACGTCACGGGGGCAGTCTTCCGGTTGACGGTCCGAAAACCCAAACGGAATGCCACAAGGGGCCACAGGGGCGGTCTGCGCACCGGTCCCCGCGGGCGCTCCGGGGGCGTGAACGGGTAGGTGGTACGGAGTTAAACGGAACGTCCGGGACCGGGTGGAACGAGCGCCCCGGCAGCGGGCGGGGAAGGGGCCGCGTCAGGAGATGAGGTCGCTGGACGAAGACTCTCGCTGACGGCTCTGCGTGGAGGCTCCGGATGAAGTTCGCTTAACGCGGTCGCTGGACGAGGTCGCTACATCAGGGGGGTGAGAAAGCGGCGGAGGGCCTCTTCGTAGCCGGCCGGGTCGGCGTTCCACATGGCGCCGTGCGGGGCGCCCCGGACCGTGTGCAGGGTGACTAGGTCGGGGCGGCGCTCGGCGAGGCGGCGTGAAGGGCCCCAGGGGGCGACCGTGTCGTCCGGGCCGTGCAGGACGAGAATCGGCACCTTGAGCCGTTCGGGGTCGGCGGCGCCCTCGATGCGGTCGCCGTGCAGCCCTGTGCGGCCCTGGGCCGCGCGGACGGCCAGCGGCAGCAGGGCGCCGGGGGTGCGGCGGGCCGTGGCGAGGGCGCGCAGCGTGGTCTCCCAGCTGAGTACGGGCGAGTCCAGGACGAGGCCGGAGATCCTGTCGCGCATGGCCGAGTGGGCCGCGGCGCGCAGGGCCATGGTGGCGCCGGTCGACCAGCCGTGCAGGACGACCCGTTCGGCGCCGTAGCGCACGGCGTAGCGGATGGCCGCGTCCAGGTCGCGCCACTCGGTCTCGCCGAGGTGGTTCAGGCCGTCGGGAGGGCGGGGCGCGCCGAGGTCCCCGCGGTAGGCGAGGTCGAGGACGGGGAACTGCTGGCGGTGCAGGAACTCCATGACGTTCATGGGGTGTTCGCGGGTGGCGCCGAGGCCGTGCACGGTGATCACCCAGGTGTCGCGGGCGGCGGGCACGAACCAGGCGGGCAGGGCTCCGAGTTCGCCGGGGACGTCCACGTCGGCGTGGTCGAGGCCGAGGGCGGCGCCCGGGTTGCCGATGTGCACGCCCGGGGTGAACCACACCTTGTCCCCGGCTTCCAGGGTGCCGTGCGTGACGCGTTCCAGACGGCGTACGACTGTGTCGGCGGAGTGCGGGGCGGCGTTCAGGAGCGGGCCGACGACCGCGTGGCTGCCGTCGCCGCCGAGGCCGTACAGGCCCGGGCGCTGTGAGGCCAGGGCGCGGGTCAGGGTGACCTGCCCCGCTGCCGTGGAGTGCACGGTGAGGCGGGGTTCGGTGGGCAGCGGTTTGCCCGGCGGCGCCTTGAGAGCGGCGTCGCTGGCGAAGCGGCCGGCCGCCACCGTGGCGGCGACGGTGGCTGCGCCGGCTATGGCGACGGTGACGGCTGCTGCCGTCGGATTCACGGTGCGCACGGGTCCAGTCTCCTGACGGAGCCCGCTGTCGGCCAGTGGAGCGGGGCAGGAGTGTTCCGGTGCGGCTCGGCGGAGTGGGGGGTGGAAGGGGGCCGTCGGAATCCGTGGGTTCGGTGGGATCACCACGGTTCGGTGGGATCGGTGGGATCGATGGGATCCGCCGGATCGGCGAGATCGGCACCGCCGGGATGGTGGCGTCGGCTGCGCGCCGTTGCGGCGGACATCAGGCACGGCAGCCCACCCGGTCAGGGCCGGCGGCCACGCCCAGGCAGCACCCCAGCCCCGCCAACGCCAAGCCCCATCACCGCCACCGCCACCGCCACCGCCAAGCCCGTCACCGCCCCGCCCCATCAGCGCCCCTCCCCGCCCAGCCAGCGTCACCGCCCCGACCTCGGCCCCGCCGACGCCCAGCCACCCCCACGCCCCCCACGCACGCCACACACACACACACACACACCCACCCCCACGCACGCCCCCCACGCCCACCCCCCGTGGGCGTGCCCCCGTCACCGTCCCTGGCCGTACCCCTCAAGGCGTTCCGCCACCTCCGTCACCTGCTCGCGGGTCAGCAGCGTCGGTGTGTGGCCGGGGAGGGACGAGGCGGTCAGCCAGAGGCGGCACATCCACTCCAGTTGGGCCGTGCGGTCGTAGGCCTGGAGGAGAGTGGCTCCGTATGTGAGGGTGCCGTGGTTCTGAAGGAGACAGGCGGTGCGGTCCCGGAGGGCCCGGAGCATGTTCTCGGCCAACTTTTCCGTGCCGTAGGTGGCGTAGGGGGCCACGCGGACGGGACCGCCGAGCGCGGCGGCCATGTAGTGGATGAGCGGCAGCTCCGCGACGAGGGTCGAGACGGCCGTGGCGTGCACCGCGTGGGTGTGGACGATCGCCCGCGCGTCCGTGACGCGGTAGACCGCCAGATGCATGGGCAGTTCGCTTGTCGGAACGAGCGAACCGAGCACCTGCCGGCCGCCGAGGGAGACCCCGCAGAGGTCCTCGGGGGCCAGCCGGTCGTACGGGACTCCGCTCGGCGTGACCAGGACGGTGTCGCCCACGCGTACCGAGACGTTGCCCGAGGTGCCGACGACCAGACCCTCGTCCGCCGTCCGGCGGGCCGTCGCCACGATGTCGTCCCATGCCCGTTCCAGCGCCTCCCGCGCCGGGGGCGCGTCCCGCTCCCCCGCGTCCCGTCCGTCTCCCGTGTCCCGCCGCTGCTCAGCCATGCGGCGATCCTGCCAGCCGCGCAGCTCAACCCCGGGGCGGGCGGGGCACTTTAGGGCTGAACCGGCGCATCCGAAAGGTCGCACAAGGGCATGAATCGCCTGCCGGGAGCGAATGACCGGCATGCGACGGGCTTCCAAGGATCTTCCAGTAGCCTCTGGGAGATTTTTCGTGCACGTCGCCATTCCGGGGGGAAACATGGCTCGTGATCGCAAACCGTCCCTTCAGCGCGCCCGGTTCGTCGCCGCCTCCGTGGCGACGCTGGCGCTCGGCGGCACCGCTCTCGCGGAGGTGCCGGCCTCGGCGGCCGCCAAGCCCAAGGGCCACGACGTGTCCTCGCACCAGAAGAACGTCAACTGGTCGAGCGCGAAGAGCAAAGGCGCCAAGTTCGTCTATGTGAAGGCCACCGAATCGCACACGTACCGCAATCCGTACTACAACCAGCAGTACAACGGGGCACGCGGCGCGGGCATCATCCGCGGGGCGTACCACTTCGCGCTGCCGCACAAGTCCTCGGGGACGGCACAGGCCGCGTACTTCGTGCGCAACGGCGGCGGCTGGCGCGCGGACGGCTGGACGCTGCCGCCCGCGCTGGACATCGAGTACAACCCGTACGGCAAGAAGAAGTGCTACGGCCTGAGCAAGAGCAAGATGGTGAGCTGGATCAAGGCCTTCAGCAACGAGGTGAAGCGGCAGACGGGCCGGCGGCCGGTGATCTACACCAACTACAACTGGTGGAAGATGTGCACGGGCAACAGCGCCGCGTTCGCCGCGAACCATCCGCTGTGGCTGGCCCGCTACAGCTCGACGGCGGGGTCACTGCCGTCCGGCTGGAACTTCTGGACCTTCTGGCAGTACGACAACGGCGGGAGCCTGCCGGGTGACCAGAATCTCTTCAACGGATCCCTGAACCAGCTCAGGGCGTTCGCGAGGGGACAGTAGGGGTAGCGGACCCCTGAATTCCGCCTCTGTTCGAGACCTCTTGCCGCCGCTCCGACACAAATGGAGTGGCGGCACCTCTATTGAGACACCCTGAAGCCCATCTCAGTTCATCTTCCGTTCATCCAGGTTACCTACGGTCCCCGTGCCACTGACATCCAAGAGAAGCCTGGGTAAATGGAACACATCACGCTCCTACTCGGAATCGTGATCGTTACCGCTCTCGTGTTCGATTTCACGAACGGTTTCCACGACACGGCCAACGCGATGGCGACGACCATCTCGACAGGTGCCCTGAAGCCCAAGACGGCGGTGGCCATGTCCGCCGTGCTGAACCTCGTCGGTGCGTTCCTCTCCGTGGAGGTCGCCAAGACGATCTCCGGCGGCATCATCAACGAAGAGGGCATCCGCACCGAAGTGATCTTCGCGGCGCTCGTCGGCGCCATTCTGTGGAATCTGCTGACCTGGCTCCTGGGTCTGCCCTCCAGTTCCTCCCACGCACTGTTCGGCGGCCTGATCGGTGCCGCGGTCATGTCGGCCGGCTGGTCGTCGGTGAACGGTTCGACCGTCGTCACCAAGGTCCTGCTCCCCGCGATCGCCGCGCCGCTGGTGGCCGGACTCGCCGCGATGCTCGCCACCCGGCTGACGTACCGCATCAGCGACAAGGCCGGTGAGCAGGCGACCTCCAAGGGCTACCGCGCGGGTCAGATCACCTCCGCGGGCCTGGTCTCGCTGGCCCACGGCACGAACGACGCGCAGAAGACCATGGGCATCATCACGCTCGCCCTGGTCACCGGCGGTGTGCTCGCGCCCGGGTCGAATCCCCCCATGTGGGTCATCGTCTCGGCCGGTATCGCCATCGCGCTCGGCACCTACCTGGGCGGCTGGCGCATCATCCGCACCATGGGCAAGGGCCTCACCGACCTCGCGCCGCCGCAGGGCTTCGCCGCCCAGACCAGCGCCGCGACGGTCATCCTGGCCTCCTCGCACCTCGGCTTCTCGCTCTCCACCACCCAGTCCTGTTCCGGCGCCGTGATGGGTTCAGGCCTCGGCCGCAAGGGCGGCGTCGTCCGCTGGTCGACCGCGACCCGGATGTTCGTCGCCTGGGGCCTCACGCTCCCCGCCGCCGGACTGGTCGGCGCGGGCGCCGAGTTCCTCACCAAGCAGGGCACCTGGGGCATCGTCCTCACCGGCGCGCTGCTGATCGCGGGCTCGGCGGTCATCTGGACGCTCTCCCGCCGCCAGCCCGTCACCGTCGACAACGTGAACGACGTCAGCGGCGAGCCCGCGGGCGTCGTGACCACCGCCATCGCCGCCGTCACCCCGCCGCCGACGGGCACGGTCGCCGCGGCCGACGACCTCAAGACCACCATCCCGGGCCCGGACGCCACCGAGCCCGTCCGTACGGCCACGGTGTAAGGAACCCACAGCATGAAGATCGACTGGGCAGCCCTCGGCTCCGTCTTCGGAGTCAGCCTCATCGTCACCGTCGCCCTCGTGGGCCTCTTCACCCTCGGCATCGTCGGCCTCTCCAAGCGCGAGTCGGCCTCCGCCCAGGGCGGCACCGCGACCCTCGCGGTCACCGGCGCGTACGCCTGCTTCGCCGCGTGCGCGGCAGCGGTGGCGTACGGCATCTCTCTGATCGTCGCCTGACGCGTACGGCACCTCCGTCACGCACGACTGCGCCCCGTCGACCCCTCGGTCGGCGGGGCGCAGTCGTGTCCGCGTGAGCGGCGATGTGGGCCTCAGCACACTCTCCCGTCGCAGGTCAACAGCAAGTTGACGGGTGTTCGTGGGCGTGGTGGACTGCCGGAGCCATGTACGGCGGCAGGAGAGGAAGCCGGTGCGAATCCGGCGCGGTCCCGCCACTGTTACCGGGGAATCGATACCCCGGGAGCCAGGAACTCTCGCCGTCGGTCTCGTCGAACCAGGGCGCGGACACCCTGAGTGAGGACAAATCGCCATGCCCGGCTGCCCAAGTGCCTTTCCAGCGACGGTTGTGCCCGATCTGACGGTCGGCTGAACCGATGCGTGCCGATCGCGTCTTCGCGTACGGCGCCGCCGCCGGCCTTCTCGGTGACCTGCTGCTCGGCGATCCCCGCCGGGGGCATCCGGTCGCCGCGTTCGGACGGGCCGCGGGAGCCGTGGAGCGGGTGCTGTGGCGGGACCACCGGGGGTGGGGCGCGCTGCACACCGCCGTGTGTGTGGGTGGCGCCACCTCGCTCGCCGCGCTCGCCGGGCGTTCCGTACGTCCCTCTCGTGCCGCGTCCGTCGCCCTGACCGCCGCCGCCACCTGGTCCGTTGTCGGCGGGACCTCGCTCGGGCGGGAGGCCCGGGCCATCGGCGGGGCGCTCGCCGCCGGGGACATCGAGGTGGCCCGGGAGCGGCTGCCTCATCTCTGCGGGCGGGATCCGCAAGCGCTGGACGCCGACGGGATCGCCCGGGCCGTCGTGGAGTCCGTCGCCGAGAACACCTCCGACGCCGTGGTGGGCGCCCTCGTGTGGGGTGCCGCGGCCGGTGTGCCGGGGCTGGTCGGATTCCGTGCCGTGAACACGCTCGACGCGATGGTCGGGCACAGGTCCGCCAAGTACCGGCGGTACGGGTGGGCTTCCGCGCGGCTCGACGACGTCGCGGGGTGGCCGGGGGCGCGGCTGACCGCCGTCCTCGCCGCCGCCGCGGGAAGTGATCCGCGCGGGGCCGTACGCGCCTGGCGTGCGGATGCCGTCAAGCATCCGAGCCCCAACGCCGGGCCCGTCGAGGCCTCGTTCGCGGGGGCGCTCGGCGTGCGGCTGGGCGGGACGCTCTCGTACGCGGGACGGGTCGAGCACCGGCCCGTACTCAATGGTGAGGGGCGGGCCGTGGAGGTCGGGGACATCGAGCGGGCCGTGCGGCTCTCGCGGCGCGTGGGCTGGCTCGCGCTCGGCGTGAGTGTCGCCGGACGGCTGCTCGTCAACGGCCTTCGCTCGAAGGGGCGTACCTCATGAGCCGGGGAACGAGCGGGGGAACGGGTGGCGGGCTGCTCGTCGCCGGTACCACCTCCGACGCCGGCAAGAGCGTCGTCACCGCCGGGATCTGCCGGTGGCTGGTGCGGCAGGGCGTCAAAGTCGCACCTTTCAAGGCGCAGAACATGTCGCTCAACTCGTTCGTCACGCGGGAGGGCGCCGAGATCGGGCGGGCGCAGGCCATGCAGGCGCAGGCCGCGCGCGTGGAGCCCACCGCGCTCATGAATCCCGTACTGCTCAAGCCGGGCAGCGACCGGAGCAGTCAGGTCGTCCTCATGGGCAAACCTGTCGGGGAGATGAGTGCCCGCGGCTATCACGGCGGGCGTCAGGAACAGCTCCTCGGGACGGTCCTGGAGTGCCTCGCCGAGTTGCGGGGCACGTATGACGCGGTGATCTGTGAGGGGGCGGGCAGTCCCGCCGAGATCAATCTGCGGCGGACGGACATCGTGAACATGGGCATCGCGCGCAACGCGCGGCTGCCCGTGCTCGTCGTCGGCGACATCGACCGCGGGGGTGTCTTCGCCTCCTTCTTCGGGACCGTGGCGCTGCTCTCGCCCGAGGACCAGGAGTTCGTCGCCGGGTTCCTCGTCAACAAGTTCCGCGGGGACGTGTCCCTGCTGGAGCCCGGTCTCGACATGCTCAACAACCTCACCGGGCGTCGTACGTACGGGGTCCTGCCCTTCCAGCACGGTCTCGGCATCGACGAGGAGGACGGGCTCCGGGTCTCGCTGAGGGGCTCGGTCCGCGAGTCCGAGGTCTCCTCCCCCGTCGGCGAGGACATCCTGCGAGTCGCCGTCTGCGCGGTCCCGCTGATGTCCAACTTCACGGACGTAGACGCGCTGGCCGCCGAACCGGGCGTCGTCGTGCGGTTCGTGGACCGGGCGGAGGAACTCGTCGACGCCGACCTGGTCATCGTGCCCGGCACCCGCGGCACGGTCAGGGCCCTGGAGTGGCTGCGCGAGCGCGGCCTCGCGGACGCCCTCGCCAGAAGGGCCGCGGAAGGGCGTCCCGTCCTCGGTGTCTGCGGTGGCTTCCAGATCCTCGGCGAGCACATCGACGACGACGTCGAGTCGCACGCCGGCCAGGTGGACGGGCTCGGACTCCTCCCCGTGCGCGTGCGGTTCGCACGGGAGAAGACCCTGACCCGGCCGGTCGGCGTGGCGCTCGGCGAGCCCGTCGAGGGGTACGAGATCCATCACGGGGTCGCCCGGGTCACAGGCGGGGAACCTTTCCTGGACGGCTGCCGGGTCGGCGAGGTCTGGGGCACGCACTGGCACGGCTCGCTGGAGTCGGACGGCTTCCGCCGGGCCTTCCTTCGCGAGGTGGCGGCCGCCGCGGGGCGCCGCTTCGTACCGGCCGCCGACACGTCGTTCGGGTCGCTGCGCGAGGAGCAGCTGGACCGGCTCGGCGATCTGATCGAGGAACACGCGGACACGGACGCGCTGTGGCGGCTCATCGAGTCCGGCGCGCCGACAGGACTGCCCTTCATTCCACCGGGAGCACCCGCATGAGCACAGTGTTGTTGTTGTCGACCGCCGACACGGATCTGCTGGCGGCGCGTGCCGCCGGCGCCGCGTACCGGATCGGCAATCCGACCCGCGTGGATGTCGCGGAGGAGCTTCCCGCGCTGGTCCGGGGCGCGGACGTCGCCGTCGTACGGCTGCTCGGCGGCAAGCGCGCCTGGGAGGACGGGCTCGCCGCGCTCAAGGCGTCCGGCATCCCGACCGTGCTGCTGGGCGGGGAGTCCGTCCCCGACGCGGAGCTGATGGCCGAGTCGTCCGTGCCCGCCGGTGTCGTCGCGGAGGCACTGCGCTATCTCGTCGAGGGCGGCCCGGAGAACCTGACCGAGCTGGCCCGCTTCCTGTCCGACACCGTGCTGCTGACGGGCGAGGGCTTCGAAGAGCCGCGGAAGATGCCGGAGTTCGGGGTCCACGGCGAGCGCGCGCACGTCGAGGGCCGTCCGACCGTGGGCGTGCTCTTCTACCGGGCCCACCAACTCAGCGGCAACACCGCCTTCGTGGACACCTTGTGCGACGCGATCGAGGCCCGGGGCGCCAACGCCCTTGCCGTGTACTGCGGTTCGCTGCGCGACGCCGACACGGGCCTCTACGAAATCCTCGGCAAGGCCGACGCGCTGGTCGCCACGGTCCTCGCCGCCGGCGGCACGCACGCCTCGCAGGCGTCCGCGGGCGGTGACGAGGAGGCCTGGGACATCGGCGCGCTCGCCGACCTCAACGTCCCTGTCCTGCAAGGGCTCTGCCTCACCTCGTCACGGTCCGCCTGGGCCGGGTCCGACGCCGCCCTCTCCCCCATGGACGCGGCGATGCAGGTCGCGATCCCCGAGTTCGACGGACGCCTCATCACGGTCCCGTTCTCCTTCAAGGAGCAGGGCCCGGACGACGTTCCGGTGTACGTCGCCGACCCCGAGCGGGCCGCGCGGGTCGCCGGGATCGCCGTGCGCCACGCCCGGTTGAAGCACAAGCCCAATGCGGAGAAGAAGCTCGCGCTGGTCTTCACCGCCTATCCGACCAAGCACTCCCGGGTCGGCAACGCGGTCGGCCTCGACACCCCCGCCTCGGCGGTACGGGTCCTCGACGCGCTGCGGGACGCCGGGTACTCCCTGACCGAATACCCGGACAACGGCGACGAGTTGATCCACCGGCTCATCGCGGCCGGCGGCCACGACGTCGAGTGGCTGACCGAGGAGCAGCTCGCGTCCGCCCCCGCCCGCGTGCCGCTCGCCGACTACCGGGCCTGGTTCGACAAGCTCGACCCTGATCTACGGAACGGGATGCTGGAGGCCTGGGGCGAGCCGCCGGGCAACCTCTACGTGGACGGCGACGACATCGTGCTGGCCTCCCTCCAGTTCGGGAACGTCGTCGTGATGATCCAGCCGCCGCGCGGTTTCGGCGAGAACCCGATCGCGATCTACCACGACCCGGACATGCCGCCGTCGCACCACTACATGGCCGCCTACCGCTGGCTGGACAACAGCTTCGGCGCCGACGCCGTGGTGCACATGGGCAAGCACGGCACGATGGAATGGCTGCCGGGCAAGGGACTCGGGCTCAGCGGCGGCTGCGCGCCGGACGCCGTCCTCGGCGAACTGCCCCTGGTCTACCCCTTCATCGTCAACGACCCCGGCGAGGGCACCCAGGCCAAGCGCCGCGGCCACGCCACGGTCGTCGACCACCTCGTGCCGCCGATGGCCCGTGCGGACACGTACGGCGATCTGGCGAAGCTGGAGCAACTCCTCGACGAGTACGCGCTCGTGTCCGACCTGGACCCGACGAAGGCCCCGGCCGTGCGGGCCCAGATCTGGACGCTGGTCAAGGCGGCCGAGCTGCACCACGACCTGCATGTGGACGACCAGCCGGACGATGACGCCTTCGACGAGTTCGTCATGCACATCGACGGTTATCTGTGCGAGATCAAGGACGTGCAGATCCGCGACGGCCTGCACATTCTCGGCGGCGGCCCGGAGGCCGAGCCGCGCGTGAACCTTGTACTGGCCGTGCTGCGGGCCTCCCAGGTGTGGGGCGGGACAGCAAACGCGCTGCCGGGGCTGCGGGCCTGTCTCGCCGAGCATTTCGGGCTGGTCGAGAAGGAGTTGCTGGGCGAGCCCGGCGCGCCGTTGAAGGTGCCGGTCGAGCTGAGCGATCTGGTCCCGGGACCCTCACGGTCGGCGGCCGACGCGATCGATCTCCTTGAGCAGTTGTGCCGCCGGTTCGCGGAGGGCATGGAGGAGCGCGCCTGGGATGTCGCCGCCGTGCCCGCTCTCGTACGCGAGGTCCTCGGCACCGAACTCCCGGACGCCGTCGCGGTGTTGGAGTTCGCGTGCCGTGAGGTGGTGCCGCGGCTTGCCCGTACGACGGACGAGATCGACCACATCCTCCTTGCCCTGAACGGCGGTTACGTCCCGGCGGGCCCCTCGGGCTCACCGACCCGCGGACTCGTGAACGTCCTGCCGACCGGCCGGAACTTCTACTCCGTCGACCCCAAAGCGATCCCGTCCAGGCTGAGTTGGGAGGTCGGACAGGCGCTCGCGGACTCGCTCGTGCAGCGGTACCTCCAGGACACGGGCGACTACCCGAAGTCCGTCGGCCTGACGGTCTGGGGCACCTCGGCGATGCGCACGCAGGGCGACGACATCGCGGAGATCCTGGCGCTGCTGGGCTGTCGGCCGGTGTGGGACGACGCCTCGCGGCGCGTCACCGGCTTCGAGGTCGTGGGCCTGGAGGAGCTGGGCCGGCCGCGCATCGACGTCACGGTCCGCATCTCCGGCTTCTTCCGGGACGCGTTCCCGCATGTGGTCGGGCTGATCGACGACGCGGTACGGGCGGTGGCCGACCTGGACGAGCCCGCCGACCGGAACTACGTGCGGGCGCACGCCGACGAGGACACCGCCGAGCACGGCGACCGGCGGCGCGCGACCTCCCGTATCTTCGGCTCGAAGCCGGGCGCGTACGGGGCCGGGCTCCTGCCCCTCATCGACGCGCGCAACTGGCGCTCCGACGCCGACCTCGCCGAGGTGTACGCGGTGTGGGGCGGCTACGCGTACGGGCGCGGGCTCGACGGGCGGGCGGCGCGCGGGGACATGGAGACCGCGTTCAAGCGGATCGCCGTGGCCGCCAAGAACGTCGACACCCGCGAGCACGACCTCGTCGACGCGGACGACTACTTCCAGTACCACGGCGGCATGGTCGCCATGGTGCGCCACCTGACGGGCGCGAGCCCCGAGGCGTACGTCGGCGACTCCGCCACCCCCGACCAGGTGAAGACCCGCACCCTCGGCGAGGAGACCCACCGGGTCTTCCGCGCCCGCGTGGTCAACCCGCGCTGGATGGCGGCGATGCGGCGCCACGGCTACAAGGGTGCCTTCGAGATGGCGGCGACCGTCGACTACCTCTTCGGGTACGACGCCACGGCCGGGGTCGTGGACGACTGGATGTACGAGAAGCTCAGCGCGGAGTACGTCTTCGACGCGGAGAACCGGGACTTCATGAAGAAGTCCAACCCCTGGGCCCTGCGCGGCATCACGGAACGACTCCTCGAAGCGGCGGACCGCGGGCTGTGGGCCGAACCGGACGCCGAGACGCTGGAGCGGCTGCGCGCCACATACCTGGAGCTCGAAGGCGACTTGGAGGGCGACGACCAGTGAGTACCCCCTTTCCGTTCACGGCTGTCGTCGGGCAGGACGACCTGCGGCTCGCGCTGCTCCTGAACGCCGTGTCACCCGCGGTCGGCGGTGTGCTCGTACGCGGCGAGAAAGGCACCGCCAAGTCGACGGCCGTGCGCGCCCTTTCGGCGCTCATGCCCGAGGTGGACGTCGTCGCCGGCTGCCGTTTCTCGTGTGCGCCCGCGGCGCCCGACCCGGCGTGTCCGGACGGGCCGCACGAGGTGGGCGCGGGGGTCCAACGGCCCGCGCGCATGGTCGAGTTGCCCGTCGGCGCCTCCGAGGACCGGCTCGTGGGCGCGCTGGACATCGAGCGTGCGCTGGCCGAGGGCGTGAAGGCCTTCGAGCCCGGCCTGCTGGCCGACGCGCATCGCGGCATCCTGTACGTGGACGAGGTCAACCTCCTCCACGACCACCTGGTCGACCTGCTGTTGGACGCGGCCGCGATGGGCGCCTCGTACGTGGAGCGCGAAGGCGTCTCCGTACGGCATGCGGCCCGATTCCTGCTGGTGGGGACCATGAACCCCGAAGAGGGCGAGCTGCGGCCGCAGTTGCTCGACCGGTTCGGTCTGACGGTCGAGGTGGCCGCCTCGCGCGAGCCCGATCAGCGGGTCGAGGTCGTGCGGCGGCGGCTCGCGTACGACGACGATCCGGACGGCTTCGCGGCGCGCTGGGCCAACGAGGAGACGGCGGTACGGGCCCGGATCGCGGCCGCGCGGAAGCTGTTGCCGTCGGTCGTGCTCGGCGACGGGCCGCTGCGGCAGATCGCGGCGACCTGTGCGGCCTTCGAGGTGGACGGCATGCGGGCCGACATCGTGATGGCCCGGACCGCCACCACGCTGGCCGCGTGGGCGGGTCGTACGGAGGTCCTGGCCGAGGACGTACGGCAGGCCGCGCTGCTCGCGCTGCCGCACCGGCGTCGGCGAAATCCCTTCGACGCGCCGGGACTTGACGAGGACAAGCTCGACGAGACGCTGGAGGAGTTCGGGAGCGGGGACAACTCCGACGGTTCGGGGGGTTCCAACAGTTCCAACAGTTCCGATGGTTCGGACGACCCCGGCGACGAGGATCCGGATCCGGACGGGCCCGACGGGGGCGGCGGGCAGCCGCCTCAGGACGGGCCCGACAGCGGCGACGACGGCGGCGCCGAGAGTTCCGGTGAGGTGCCCGCGCAGGGCGAACCCTCCGAGAACGGACAGGCCCCGTCGCCCGGCGCGGGCGAGCAGGCTCCCGTACGGGCCGCCGAACCCTTCCGTACGAAGGTGCTGAGCGTGCCCGGCCTCGGCGAGGGTGCCGCCGGGCGGCGGTCGCGGGCGCGGACCGAGCACGGGCGGACCACCGGGGCGCGTCGGCCCCAAGGGGCCCTCACCAAGCTGCACTTGGCGGCCACCGTGCAGGCCGCGGCACCCCATCAGCGGGCACGCGGGCGGTCGGGGCCCGGTCTCGTGGTCCGGCGTGACGATCTGCGGCAGGCCACGCGGGAGGGGCGTGAGGGGAACCTCGTGCTGTTCGTCGTGGACGCCTCCGGGTCGATGGCGGCCCGGCAGCGGATGAGCGCGGTCAAGGGGGCCGTGCTGTCGCTGCTCCTCGACGCCTACCAGCGGCGGGACAAGGTGGGGCTCGTGACCTTCCGCGGGTCGACGGGCGAGGTCGCGCTGCCGCCCACCTCCTCGGTGGACGCGGCCGCGGTACGGCTGGAGTCGCTGCCCACCGGCGGGCGCACGCCGCTCGCCGCCGGGTTGCTGCGGGCGCATGACGTGCTGCGGGTGGAGCGGTTGCGGGATCCGGCTCGGCGGGCGTTGGTGGTCCTGGTGACGGACGGCAGGGCGACGGGCGGGCCCGAGCCGGTGGCGCTGGCGGGGCGGGCCGCTCGGCTGTTCGCCGCCGACGGGGTCGCGTCCGTGGTCGTCGACTGCGAGTCCGGGCCCGTACGGCTCGGGCTCGCGGGACAGCTTGCGGGTGAACTCGGCGGTACGGCCGTGACGTTGGACGAGCTGCGCGCCGACTCGATCGCAGGGCTCGTCAGGGATGTTCAGGGCAACAGCAGGAGGGCCGCGTAATGCCGCAGGGACAGCCGAGTGTGGTGCCCGACGACGGGCTGACGACTCGTCAGCGGCGGAACCGGCCGCTCGTGGTCGTGCACACCGGGATCGGGAAGGGCAAGTCCACCGCCGCCTTCGGGCTCGCGCTGCGGGCCTGGAATCAGGGCTGGCCCATCGGGGTCTTCCAGTTCGTCAAGTCCGCGAAGTGGAAGGTCGGCGAGGAGAACGCGCTTCGGGTGCTCGGGGCATCCGACGAGGGCGGGGCCGTCGACTGGCACAAGATGGGTGAGGGGTGGTCGTGGGTGCAGCGCGACTCCCAGATGGACAACGAGGAGAAGGCGCGCGAGGGGTGGGAACAGGTCAAGCGGGATCTGGCCGCTGAGACGTACCGGCTCTATGTGCTTGATGAGTTCGCCTATCCCATGCACTGGGGGTGGGTCGATGTCGACGAGGTCGTCTCCGTGCTGCGGGACCGGCCCGGGACCCAGCATGTCGTGATCACCGGGCGCAACGCTCCCGAGAAGCTCGTCGAACTCGCCGACCTCGTGACCGACATGTCCAAGGTCAAGCACCCCATGGACGCCGGTCAGAAGGGGCAGAGGGGCATCGAGTGGTGAGTTCTTCCGTCCCTCGGCTGGTCATTGCCGCGCCCTCCTCGGGCAGCGGCAAGACCACCGTCGCCACGGGGTTGATGGCCGCGTTCGCCTCGCGGGGGCTTGCCGTGTCCCCGCACAAGGTGGGACCCGACTACATCGATCCCGGGTATCACGCGCTCGCCACCGGGCGGGTGGGGCGGAATCTCGACGCCTATCTGTGCGGGGCGGAGTTGGTCGCGCCGCTGTTCGCCCATGGGGCGCGGGGGTGCGATCTCGCCGTCGTCGAGGGCGTGATGGGGCTGTTCGACGGGGCCGTGGGGGAAGGGGAGTTGGCCTCCACCGCTCATGTGGCGAAGTTGCTGCGGGCGCCTGTGGTGTTGGTCGTGGATGCCTCCTCGCAGTCCCGGTCCGTGGCCGCGCTTGTGCACGGGTTCGCCTCCTGGGATCCCGAGGTGCGGATCGGTGGGGTGATCCTCAACAAGGTGGGGTCCGAGCGGCATGAGGGGATGCTGCGGGAGGCGTTGGACGCGTCCGGGGTGCCTGTGCTTGGTGTTCTGCGGCGGGTTGAGCAGGTGGGGACGCCTTCTCGGCATCTGGGGCTGGTGCCGGTCGCCGAGCGGCGGGCTGAAGCGGTGGGGGCTGTTGCCGCGATGGCTGCGCAGGTGCGGGGTGGGTGTGATCTGGATGCGCTGTTCGCGCTGGCGCGCAGCGCTGGAGAGTTGTCGGGTGCGGCTTGGGATGCGGCTGAGGTTGTGGCTTTTTCGCCCCCGCCGCCCCTTCCCGTTCCCGACCCTGGGGGCTCCGCCCCCAGACCCCCTTATCGGCCTGAACGGCCTCGTCCTCAAACGCCGGACGGGCTGGAAGAGCCGGGGACGGCCTCGAAGGAGCCGCAAGCAAGGCCTCCTGGTGCACCACTCGTTGCCATCGCGGGTGGGGCCGCCTTCAGTTTTTCCTACGCCGAGCATGCCGAGTTGCTTGCCGCGGCCGGCGCGGACGTCGTCACCTTCGATCCGCTTCGGGATGAGGAACTGCCCGAAGGGACGCGGGGGTTGGTCATCGGGGGTGGGTTTCCCGAGGTGTACGGCCCTGAGTTGTCCGCCAATGAACCCCTCCGTAAGGCCGTTGCCTCGCTTGCTGAGAGTGGGGCTCCCGTCGCTGCCGAGTGTGCGGGGCTGTTGTATCTCTCGCGTGAGCTCGACGGCCTGCCCATGTGCGGGGTGATCGACGCGAAGGCGCGGATGGACGAGCGGCTGACGCTGGGGTATCGGGACGCCGTCGCTGTGTCCGACAGTGTGCTGGCCGAGGCCGGCAGCCGGATGCGCGGGCATGAGTTTCACCGGACCGTCGTGGAGCCAGGGGCGGGGGTGGCCCCCGCCTGGGGGCTGCGTGCTCCGGCTCGGCGGGTCGAAGGTTTCGTACAGCAGGGCGTGCATGCGAGTTATCTGCATACGCACTGGGCGTCGGCGCCCGGTGTCGCCCGTCGGTTTGTGGAGAGGTGTGTCGGGTCATGGGCAACAGCAGGCTGATCGGGGTCGGGGTCGGGCCCGGGGATCCCGAGCTCGTGACCGTCAAGGGGGTCAACTGCCTTCGGGCCGCCGACGTTGTTGTCGTGCCTGTGATGGCCTCGCCTGATGGGAAAGATGGCGGTGAGCCTGGGCGCGCCGAGGCCACCGTTCTGCACTACGTGCCCGAGGACAAGGTCGTACGCGTCGTCTTCGCGCTCAACGAGCGGTCCGACCGGGGGCGCCGCGAGGCCGCCTGGGACGCTGCCGGGGAGCGGGTGGCCGGGCTGCTGCGTACGCACGGGACCGTGGCCTTCGCGACCATCGGGGATCCGAACGTGTACTCCACCTTCACCTATCTCGCGCAGACCATCGAGCACCTCGTGCCGGGGACCGTCGTCGAGACCGTGCCCGGTATCACCGCCATGCAGGATCTCGCCGCCCGGTCCGGGGCCGTGCTGACGGAGGGCACCGAGCCTCTGACGCTCGTGCCCGTCACCGCGGGGGCCGGGGCGCTCAAGGACGCGCTCAACGGGCCCGGGACGGTCGTCGCGTACAAGTTCGGGCGGCTGGCGCAGGAGGTCGCCGCGGCGCTGCGGGAGACCGGGCGGCTCGACGACGCCGTGTGGGGGTCGGCGTTGGGGCTGCCGGACGAGTCCATTCGGCCCGCGGGCGAGCTGGACGGCACCACGCTGCCCTATCTCTCGACGCTCATCGCGCCCGCCCGGCGCGACGGTGGACGCGGCGGCAAGCTGTGACTTCCGTCAGAGAGCCGTATCGGCGCGCCTCACTCCGCGATGCCCACCACCAGCCAGATGAAGGACGCCCCCGCGATCGTGCACAGCAGTGTGGAGCGGGCCGGGTGTTCGTGGTGGGCCTCGGGGAGGATCTCGGCGGCGGCGAGATAGAGCAGCGCGCCGCCGAAGAAGCCGAGATAGCCGCCGAGCAGATGCTCGGGGATGGAGAAGAAGAGCGTCGAGGCGGCGCCCACGACCGGGGCCGCCGCGTCCGCGAACAGCATCGCGACCGCCTTGCGGCGGGCGTTCCCGTACAGGGTCGTGATCGTGTACGTGTTGAAGCCGTCCGCGAAGTCGTGGGCGATCACGGCGACGGCCACGGCCGCTCCCATGCCGCCACCGACCTGGAAGGCCGCGCCGATCGCCACGCCGTCCATCGCGCTGTGGCCGACCATCGCTGCGGCGGCCGTCAGCCCGACTTCGGGCGCGCGGCCGTTGTGTTCCTCCCCGCCGTGCGCGGCCTGGCGGACCGCCAGCAGGCGTTCCACGAGGTGGGCCAGCAGGAAGCCCGCCACGAACAGCAGCAGCGCGGCCGGTACGCCGAAGATCTCGTCGCCCGCCGCGTCGAGTGCCTCCGGCAGGAGGTCCAGGCCGACGACGCCCAGCATCAGGCCGCCTGCCAGACCGAGTACGAGGTGGCGGCGGTCGGTGACGCGTTGCGCCGTCCAGCCGCCGGCCAGCGTCATGAGGAACGCGCCGAGCGCGACGAACACCGCCATAGGCCCTTGCTATCCGATCGACCCGTGTTCACGCACGTCCGCCGCACGTTCGGGTCTTCCGAGTCTTCACGGCTTGCGGAATCCGTGCGCTGATGTCCCGAAGCACCCCCGAAACCCCCTGCACCACCCGCAGCATCCGCACCACTCGCGCTACCCGCGCTACCCGCAGCATTCGTAGGAGAGGACCCCATCCCATGGCCGATGCCCCCACCGGCAAGGTGACCTTCGTCGGGGCCGGGCCCGGTGCCGCCGACCTGTTGACGTTCCGTGCCGCGCGCGCCATCGCCGAGGCCGACGTCGTGATCTGGGCGGCCAGCCTGGTGCAGGCCGAGGTCCTCGAACACGCACGCGCGGGAGCCGAGATCCTGGACTCGGCGACGATGTCGCTGGAGGACGTCGTCGCCGTGTACGAGCGCGCCGCCGAGACCGGGCTGAAAGTCGCCCGGATCCACTCCGGCGACCCCGCGCTCTGGGGCGGCACCCAGGAACAGGTCGACCGGTGCGCGGAGATCGGCATCGAGACCGAGATCGTGCCCGGCGTCTCCTCCTTCTCCGCCGTCGCCGCGCTCGCCCAGCGGGAGCTGACCATCCCCGAGGTCGCGCAGTCCGTGATCCTCACCCGGCTCGGCGGTGGCAAGACGCCGATGCCGCCGGGCGAAGAAGTACGGGAGTTCGCGCGGCACGGGACGACGATGGCGCTGTTCCTCTCGGCCGCCCGCAGCGGACAGCTCGTACGGGAGCTGCTGGAGGGCGGCTATCCGACGTCGACGCCGGTCGTGGTCGCGTACCAGGCGACCTGGCCGGAGGAGCTGATCGTGAAGTGCACGATCAGCACGCTGGAGGAGACCGTCAAGGAGCACAAGCTCTGGAAACACACGCTGTTCCTGGTCGGCCCCGCCCTGGATGCGCACGGCACTCGCTCGCACCTCTACCACCCCGGCCACTTCCACGGCTTCCGCAAGGCCGACCCGGAGGCCCGCAGGGCGCTGCGGACGCAGGGTGCGCAGGGCGGCGCGCGGGGTGCGCAGGGCGCACAGGGTGTCACTCCGTGATCACCGTCGTCGGTACGGGGACGGGGGCGCCCCTTTCCCCGGACGCCGGGGCCGCGTTGGCCGGGGCTGGGCTCGTCGTGGGCGGCCGGCGCCACCTGGCCGCCGCGACGACGATCCCGGACACCGCCGAGCGGGTCGTCCTGGGTCCGCTCGCGCCTGCCCTCGACGCGATCGAGCAGTTTCTGGAGAAGCCGGCCGACCAGGGGCGAGTTGTCGTGCTGGCCTCCGGGGATCCCGGGTTCTTCGGGATCGTCCGGGCGCTCGCGGAGCGTTTCGGAGCCGAGCGGCTGGAGGTCCACCCGGGGGTGTCGTCCGTCGCGACCGCCTTCGCGCGGGTTGGGCTGACCTGGGACGACGCGGTGGTCGTGAGCGCCCACGGGCGCGACCTACGGACCGCCGTGAACGTCTGCCGGGCCCATCCCAAGGTGGCGGTACTGACCGGCCCGGCGTCCGGGCCGGCTGAGCTCGGGGCCGCGCTGCGGTGCAGTGAGCGGGTGTTGGTGGTGGCTTCGGCGTTGGGGGCGGGTGGTGTATCCGGCCCCGGCCCCGGCGAACGCATCGAGCGGGTCACCCCCGCCGAGGCCGCCGTCCGTGACTGGGGGCCGGCTGTGAGTGTCGTGCTCTGTCTCGATGAGTCGCGCGTCCTCTCCACCGTGCGTACGGTCGCGGGGCCGTCGCCGGGGCCCGCTCAATGGGCCCTGGAAGAGGGTGAGTTCGCCCACCGCGACTCGATGATCACCAAGTTCGAGGTGCGGGCGCTGGCGCTGGCCCGGCTCGGGCCGCGGCTCGGTGAGCATGTGTGGGACATCGGCGCGGGCTCAGGCTCGGTCGCCGTGGAGTGCGCACGGCTCGGGGCCGCCGTGACCGCCGTGGAGAAGACCCTGGACGGTGTGGAGCGGGTGCGCGCCAACGCCGCCGCGCACGGGGTCGACGTGACCGCCGTGCACGGCGCCGCGCCGACCGTGCTGTCCGACCTGCCCGACCCCGACGCCGTGTTCATCGGCGGGGGCGGGCGGGAACTGCCCGCCATCGTGACCGCCTGTGCCCGGCGGGCGCGGCGGTCGGTCGTCGTGGCGATGGCCGCCCTGGACCGGGTTCCGGCGGTCCGGGACGCGCTGGTCGCGGCCGGGCTCGACTGTGACGGCGTACTGCTGCAGTCGTCCCGGCTGGCGCCGCTGCCGGGGGACGTCACCCGGCTCGCGGCGACCAACCCCGTTTTTCTGCTGTGGGGCGTCCGGCCTCCGGTACGTAGTGAAGGAGCTGCTCAGTGATCGGCCTGATTTCCGCGACGGCCGCCGGTTCGGCCGGCTGCCGGCGGGTGGCCTCGGCCTGGCCGGGCCGTACCCGTGTGTACGAGGGCCCCGTGGGGGACGCCGTACGGCGGGCCTTCGCGGAGTGTGAGCAGCTCGTGTGCTTCCTCGCCACGGGGGCCGTGGTGCGGCTCGTCGCGCCGCTGCTCGTCGACAAGGCGTCCGACCCCGGGATCGTGTGCGTCGACGAGGGCGGGCGGTTCGCGGTGTCCCTGGTCGGGGGCCACGGCGGAGGCGCCAATGAACTCGCCCGCGAGGTGGGCGAGTTGCTCGGTGCCGAGCCTGTGGTGACGACGGCCACCGACTCCGTGGGAGTACCGGGGCTCGACACGCTCGGCCTGCCCGTCGAAGGGGATGTGGCCGGGGTGTCCCGGGCCATGCTCGACGGGGAAGCGGTTGCGCTGAAGGCCGACGTGGCCTGGCCGCTTCCGCCGCTTCGGGTCGCCGAGACCGGAGCGTACTCAATTCGCGTCAGTGACAGGGATGTTGAGCCCGCCGAGCGGGAAGTCGTCCTCCGGCCGCCCTCGCTCGTCGTGGGCGTCGGCGCCTCCAAGGGTGCCCCCGTCGACGAGGTGCTCGGGCTCGTCCAGGACGCGCTCCGGGACGCCGGTCTTTCGGTGAAGTCCGTCGCCGAGCTCGCCACGGTGGACGCCAAGGCGGAGGAGCCCGGCATTCTCGGGGCGGCCGAGCGGCTCGGGGTGCCCGTAGTCACGTACGGCGCCGAGGAGTTGGCGGCGGTCGACGTGCCGAACCCCTCGGACGCGCCCCTAGCCGCCGTCGGCACCCCGTCGGTGGCGGAGGCCGCCGCCCTCGTGCACGGCGGCGAACTCCTCGTACCCAAGCGCAAGTCGGCCGCGCGGCCCGCGATGGCGACCTGCGCGGTCGTACGCCGGCCGGGGCGCGGGCGGCTCGCGGTGGTCGGACTCGGTCCGGGCGCCCGGGACCTGCTGACGCCCCGCGCGAAGGACGAGCTGCGCCGGGCCTCCGTGCTCGTCGGGCTCGACCAGTACGTCGACCAGATCCGCGACCTGCTCCTGCCGGGCACCCGGATCCTGGAGTCGGGGCTCGGGGCCGAGGAGGAGCGGGCCAGGACCGCCGTGGCCGAGGCCCGGCTCGGGCAGGCGGTCGCGCTGATCGGCAGCGGTGACGCGGGCGTGTACGCGATGGCGTCGCCCGCGCTCGCGGAGGCGTCCGACGACATCGACGTGGTCGGGGTGCCGGGGGTGACGGCCGCGCTCGCGGCCGGGGCGATCCTGGGCGCGCCGCTGGGCCACGACCATGTGTCGATCAGCCTCTCCGACCTGCACACACCGTGGGAGATCATCGAGCGGCGGGTGCGCGCGGCGGCCGAGGCCGACATCGTCGTCACCTTCTACAACCCGCGCAGCCGGGGCCGCGACTGGCAGCTCCCGAAGGCGCTCACGATCCTCGCCCAGCACCGGAAGCCGACGACGCCCGTGGGAGTCGTACGCAATGCCTCGCGGCCGGACGAATCCAGCCGTGTCACCACCCTCGCGGGACTCGACCCGGCGACGGTGGACATGATGACGGTAGTGACCGTGGGCAACACGGCGACCCGTGAGATCGCCGGCCGCATGGTGACGCCCCGCGGCTACCGCTGGCAGGAGGAACCCAAGTGAGCGCAGTCGGCCGGGTGTTCCCGGAGAGCCGGATCGTGCACCCCATCGAGGAGGAGTCCTTCCGGCGGCTGCGAACCCGCCTGGACACCTCGCACTTCCCGCCGCTGACCCGGGCCGTCGTGGAGCGGGTGATCCACTCCGCGGCCGACCTCGACTACGCGAGCGATCTGGTGACCGACGAGGTCGCCCTTGAGAAGGCCCACCGGGCGCTGCACGACGGGGCGCCCGTCGTGGTGGACGTGGAGATGGTCGCGGCCGGCATCACCCGGCGCGACACCGTCTGCCGTCTCAAGGACGCCGTGTCCGGTCCGGGGCTGACCCGCTCGGCCCACGCGATCCGGCTCGCCTACGAGCAGGTCGGGCCCGGCGCGCTCTGGGTGATCGGCTGTGCCCCGACCGCGCTGGAGGAACTGCTCACCCTGGACGCGGCCCCGGCGCTCGTCATCGGGCTGCCCGTCGGCTTCGTCGGCGCGGCCGAGTCCAAGGCCGCGCTCCGCGACAGCGGGCTGCCCGCCGTGAGCAACGTCTCCGAGAAGGGCGGCTCGGCGGTCGCCGCGGCCGCGCTCAACGCCCTGCTGTACCACCCTGTTTCCCGCCCAAGCCACCCTGTTTCCCGCCCAATGCCCGACGCCGTGTCCCACCCCGCGCCCGAGGCCGAGTCCCGGGCCGGTTCACCGTCCAAGTCCAAGGAGAAATCGTGACCACCCCCGCCCCCGCCCTGCTCATCGCCGGACACGGCACCCGGGACGACGCGGGTGCCGAGGCCTTCCGCGACTTCGTACGGGAACTGGGCCGCCACAACCCCGGACTCCCCGTCGCGGGCGGCTTCATCGAGCTCTCCCCGCCGCCGCTCGGCGACGCCGTGACCGAACTGGTCGAGCAGGGTGTGCGCCGGTTCGCGGCCGTCCCGCTGATGCTGGTGTCCGCCGGGCACGCCAAGGGCGACATCCCGGCCGCGCTGAGCCGCGAGAAGGAGCGGCACCCCGGGATCTCGTACACGTACGGGCGTCCGCTGGGCCCGCACCCGGCGTTGCTGACCGTGCTGGAGCGGCGGCTCGACGAGGCGCTCGGCGGTTCGGCGCGGACCCCCGCGGACCGTGCCGAGGTGACCGTCCTGCTCGTCGGGCGCGGCTCGACCGACCCGGACGCCAACGCCGAAGTGCACAAGGCGGCGCGGCTGTTGTGGGAGGGGCGGGGTTACGCGGGCGTGGAGACGGCGTTCGTGTCGCTGGCCGCGCCGGACGTGCCGTCGGGCCTGGACCGCTGTGTGAAGCTGGGTGCGCGCCGGATCGTGGTGCTCCCCTACTTCCTCTTCACGGGTATCCTCCCGAACCGGGTGCGGCAGCAGACCGAGGGGTGGGCGGCCGCGCATCCGGAGACCGACGTGGTCTCCGCCGATGTCATCGGGCCGGAGCCGGAGCTGCTCGACCTGGTCATGGAGCGCTACCGGGAGGCGGTCGAGGGTGATCTGCGGATGAACTGCGACTCCTGCGTCTACCGCATCGCGCTGCCCGGGTTCGAGGACAAGGTGGGGCTCCCCCAGCAGCCGCACTTCCACCCGGACGACGACGGGCACCACCACGACGGGCACCACCACGGGCATCACCATCACGACGGCCACACACCCTCCCATGCACACTGACGGGGGCGACAGAGACGGCCCGGGCGGGCACCGCCGCCCCGGCGGCGGGCAGAGCGTCGGGGCACAGGCCACCGGCGGACGGGGCTCCGGCGGACACGGTGACGCGCACGACCTCCGGCACCACGGCGACGCCGAGGTGCGCGACGACGGATCGGCGCTCGTCGACCTCGCGGTGAACGTCCGCGCGGACACTCCGCCCGCCTGGCTGCGCGAGCGGATCGCCGAGTCCCTGTCCGGGCTCGCCGCCTACCCGGACGGGCGCGCCGCGCGGGCCGCGGTGGCGGCGCGGCACGGGCTCCCCGTGGAGCGGGTGCTGCTCACGGCGGGCGCGGCCGAGGCCTTCGTGCTGCTGGCGCGCGCCCTGAAGGTCCGTCAACCCGTGGTCGTGCACCCGCAGTTCACCGAGCCGGAGGCGGCGCTGCGGGACGCGGGGCACACCGTGGACCGGGTGCTCCTGCGGGCCGAGGACGGCTTCCGGCTCGACCCGTCGGCCGTCCCCGAGGACGCGGATCTGGTCGTGATCGGCAACCCGACCAACCCGACGTCCGTCCTCCACCCGGCCGCCCTGATCGCCGGACTCGCCCGTCCCGGGCGGACGTTGGTGGTCGACGAGGCGTTCATGGACGCGGTTCCGGACGAGCGGGAGGCCCTCGCGGGGCGCACCGACGTGCCGGGTCTTGTGGTGCTGCGCAGCCTCACCAAGACATGGGGCCTCGCGGGGCTGCGCATCGGGTACGTCCTGGCCTCCCCCGAGACGATCGCCGAGCTCGAACGGGCCCAGCCGCTCTGGCCGGTGTCCACGCCCGCGCTCGCGGCCGCCGAGGCCTGTATGACTCCGCGTGCGCTGGCGGAACAGGAGCACGCGGCCCGTCGCGCGGCGATCGACCGGGCCCATCTGGTCGCCGGACTCAGGGAGTTCGCCTCCGACGGCGTCCGTGTCGCGGAGCCCGCCGAGGGCCCCTTCGTCCTCATCGGGCTCCCCGGGGCGGCGGCCGTCCGCGCCCGGCTGCGCCGCCTGGGCTTCGCCGTGCGGCGCGGCGACACCTTCCCGGGACTCGACGACACCTGGCTGCGCCTGGCGGTACGCGACCGCTCGACGGTCAACCGCTTCCTCCAGGCACTGGACCAGGCAGTGAGCCTGCGGGACCGCTGACCTCCCGCAGACGCACCGGACGCAACCGAGCGCGCGAACTCCTGCTTGTCGCTGGTGAGTTCGCGCACCCGAGCCGCTGGGCGCGTCCGACGGCCGAGCACGTCCCGGACCGCCGTGCGCATCCGACCGCCGAGCGCGCGCGTCCGGGTCGTCGAGGGCGTGCTCAGCCCCTCTTGCGGCGGGCCAGTACGACGGCTCCGCCTCCCGCCGCCAGGAGGGCGACCGCGCCGGTGGCGACGTACGGTGTCGCCGAACTGCCGCCGGTCTCGGCGAGGTTGGCCTCGTCGACGGGCGCGCCCTGCGGCTTCACCTCGGTCGCCGGCTCGACGGGGTCCGCGGACGCGGGTGCGTCCGGTGCGTCCGGTGCCTCGCAGGTGGCCTCGGCGAGGGTGACCGTGCCCTCGACCTCGGCGACGTTCAGCTTCAACGGGTTGATGGACACCTTGAGTTGGAGCGCGGTGGCGGCGGCCGTGCGCGAGGTGGTGCGGGTCGACGCCAGGTCGAGACGCACCTCGCCGACGCCGGGCACCTTCACCTCGGTCGGGCCACCGGCGGTCACCGTGGTCTTCTTGCCGAGGACCGTCACGGCGCCCAACGGGTTGGCGGTGGCGACCGGCTCCTCACCCGCCGCGCAGACCGCCTTCGCGCTGACCTGCTCGATCTCGATCAGGGACAGCAGGGGCAGCCCCGGCACATGCACCTTCGCATGGGCGAGGTTCACCGAGCCTTCGGCCTTCTTCGCGGAGACCTTCGCGCTCGACCGGGCCACCTCCGCGCCCAGTACGGTGAACGGCCGCCCGCCGTCGACTCCGTCCAACTTGGCGGTGAGCGCGGTCTTTTCGGCGCTGCGCGGTGCCTGTACGTCGTTGAGCGAGACCGTGAGCGGGACGTTCACGGACTTGTTGAGCAGGGAGACGTCGAGCCCGGTACGCAGGACGACGGCACTGGCACGGCCGTGGCCCTCGGTCGCCTGGGCCGGACCCGCGCCGGCCAGGACCGCGGGACCTGCGGCCAGGACGGTGGCCGCCGCGGTGACGGCGAACCTGCGTGCGGGCATGCGTGCGGGCATGCGGAAAGCGTTGCTGTTCAAGGTGGTGGGACCCCCACGGGAGACAGAACTGGAGACGCGACGCCGCCGGACGCTCCGCTCACGGGGACCTGTGGGGAGCAGCACCGACGGCGTCGATGCGGGAATCCTTACGCACGGAGAGTGAACAGTCAGCAAGCTGACGGGAGTTCACTCATACGTGGAGTTTCCGTGCGCGTCTTCGAATCTCACGGCACGCGCGTTCCTCATGTCCACCCGGATGCCCGAACCGGCTCGAACGCGCCGGTTGACGCGCCGGAGCATGCGCGGAAGGTGCAGAACGAGCGGGCCCGGCGGACGGTTACGCTCCGTCAACTCGCCGCCCGCCCCCGGACAGGTCCTAGCCGACGACCTTGCCGTTCAGCACCACTCGTCGGGGCGCCGCCAGCACGCGTACGTCCGCCCGCGGGTCCCCCTCGTACACGACGAGGTCGGCCGGTGCTCCCTCGTCCAGTCCTGGCCGTCCCAGCCAGGCCCGGGCGCCCCACGCCGTCGCCGACAGCGCCTCGACCGGCGGGATTCCGGCGGTCACCAGCTCGGCGACCTCGCCCGCCACCAGGCCGTGCGCGAGCGTGCCGCCCGCGTCGGTGCCGACGTACACGGGGACACCGGCGTCGTACGCGGCGCGCACGGTGTCGTAGCGACGCTCGTGCAGCCGTCGCATGTGCGCCGACCACTGAGGGAACTTGGCCTCGCCGCCGGCCGCGAGCTGCGGGAAGGTGGCGATGTTGACGAGGGTCGGGACGATGGCGACGCCGCGTTCGGCGAAGAGCGGGATGGTGTCCTCGGTCAGGCCGGTGGCGTGCTCGATGCAGTCGATGCCGGCCTCCACCAGGTCCCGCAGGGACTCCTCGGCGAAGCAGTGCGCGGTGACGCGGGCGCCCAGGCGGTGGGCCTCGGCGATCGCCGCCTCGACCTCGGCGCGGGGCCAGCAGGCGCCGAGGTCGCCCGTCTCACGGTTGAGCCAGTCCCCTACGAGCTTCACCCAGCCGTCGCCCCGGCGGGCCTCCTGGGCGACGTACGCGACGAGGTCGTCGGGCTCGATCTCGTGGGCGTAGCCGCGGATGTAGCGGCGGGTGCGGGCGATGTGGCGGCCTGCCCTGATGATCTTCGGGAGGTCCGCGCGGTCGTCGATCCAGCGGGTGTCGGAGGGCGAGCCCGCGTCGCGGATGAGCAGGGTGCCGGCCTCGCGGTCGGTGAGGGCCTGCTTCTCCGCGATGTCGTCTGCGACTGGGCCGCTGGGGCCCAGGCCCACGTGGCAGTGGGCGTCCACGAGTCCGGGCAGGGCCCAGCCGTTCACTGTGCGGATGTCACGAGCGCCTTGTGGGCGCTCGTAGGTGATTCTGCCGCCGACGATCCAGAGTTCGTCCCGGATGTCGTCGGGGGCGACGAGCACACGGCCCTTTACGTGCAGTACCGCCTGATCACTCATGAGTGCACTTTAGTTCGGCGGCTGCGGGTTGGTTGTGGCTGGTCGCGCAGTTCCCCGCGCCCCTAAAGGGGCTTGCCCAGCTGGTCCGGGTTTTCTTCCTCCACGTCTGCCATTGCCGGGTCCAGTAGGCGGGAGAGGAAGTGGCGGGTTCGGTCGTGGGTGGGGTTGGTGATGACCTGGGTCGGGGGGCCGTCCTCGATGATGGTGCCGGCGTCCATGAAGACGACTCGGTCGGCCACCTCGCGGGCGAAGGTCATCTCGTGGGTGACGACCATCATGGTCATGCCCTCGTCGGCGAGCATGCGCATGACGGCGAGGACGTCGCCGACGAGTTCCGGGTCGAGGGCGGAGGTGGGCTCGTCGAAGAGCATCACCTCGGGGCCCATGGCGAGCGCGCGGGCGATGGCGACGCGCTGCTGCTGGCCGCCGGAGAGGGAGGCGGGGTACGCGTCCGCCTTCTCGGAGAGGCCGACCCGCCGGAGGTTCTCGGCGGCGACCTTCGCGGCCGCCTCCTTGTCGCGGCCGAGCACCCGGCGCTGGGGCAGCGTGAGGTTCTCGGTCACCGTCAGGTGCGGGAAGAGGTTGAACTGCTGGAAGACCATGCCGATCCGGCGGCGTACGGCGTCGATGTCCACGTCGGGGTGGGTCACCTCGGTGCCGCCGACGAAGACCTGGCCCTTGGTGGGCTCTTCGAGGAGGTTCACGCAGCGCAGGAGCGTGGACTTGCCGGAGCCGGACGGGCCGATGACACACACGACCTCGCCGGAGCGGACCTCCAAGTCGATGCCGCGCAGCACCTCGTTGTCGCCGAACGACTTGTGCAGGCCGCGGACCTGGATCTCCGGCGTGCCGCTCGCGTCCTTCGTGAGGGCCGGACTGCTCGTAGTGCTCACTTGGTGGCCTCCCCGGCCTTCGCCTCAAGGCGGCGTACGACGAAACCGAGCGGGATCGTGACCAGCAGGTAGCACAGGCCCGCCACCAGGATCGGTGTCGAGTTGGCGGTCTCGCTGGCCAGGTCGCGGCCGAACTTGGAGAGTTCGCGCTCCTCCAGGGTGACCCCGAGGAACAGCACCAGCGAGGAGTCCTTGAAGAGGAGCACCAACTCGTTGGTGAGCGGCGGGATCACGATGCGGAACGCCTGCGGAATGATGATCGAGACCATGGCCCGGGCATGCGAGAAGCCCAGCGAACGGGCCGCCTCCATCTGCCCCTTGGGCACGGCCTGGATGCCCGCGCGGATCGTCTCCGCCATGTAGGCGGCCGCGACGAGGCCGAGCGCGAGGGCGACCTTTCCGTACGTGCCGCCGGGGATCTCCGTGCCGGGGAACGCCAACGGCACGGCGACGCCCACGAAGATGAAGATCAGCAGGGCGGGCAGCCCGCGGAAGATCTCGATGTAGATACCGGCCAGCCAGCGGTACGGGCCGACCGAGGACAGCCGCATCAACGCGACGACCACGCCGAGGGCGAGGCCGAAGACGAAGCCGGACACCGTGTAGAGGACGGTGTTCTTCAGCGCCAGCGTGATGATGTCCGGGAACATCCGCTCGGCCAGGTCGACTTGGGCGAACTGGTTCTGTAGCTGCTCCCAGTCGGCCGTGACGCCGAGGGCGACCAGGGCGGCGACGAACACCGCGTACTGGATGCCGCGCGACACGGCCCGCTTCTGACGTCTGGTCAGACCGCTTCTGCGGGGCTGGACTTCGGTGTCCGTGCCACTCATGAGGCGGCGGACGGGGAAGCGGAGGCGGCGTCCTCGTCGTACGGGCCGATCCACTTCTCGTACAGCTTCTTGTAGGTGCCGTCGGACTTCGCGTCCGCCAGCGCCTTGTTGATGGCGTCGACGAGCTTGGTGTTGCCCTTCTTCACCGTGAAGCCGTACTCCTCACCGGTGTTGATGTTGTCGGCGACCTCGAAGGCGTCCGCGTTGGCCTTGTCCTTCAGCCAGCCCTGGACGACCGGGTAGTCGATGACGACGGCCTTGACCTGGCCGGTGCGCAGGCCGTTGAGGAGGGCATCGGAGGACTCGAAGGAGACCGGGTCGAGGCCCTTGCTCTTCGCGTACTCCTCGCCGGTGGTCTGCGCCTGGGCGCCGACCTTCTTGCCCTTGAGGTCGGCGAAGGAGGAGATGCCGCTCTTCTTGTCGGCGAGGACGCCCTGGGTGGCCTCGAAGTACGGGTCGGAGAAGTCGACGTTCTTCTTGCGCTCGTCGGTGATCGTCATACCGGCCGCGGCGAGGTCGCACTGGCCGGCATTGAGGGACCCGCCGGTCTTGAAGTTCTCGAAGGGCTGGTCGAGGATCACTTGCTTCACGCCCAGGTCCTTGGCGACCAGGTCGATGACCGAGACGTCGAAGCCCTGCACCTTGCCGTCGATCTCCGACTGGAACGGCGGGTACGGCAGGTGCGTGCAGGTGGTGAGCTGCCCGCCCTTCACCAGCTCGACCCCGTTCGCGGTGGTCTTCTTGCCCCCGTCGTCGTCCGAAGAACAGCCGGCGACGAGCAGCAGCCCGGCCGTCGCGGTGGTGGCGGCCAGGATGCGGGACCGGCGCCCGAGGACCATCTTCACGGGGGTTGACCTCCTGTGCGGGAACTGTGGCTTCTGATTATAAGGAAAGGTTTGAGGCCCTCAAACCATTCCCATGGCCATTGAGCCGTCCGGCCTCAGAAGTCATCGGTGGGGCAGGCGGGGTACCGCCCGTTACGCTCGTGTGCGTCTACCCCGTGAGCGCCATCCGTGAACAGCGCCATCCGTGAACGAAGAGAGCACTGCCGTGACCCACCCCTTCCTGGACCTGGCGCCGCTGAGCGCCGCGCACTTCGCGTCGATCGAGGACCGCGTGGCGCGGCTGCTCTCCACCGGGCAGGACGTGCTGATCACCCAGGGCGAGGCGCTGCTGCCGCTGGAGGGCGCCATCCGCGGCGCCGCCGGGCCCGGCACGACGGCTCTCAACGTGATCACCGGTCCGTACGGGCAGACGTTCGGCGACTGGCTGAGGGACTGCGGCGCGACGGTGTACGACCTCGCCGTCCCCTTCCACACGGCGGTCACTGCGGCACAGGTCCAGGAGGCCTTCGCCGAGCATCCGGAGATCGACTTCGTCTCCCTCGTCCACGCGGAGGCGGCCACCGGCAACACCAACCCGGTCGCGGAGATCGGCGAGGTCGTACGGGCACACGGTGCCCTGTTCTACCTGGACGCGGTGGCGTCGATCGGTGCGGAGCCGGTGCTGCCGGACGCGTGGGGCGTGGACCTGTGTGTGATCGGCGCCCAGAAGGCGATGGGCGGGCCGGCCGGGGTCTCCGCGGTCTCGGTGAGCTCCCGGGCCTGGGCCCGTATGTCCGCCAACCCGCACGCTCCTCGCCGCTCCTACCTCTCCCTCCTGGACTGGAAGGAGCGCTGGATCGACACCGGGCGCCGGGCGCTTCTGCACGCCCCGGCCCAGTTGGAGATGCTCGCGCTGGAGGCGTGCGTAGTGCGTATCGAGGAGGAGGGGCTCGACACGGTGATGTCCCGCCATGCGGCGGCCGCGGCGGCCACCCGGGCGGGGGCGCTCACGCTGGGCGGGGGTGTCGAGCCGTATGTGTACGACGACTCGGCGGCGGCTCCGGTCGCCACGACGTTGCGTACGCCGGTGGGGGTCGATGCCTCCGCGGTGGTGGCCAGGGCGCTGGCCGCCGACCCGGCGTTGCCGCTCGCCGCGGGTGGGGGTGCCCTGGCCAAGGAGATGATCCGGGTCAACCACTACGGCCCCGCGGCGACCTTGGACTCCGTCCGGTCCTGCCTGTCCGCGCTGCGCGCGGCGTTGACCGAGGTCTGATCTCGCCTGCGGGCCGGTGGGGGCTTGTCGCGCAGTTCCCCGCGCCCCTAAAGGACAAAAGCAGGGGCGCAGCTCCGTTTTAGGGGCGCGGGGAACTGCGCGATCAGCCACAACGAACCCGCTGGCACGGGAATGCCCCAAGCCCATCGAACGTTGACGTACCGAAGCCGGAGGCCACCTCCGTATCCGTCCGTACGAGCCGAAAGAGCCGAACACATGCGCGTCGAGATCTGGAGCGACATCGCCTGCCCCTGGTGCTACGTGGGCAAGGCCCGCTTCGAGAAGGCGCTCGACGCCTTCCCGCACCGCGACGACATCGAGGTGGTGCACCGCTCCTTCGAGCTCGACCCGGGGCGCGCCAAGACCGACATCCAGCCGGTGATCAGGATGCTCACCAAGAAGTACGGCATGAGCGAGGCGCAGGCGCAGGCCGGTGAGGAGAACCTCGGCACGCAGGCCGCCGCCGAGGGGCTTGAGTACCGCACGCGGGACCGCGACCACGGCAACACCTTCGACATGCACCGGCTGCTGCACCTGGCGAAGGAGCGGGGCCGGCAGGACGAGCTGATCCAGATCTTCTACAAGGCGAACTTCGCCGAGGAGCGGTCCGTCTTCGGCGACGACGGGCGGCTCGTGGAGCTGGCCGCGGCCGCCGGGCTCGACGCCGACGAGGCCCGCAAGGTGCTCGCCGACCCGGCCGCGTACGCCGACGAGGTCCGCGCCGACGAGCGCGAGGCGGCCGAGCTGGGCGCGAACGGCGTGCCGTTCTTCGTCCTCGACCGGAAGTACGGCGTATCCGGCGCCCAGCCCGCCGAGGTCTTCGCGCAGGCCCTGGAGCAGGCGTGGGGCAGCCATTCGCCGCTGAAGCTGATCCAGCAGGACGACGCCGAGGCGTGCGGCCCCGACGGATGCGCGGTGCCGCAGAACTGACGGGGGCGGCAAAAGCGCAGGTCGGGGCGGATCCATAAGCATTGCTTGGCGAGACCACGTAGAAGTCGGCAATGGACGGGGAGATCCCCGGGCCGCAGAGTGGTCCCATGGAGACCTTCGAGACCCTCGTCCGAGCCGAGTTCGCCGCGAAGAACACCTATCTCAACACCGCGAGCACCGGGCTGCTCCCGGCCCGCGCGGTCGACGCCATGCGGGCCGGCGTCGAGTCCGTGGCGGCCGGGCAGCCGCAGGACATGTTCGCCGACGTGGAGGCGGCCCGCGCCGCCTTCGCCCGCCTCGTCGGAGTCCCGGACCGCCGGGTCGCGGCCGGGGCGTCCGTCGCCGTCTACAGCGGACTGATCGCCGCCTCGCTGCCCGAGGGCGCCGAAGTCCTCACCGCCGAGGCCGACTTCACCTCCGTGGTGAACCCCTTCCACATGCGCCGCGACCTCAAGGTGCGCACGGTGCCGCTGGAGCGGATCCCCGAGTCGGTGCGCCCCGGCACCGCGCTCGTCGCGGTCAGCGCCGCGCAGTCCGCGGACGGCCGGATCGTCGATCTGCCGGCGCTGCGCGAGGCGGCACGCGAGCACGGGGCCCGTACGTACATCGACGCGTCCCAGGCCACCGGATGGCTGCCCATCGAGGCGGACGCGTACGACTATGTGTCCTCCGTCGCCTTCAAGTGGCTCGTCTGCCCGCGGGGCGTGGCTTTCCTGGTCGTTCCGGAGGACCTGGGAGGACTGAACCCGATCTTCGCGGGCTGGGTCGCGGGAGAGCACCCCTGGGACAGCTGTTACGGGCCGGTCGAGGAACTCGCCCACTCCGCGCGGCGGTTCGACGAGAGCCCGAGCCTCTTCTCGTACGCGGGCGCCCGTCACTCGCTGGAGCTGATCGAGGAGTTGGGCGTGGAGGCCGTGCACGCCCATGACCTCGCCCTCGCCGACCGCTTCCGGGCGGGCCTGGCCGGCCTGGGGCAGGAGCCGGTTCCGGCGCCGGGCTCTGCGATCGTCTCCGTGCCAGGACTCGGCCACAGGCAGCCGGAGCTGAGCCGGGCGGGGATCGAGGTCTCCGACCGCGCGGGCAACCTGAGGGCCGCGTTCCACCTGTACAACACGGCCGCGGATGTCGATCGTCTGCTGGACGTCCTGTCGGGCTGATTGCCGGACCCACTGGCGCGGGGTCCTCGGGGACGCTAGGAAGGGCATCACGAGGTGGTGGTGCCGGTGGAGCCAACTCTCCACAAGTCCGAACGGCCGCCCGCGGATGCGGAGTTGCATCGGCGGCTGGTGTACGGCGACGAGTCCGCGCTGTCCGAGGCCTACGCGGCGTACGGCGGGCTCGTGCGGCGGATCGCCGGGCGCGTCACGAACAGCCCGGCGGCCGCCGAGGACGTGGCGCAGGAGGTCTTCGCCCAGCTGTGGAGCAGGCCGTACGCGTTCGACGCGCGCCGGGGTTCGCTGCGCACCTGGCTGTCCGTGCTCGCACACCGGCGGGCCGTGGACTGGGTGCGCAGCGAGGCCCGGCACCGCAAGGCCGCCGGGGCGGACGACTCCGCGCTGCACGCCATCCCCGACACCGGGCCCGGGCCGGACGAAGCGGTCGTCGACCGCGAGCGCTCGCTGCTGCTGCACTCCGCGCTGGCCGAACTCCCGCAGCCGCAGCGGGAGGTGGTCCACCTCGCCTACTTCGCGGGCCGCACCTACCGCCAGGCCGCCGTCGAGCTCGGCATCCCGGAAGGCACCGCCAAGACCCGCTTACGGTCCGCGCTGCGCAAGTTGGCCGAGACTTTGGCCGAGCCGCCGGATCCGGCGTGGGAAAGGGGCGCATGATGGCGACAGGGGAAGGAGGCGTCCGGTGACCGATGACCACGACGGTGTGCCCGAGCTGCTGGCCGCCTGGGCCTTCGGCGCGCTGCAGCCCGCGGACGAGAAGGCGGTACCGGCGCACCTGGCCGGCTGCGAGAGCTGCGCGGCGGAGGCGGAACGGCTCCGCGAGACCGTACGGCTGCTGGACGTGTCACCGGGGTCGGCCGCGGCCGGCAACGGATCGCCCGCCGCGCGGAACGGTTCGGCCGCGGTCTCGCAGAACGGTTCGGCCCCCGGAGTGACGGGCGGCGGTTCCGCGAGAGCGTCCGTCGGCGCTCCGGCCGGAGCGGATGGTGTGCTGGCCCTCGCCCTGCGGTCCCGGCCCGCCGTGCCGCGGGTCGCCGCGCACGCGGCCCCGTACGCGGCCGCCGTCGCCGGACTGCGCGCGCTGCTGCGGGAGGTGGACGGCCACGGGCCGTGGGGCACGCCCGTCGTGCACGACTGGGACGTCCGCGACACCGTCGGCCATCTGATCGCCGCCGACGAGCAACTGGCCGTGCGGCTGGGCCTTGAGACCCACACACCGCCCTCGCGGATCACCGAGGACACCCCGTGGGAAGAGGCCTGGAACACCCGGACCGCCGACGTCATCGCGTACGAGCGGACACGCGACCCCCAGAAGACGGTCGCGGCCTGGGCCGCGCGGGCCGCCGCGCTGCTGGCCACGCCCGAGGCCGTGGATCCCGAACGGGCCGCGCGCGCGACGACGTTGATGGGTGTACGGCTGCCGGTCTCCGACCACTTCGTCGTGCGTGCCTTCGAGGCGTGGATCCACTCGGACGACATCGGCCGCGCGCTCGGTCTCGCCGTGCCGCCGCCCCCGGAGGCCCATCTGTGGCAGCTGGTCCGGCTGGCCGTCCGCATCCTCGGCATGGCGCTGGGGCCCACGGCACCGCCGGTGCTGTTCGCGGTGACCGCCGGCGAGAGTTCCACCGAGTGGGTGCTCGGCTCCGAGGACGAGGCGGTCCGGGGTGAACTCGTCCTGGACGCAGTGGACTTCTGCCTGCTCGTGGGCGGCCGGTACACACCCGACGAGGTGCCGCGAGGAGTGGCGGGCGACGAGGGCGCCGTACGCGACGTACTGGAGCGGGCGGCCGCGCTGTCCTGGCTGTAGCCGTAGCCGTCCTGGCTGCGGCTCCTACGAGCCCGGGGCGGGGCAGCCGCCCGTCTCGGTGCAGAGGTTCGCCTCGACCCGGGAGAGGAGACCGGCGAGCTGGGTCCGCTCGGCCGGGCTCAGGCCCGCTAGGGCGTGTTCCTCAAGGCCGGCCCAGGCGAGTGTGACCTCGTCGAGCAGTCCGCAGCTCTTCTCGGTCGCCTCGACGAGCACCGCCCGCCGGTCCTTCGGATCCGGGCTGCGGGTGACGTGCCCGGACTGCTCCAGGCGCTGGAGCATCTTCGTGATCGTGGACGGATCGAGGTCGACCGCCTTGATGAGGTCCGACTGACGCACCGGGCCCTGGTCCCACAGGTGCATCATCACGAACTCCTGCCCGGGGTAGAGCCCGGCCCCGCGCAGCAGCCTGGCCGCGGTCGTGCGGTGCAGCCGGGCGACCCGTGAGATGGCGTGGCTGACCGGGCCGCCGCGCGCGGCGGAGGGCAGCTTGTCGGTACAGACAGGCTCGGCCTGCGGGGCCGCGACCTCCTGGCTGGCACTCATCTCGACTCCCCGGTTCGTGCGGACGTGCTGTCCACCGTACGTCCCACCGCCTCCCACGCCCTCTCGCGCCCTCTCCCGGCCGCTGCCGACCGTCTTCCGGGCTTCCTCCACCGAGATTACCTTGGTCGGCCAAGGAATGGTTTAAGGTGGCTCTCGGTTCAACTATTGGCCGACCACATAAATCTTTTCCGGGAGCTGTTGTGACCACTGCGTACGACCCCATCGACCTGTCCGGCACACCCCTCGCCAACCGCATCGCCATGGCGCCGATGACCCGCAGCAGGGCGGGCGAGGGCGGCGCCCCCACCGACCTCACCGTCGAGTACTACGCCCAGCGCGCCTCCGCGGGGCTGATCATCACCGAGGGCATCCAGCCGTCCGCGGTCGGCCAGGGCTACCCGGACACCCCGGGCCTGCACAGCGCCGAGCAGATCGCCGCCTGGCGCAAGGTGACCGACGCCGTGCACGCCGCCGGCGGCCGGATCTTCGCGCAGCTCATGCACGCGGGCCGGATCGGCCACCCCAGCCTGCTGCCCGAGGGACTCGTCAACGTCGGCGCGTCACCCGTGCCGGCCCAGGGGCAGGTCTACACGCACGAGGGTCCCCTCGACTTCATCGCCCCGCGCGAGCTCACGGGCGACGAGGTCCGCGCCACCGTCGGGGAGTTCGTGACCGCCGCGCGGGGCGCCGTCGAGGCGGGCTTCGACGGTGTCGAACTGCACGGCGCCAACGGCTACTTGATTCATCAGTTCCTCGCCCCCGGTTCCAACCACCGCACCGACGAGTGGGGCGGCTCCGTCGAGAACCGCATACGGTTCGCCGTCGAGACCGTGAAGGCCGTCGCCGACGAGATCGGTGCCGGGCGCACCGCCATCCGGCTCTCGCCCGGCAACCCGTACAACGACATGAAGGAGCCCGAGCCGGAGCCGACGTACACCGCGCTGGTGGCCGAGCTGGAGCCGCTGGGTCTCGCGTATCTGCACGTCACCGAGGCGGTCGAGATGCGTGAGCTGACCCTCGCGCTGCGCAAGCGGTTCAGCGGGACCCTCGTCCTGAACCCGGCCACCGAGGGGCCGACCGGGCCGGAGTCCCTGACCCTCGTCGAGGACGGCGTCGCCGATCTCGTCGCGTACGGCCAGCTGTTCCTGGCCAACCCGGACCTGCCCGCCCGCCTGCGGACCGGCGGCCCGTTCAACGAGCCCGACGGGGCAACCTTCTTCGGCGGCGACGCGAAGGGCTACACGGACTACCCGGCGCTGTAAGGCAGTTGGCCCGGTTCCCGTCTCGTACGAGACTGGAACCGGGCCGATCACCCATGGGCGCAGGTCACTTCACCTGGTATCACTTCACCGGGTGTCACTTCACCGGGGTGAAGTCCCTCGCTCCGATGAACTCGGGCCGGGGCACCGGTGCCGAGAACGGCTCCACCGCCGTGTTCTCCACGCTGTTGAACACGATGAAGACGTTCGAGCGCGGGAACGGCGTGATGTTGTCACCCGAGCCGTGCATGCAGTTGCAGTCGAACCAGGTGGCCGATCCTGCCTTGCCCGTGAAGAGCTTGATGCCGTGCTTGGAGGCGAACTTGGTGAGCGCCTCGTCGGAGGGCGTGCCCGCGTCCTGCATCTGCAGCGACTTCTTGTAGTTGTCCTCCGGCGTGGCTCCGGAACAGCCGAGGAACGTGTGGTGCGACCCCGGCATGATCATGAGGCCGCCGTTGGTGTCGTGGTTCTCCGTCAGAGCGATCGAGACGGACACCGTCCGCATGTTCGGCAGACCGTCCTCGGCGTGCCAGGTCTCGAAGTCCGAGTGCCAGTAGAAGCCGCTCGCGCCGAAGCCGGGCTTGACGTTGATCCGCGACTGGTGGACGTACACGTCCGAGCCGAGGATCTGCCGGGCGCGGCCGACCACGCGTTCGTCGCGGACGAGCTGGGCGAAGATCTCACTGATCTTGTGGACCTCGAAGACCGAGCGGATCTCCTGCGACTTCGGCTCCACGATCGAGCGCTCGTCGGCACGGATCGCCGGGTCCGTCACCAGGCGCTCCAGCTCCGCGTGGTAGAGCGCGACCTCGTCGTCGCCGATGATCTGGTCGACGGCGAGGAAACCGTCGCGCTCGTACGACTGCAGGTCGGCCCCGGGGATCGGTCCCGGTGTGCCGGGCTCGCTCCAGACGACCGGGTCCTGCCGGGGCACCGACACCTCGCTGGTGCCGCGGCTGGGATACAGGTCGGTGATGGTCGTCATCGGTTCAGACCTCCTCGGGCTCGGTCAGCAGGGGGTAGACGCCGTTCTCGTCATGGTCCTCCCGTCCGGTCACCGGCGGGTTGAAGACACAGATGCAGCGGAAGTCCTCCTTGATCCGCATCGTGTGCCTCTCGTGCCCGTCGAGGAGGTACATGGTTCCCGGCGTGATCGTGTACTTCTCGCCGGTCTCGTCGTCGGTGAGTTCGGCCTCGCCCTCGACGCAGACGACGGCCTCGATGTGGTTCGCGTACCACATCGACGTCTCGGTACCCGCGTAGAGGATCGTCTCGTGCACGGAGAAGCCGACCCTCTCCTTGGCGAGGACGATGCGCTTGCTCTCCCAGGTACCCGACGCCGATTTCACGTGTCGGTCAGTGCCTTCGATCTCCTTGAACGAACGGACTATCACGGTGCTGCGAAGCCTCCTTCAGGCCGATGTGCGGTGGGTGCGATCGGTGCGGTTGATGTGGCCGCTGTGGTTCAGGGTGGTTCAGGCCGTCTCGCGGACGGCGCGGGCGAGGATGCGCAGGCCCTCGTCCAGCTCCTCGGGGGTGATGGTGAGCGCCGGGAGGAGTTTCACGACCTCGCTCTCCGGGCCCGACGTCTCGATGAGCAGGCCGAGTTCGAAGGCACGCCTGGCGATCAGGCCCGCGCGCGCCTTGTCGTGGAACTCCATGCCCCAGACCAGGCCCCGGCCGCGGTACTCCTTGACGTCGGCGAGGTTCTCCTCGGTGATCGAGATGAACGCCTCCTCGACCTGCTCGCCACGGGTGCGGGTCTGCTTCTCCATGGCGGGGCCGTCGGACCAGTACGTCTCCAGCGCGGCGGCGGCCGTCACGAACGCGGGGTTGTTGCCGCGGAAGGTGCCGTTGTGCTCGCCCGGCTCCCAGATGTCCAGCTCCGGCTTGAACAGGCACAGGGACATGGGCAGTCCGTAGCCGCTGATGGACTTGGAGACGGTGACGATGTCGGGGGTGATGCCCGCCTCCTCGAAGGAGAAGAACGCCCCGGTCCGGCCGCAGCCCATCTGGATGTCGTCGACGATCAGCAGCATGTCCTGGCGCTCGCACAGCTCGGCGAGGGCACGCAGCCACTCCGGGCGGGCGACGTTGATGCCGCCCTCGCCCTGCACGGTCTCGACGATCACGGCGGCGGGCTTGTTCAGACCGGAGCCCTGGTCCTCAAGGAGCCGCTCGAACCAGAGGAAGTCCTCGACCTTGCCCTCGAAGTAGTTGTCGAAGGGCATCGGCGTGCCGTGCACCAGCGGGATGCCGGCGCCGGCCCGCTTGAAGGCGTTGCCGGTCACCGCGAGCGAGCCGAGCGACATGCCGTGGAAGGCGTTGGTGAAGGAGACGATCGACTCCCGCCCCTTGACCTTCCGGGCCAGCTTCAGCGCGGACTCGACGGCGTTGGTGCCGGTCGGGCCCGGGAACATGACCTTGTACGGCAGGTCGCGGGGCCGCAGCACCAGGTTCTGGAACGATTCCAGGAAGCCGCGCTTCGCGGTCGTCGACATGTCGAGACCGTGCGTGACGCCGTCGCGTTCCAGGTAGTCGATGAGGGCGCGTTTCAGTACGGGGTTGTTGTGCCCGTAGTTGAGTGATCCGGCGCCGGCGAAGAAGTCGAGGTACTCATGGCCGTCCTCGTCGAACATGCGGCTGCCCTGCGCGCGGTCGAAGACGGTGGGCCAGGCACGGCAGTAGCTGCGCACCTCGGACTCCAGGGTCTCGAAGACGCTCAGGTCGGGCTGGGTGATGGTCACGGTGTTGCTCCTCAAGGCGTGGGGGGTTCGTCAGTGCGACAGGGGGCCGATGCGGTACAGCACCTCTGGGTCGTGCGGTCCGTCGGGGAAGTGCGCTGTGTCGAACAGGACCTCGCGCTCGACGGTCGCTCCATGGCGTCCGGCGTACGACGTGAACAGCCGCTCGGAGGCGGTGTTGCCCGGGGTGATGGTGGTCTCGACGGTGGTCAGCTCGTGTGTGCGGGCGATCCGCAGGGTCAGTCCGTCGAGGAGCGCGGCGGCAAGGCCGCGTCCGCGCTGTTCCGCGTCGACGGCCACCTGCCACACGAGAAGCGTGTGGGGGCGCTCGGGCCGGATGTAGCCGGTGACGAAGGCGACCGGCTCGCCGTCGGCCGTGCGCGCCACCGCGGAGGTGCCGGCGAAGTCACGGCACCACAGCAGGTAGCTGTAGGAGGAGTTCAGGTCGAGGTTCCCGGAGTCCTTGGCAATGCGCCAGAGTGCGGCTCCGTCCACCACGTGCGGACGGTCGATCCGCAGCCCTTCCGGCATTTCCAGGAATTCCGCTTGCAGGTCTGCTTGTGCGGCGGTCATGCGGATTGAATTTACCCAGCGAAAGTTCAAATTGCATCGCCGGAGGGGGTTACGTCGACGCGCCCGTTGTGTTATCACGCGGGCGCGGACGCCGCGTAGCACCCGACGGAAGGCGCCACTTTATCCCGACAACAACTGACAAACCGGGCACCTTGTGTGTTCCGTCACAGCCATGTAATCACCACGAGATCTGCCCGAATTAAGAGGTTGGCGTTCGCGAAATCTTAGCGTTTAGGTTCGGAGAAAGCGGGCAGAAGAATACGGGAAGCTGTGCTGAATAAGCTCCCGAAAAGAGCCCGGAATAGCCACCCGAATAAACCGGTCCGGAATTCCCCGATCCCCCACGGCCCCGCTGGTCGGACGCCTGTGACGGGGCCGGGGCTCAGGTGCCGTCGCGGAGGTCCGCCGGCCAGTCCGGGCGGTATTCGATGTGGTCGTAGGTGACCACGCAGCCCTCGCCCATCGGGGACTGGGTCATGAAGCCGATCAGGGCGGCGCCGGTCTCCTTCTCGTCGGCCAGGGTGAAGAGGCGGACGAAGGTCCAGCGCTTGCCGTCCTTCGACGCGTGGAAGGCGAAGGCGCGGCCGGTGCGGCTGATCCTCAGCCAGACCGAACTGCCGTCCACGGTGAAGGAGTTGGCGTCGTCGGAGTGGCCCCGGGTGACGACCGTGCAGACGGTGGGCACGTCCGGCGAGTTCTCCAGGCAGAGCTTGGCCCAGGCCCGCTCGCCCACATGCACGTACAGCACGCCCGCGTCGAAGGCCCCGGCGAAACCGACCGTGACCCGGGCGATGAGCTGGAAGTCCCCCTCCGGCGACCCGAGCAGCCGGGGGGCGTCGGACGCGGGGTCCAGGCCCTCGTCGGTCGGCGGCACGAACCGGTCCTGCCGCGCGCCCGCCCACCCGGTGAGCACCCCGTCCTCGTACGACCAGTGCCCGTCCGGCCCGTACGTCCGAAGAGAAAAGGGAAGTTCAGAAAGTTCCAAGTCCATCCCCCGAGTCTGTCAGCTCCACCCCCACGCCCCGTAAGGGGCGCGGGGAACTGCGCGATCAGCCACAGCGGGCCCGCAGCCGCAAACCGGCCACGGGCCCAACGGCGCTCCAAGCGGAGCGCTACCGCTCCAGACGCCCGTCGTACCGCCGCGGCAACCCCAGCGGATTGTCATCGCGGAGCTCCAAAGGCAACAGCGCCTCCGGCGTGTTCTGGTACGCGACCGGCCGCAGCCACCGCTCGATCGCCGTACCGCCGACCGACGTGGACGTGGAGGTGGTCGCCGGGTACGGCCCCCCGTGATGCTGGGCGGGCGCGACGGCGACACCGGTCGGCCACGCGTTGACCAGGACGCGACCGGCGAGCGGCGTCAGCTCGGCGAGGATCTCCGCGCCGCGCCCCTCACCGGCGGTCTCCTCCGTGGAGAGGTGGACGGTGGCGGTGAGGTTGCCGGGCAGCCGCGCGAGCACCGCGTTCGCCTCGGCCTCGTCCTCGTAGCGCGCGACGACGGTGACCGGCCCGAAGCACTCCTCAAGAAGCAGGTCGTACTCGCCCTCGCTCGCGAGCCGCCCGGCCGGAACCGTCAGGAAGCCGGGGCTCACCGTGTGCTCGCTGCCCGCGCCCGGGGTCACCGGGGCGTCCACGTCGGGGAGTTCGGCCCGCTCGGCGACCCCCGCGACGAAGTTGTCGCGCATGCGGTGGTCGAGGAGAACGCCCGCGTCCGTGTCGCTCACCGCGTCCGTGAGGGACTTGACCAGGCGGTCACCGGACGCGCCGGCCGGTGCCAGCACCAGACCCGGCTTCACGCAGAACTGGCCGACGCCCAGCGTCATGGAGCCCGCAAGGCCCGTACCGATCGCCTCGGCGCGCTCGGCGGCCGCGGCCTCGGTGATGACGACGGGGTTCAGGGAACCCAGCTCGCCGTGGAAGGGGATCGGCGCGGGGCGGGCGGCCGCCGCGTCGAAGAGGGCGCGTCCGCCGCGTACCGAACCGGTGAATCCGGCGGCCGTGACCAGCGGGTGCCTGACCAGCTCGACGCCCGCGTCGAAGCCGTGCACCAGGCCGAGGACACCGTCCGGGATGTCGTGCTGGGCGGCGGCCCGGCGCAGGACGGACGCGACCAGCTCGGACAGGCCCGGGTGGTCGGGGTGCGCCTTGACGACGACCGGGCAGCCCGCGGCGAGCGCGCTCGCGGTGTCGCCGCCGGGGACGGAGAAGGCGAAGGGGAAGTTCGAGGCCGAGTAGACGGCGACGACGCCCAGCGGCACCTTGTAGCGGCGCAGGTCCGGGATCGGCGGGGTGGCGGTGTCGTCGGGGTGGTTGATCACGACCCCGAGGAACTCGCCCTCGTCGACGATGTCCGCGAAGGCCCGCAACTGGTAGCAGGTGCGGGCGAGCTCGCCGGTGAGCCGGACCGGACCGAGCGCGGTCTCCGCGTCGGCGGCCTCGACCAGGTGGTCCTTGGCGCCTTCGAGCTGGTCGGCCGCGGAGCGCAGGAAGGCCGCGCGGACGGTGCGGTCGGCGAGTGCTCCCCGGGCGGCGTGGGCCGCGCGGACGGCCGCGTCCACCTCCTGGGCTGTGGCTTCCACCGCAACCTGCTCGCGCTGCTTCCCGGTTCGGGGGTCGACACTCCAGACTGGTGCTGCTGCCACCGCGGGTCCCTCCAGATGTAATGCCGCAGTACATGTGCCACTCACCAGCGGCGTTCGATATGCTGAACGCTGTCTCTGGTGGTGAATATGCTGTGGAGACTATTTCCCGGCCAACTAGGGGGTCAAGGCGATGTCGGCAGTCGAGACGGGCGGCGGGGCACAAGTCAAGTCCGCGGTGCGGACGGTTGAATTGCTCGAGTACTTCGCCGGACGCCCGGGCATGCACTCCCTGGCCGCCGTGCAGGAGGCCGTCGGGTACCCCAAGTCCAGTCTCTACATGCTGCTGCGGACCCTCGTCGAGCTCGGCTGGGTCGAGACGGACGCGACGGGCACGCGGTACGGCATCGGCGTACGGGCCCTGCTCGTCGGTACGTCGTACATCGACGGCGACGAGGTCGTGGCGGCCGCGCGGCCGACCCTGGACCGGCTCTCCGACGACACCACGGAGACGATCCACCTGGCGCGCCTCGACGGCACGAACGTCGTGTACCTCGCGACCCGCCAGTCCCAGCACTACCTCCGCCCCTTCACGCGCGTGGGGCGCAGGCTGCCCGCGCACTCCACGTCGCTCGGCAAGGCGCTGCTCGCCACACACACCGACGAGCAGGTACGGAAGCTGCTCCCGGAGACGCTGCCCGCGCTGACCGAACACACCATCACCGACCGGGAGAAGCTCATCGAGGAGCTGCACCAGGTCCGGGAGCAGGGGTTCGCGGTGGACCGCGAGGAGAACACGCTCGGGCTGCGCTGCTTCGGCGTCGCGATCCCCTACCGGACGCCCGCCCGGGACGCGATCAGCTGCTCGGTGCCGGTGGCGCGGCTGACGCCCGCGCACGAGCAGATGGTGAAGGACGCGCTGTTCGACGCGCGGGACCGGCTGACCCTCGCCACGCGGAGGCTTTGACATGTCCGACTTTTCTGGCGTACCTGGTGCACCTGGCGTATCCGGCGGAGAGGTCGTGCTCCGTGAGGTCCACGACAGCGATCTGGCCGTGTTCTTCCGCCTGATGATGGATCCCGAGTCGGTGCGGATGGCCGCGTTCACCGCGAAGGATCCGACGGACCGGGACGCGTTCGACGCCCACTGGAAGCGGATCCGCTCCTCGTCCGACGTCGTCAACCGTACGGTCCTCGTCGACGGGGACGTGGTCGGCAGCGCGGCGGTGTACGGCCCGCCGGACGAGCGCGAAGTGACGTACTGGATCGACAGGGCGTACTGGGGGCGGGGCATCGCCACGGGCGCCTTGCGGGCGCTGCTCGATGCCGTGCCCGAGCGTCCGTTGTCCGCCCGGGCTGCCGCGGACAACGTGGGGTCGTTGCGGGTGCTGGAGAAGTGCGGGTTTCGCGTCTCCGGGCGGGACCGGGGGTTCGCGAATGCGCGGGGCGAGGAGATCGACGAGGTTGTGCTGACGCTGGAAGGGTGAGCGCGCGGCGGTTTTTCGGTGGGGCGCCGTTGGGGTTGCGGATCTTTGCCGGGTGCGGGTTGTGTGTGGCTGGTCGCGCAGTTCCCCGCGCCCCTTTCGGGGCCTGAGCCGTGCCCCCCTCTCCCCCGTGCGGCGGAGGTGGATCGTCGTTGCGCAGGACGTGGCCGGGTGGGGTGGCGCGGGAGCGTGGGTGGCATGACGCGGACGTTTCGTCGGATGTTGCGCACCGTCGCCGAGCAGCCGACGGCCCTGATGAAGCGGTCGACGTGACCGCGGTCGTCCGGAGCCTGTTCGGGAGGCGGACGCGTCGTCGGTGGATCCATCTGATCCTCGGTGGCGCGCTCGCCATGCCGTACGTCTTCGTCGGCGAGCTGATCGTCGGCCCGTTCACGAACTCCCAGAACCTCTTCAGTTCGCTGCCCCACCAGCTGCTCGCCTTCGGTGCCGGGCTGCCCCTCGCCGCGGTCACCGGGCTGTTCCCGCTGACCCGGCCGATGTCGGTGGCCGTGGTGCGGGCCCTGTGCGGGGTCGACGGCGACCGCCTCGCCGACGGGCCCGCGCGCACCCGGCAGGCGAAGGGGCGTACGGCGGTGTGGTTCGCGCTGCACCTGGGGTTCGGCGGGGTGATCGCTGGGATGTCCCTCGCGACGCCGCCCTTCGCGGTGGTGCTGATCGTGCTGCCGCTCTACGCGGGGCTGCGCGACTCCCGGCTCGATCTGCCCGAACTCTTCGACCACACCTGGGCGTTGGCGCTCTCCCCGGTCGCGGGTGCGGCGATGCTGGCGGCCCTCGCGGGATGCGCGGCGGGCGCGGGCGCGCTGCTGGCCCGCTGGGCGCCGGAGCTGCTCGGGCCCACGCCCGAGGACCGGCTCGCCGCCGCCGAGGCCCGCGCCGCCGACCTCGCCGTACGCAACCGGCTGGCCCGCGAGCTGCACGACTCCGTCGGCCACGCGCTGAGCGCCGTCACGCTCCAGGCGGGCGCGGCCCGCCGGGTCCTGGACCGCGACCCGGAGTTCGTGCGCGAGGCGCTGGCCGCGATCGAGGACACCGCGCGCCGCACGGTGGGCGAACTCGACGCCGTACTGGGCGTGTTGCGTGATGCCGGCTCCCCCGGCGGGGCGCCGGACTTCCCCGGCGCGACCCCCGTTCCCACTGCTCCCTCGCCCACTCTCGCCGCCGACCTCGACGGTCTGCTCCGCCGCACCCGCGCGGGCGGCCTTCGCGTGACCGCCGCCGTGGAGGCCGACCCCGAGGCGCTGCCCCCGCTCGTCTCCCGGGAGGCGTACCGCATCGTGCAGGAGGCGCTGAGCAACGCCCTCAAGCACGCCGGGCCCGGGACCTCCGTGGCCCTCCGGGTCAGGGTGGTCCCCGACGGCAGGGAGCTGGCCATCACCGCCGAGAATCCCTCGCCGACGGCCGTGGTCCCCCGTCCCGGCGGCGGCCACGGTCTGCGCGGCATCGCCGACCGGGCCCGGCTCCTGGGCGGCACCACGGAGTGCGGGCCGGTGGACGGGGTGTGGCGCCTGCACGTACGACTCCCCCTGGAAGGACCCGTATGACCATCCGGATCGTCCTCGCCGACGACGAGCGCATGGTGCGCACCGCGCTGCGCGCGATCCTGACGGCCGAGCCCGGTCTGGAGGTCGTCGGCGAGGCGGCGACGGGCGCCGAAGCCGTGTCCGTCGTCCGCGAGCTGACGCCGGACGTCGTCCTCATGGACGTCCGCATGCCCGGGATCGACGGCATCCGCGCCACCGAGCAGATCCTGGCGACGCATCCCGATCCCCCACGCATCGTCGTGGTGACCACCTTCGAGAACGACGCGTACGTGTACGAGGCGCTGCGCGCCGGAGCGTCCGGGTTTCTGCTCAAGCGGGCCGACGCCGACGCGCTGGTCCAGGCCGTGCGGCTGGTCGCACACAGCGACAGCCTGCTGTTCCCCGCGGCGGTGCGTGCGCTCGCCACCGAGTACGGGAGGGCGAAGGCGGCACCGCCGGCCTGGGTGGCGAGACTCACCGGCCGGGAGAGCGAGGTCCTGCGGCTGATGGCCGCCGGGCTGACCAACGCCGAGATCGCGGGCCGCATGGGCGTCGGGCCCGCGACGGTGAAGACCCATGTGGCGGCCGTCCTGGCGAAAACGGCGACCCGGGACCGTACACAGGCGGTGATCGCGGCGTACGAGGCGGGCTTCATGAACGGCACATGAGAAATCCGGGCGGAATGGAACGATCGGCCCGGTCCCGGTCGTCCTTCAAACGGGATGAACAAAACGATCAGGCGCGCCTCCGTCTTCACCCTGCTGCTCGTCCTCGCCCTGCTTGTCCGGGCGACCTGGGTGCAGTTCTACGAAGGCCAGGCGCTCGCGGACAGCAAGGACAACCGACGGAACGCGATCGAGCAGTACGCGTACCCGCTCGGGAACATCATCGTGGCCGGAGACGCGATCACCGGTTCCGCGCAGACGAAGGGCGGCGACCTCAAGTACAAGCGCACGTACACCGACGGCAGCCTCTATTCGGCTGTCACGGGCTACAGCTCGCAGGTGTTCGGGGCGACGCAGCTGGAGGGCATCTACCAGGATCTGCTCGACGGCACGGACAACCGCCTGAAAAACCCCCTCGACACGGTCACCGGCAAGCGCGCCGACCCGGGTGACGTGGTCACCACGATCGACCCGGCCGTGCAGAAGGCCGCGTACGAGGCGCTCGGCGACAAGAAGGGCGCCGCCGTCGCGATCGACCCGAAGACGGGCAAGATCCTCGGTGTCGTGTCCACCCCGTCGTACGACCCCTCGGTGATCAGCGCCGGCGACTCCGACGCCTGGACGAAGCTGACCAAGGACCCGGAGAAGCCGATGACGAACCGGGCGCTGCGCCAGCCGCTGCCGCCCGGCTCGACGTTCAAGCTGGTCGTCGCGGCCGCCGCGCTGGAGGACGGCCTGTACTCCTCGGTGGACACGAAGACCGACAGCGAGAACCCGTACACGCTGCCGGGCACCACCAGGGTCCTGGAGAACGAGAGCAAGTCCGCGCCCTGTGAGAACGCGACGATCCGTGTCGCCCTGCAGTACTCGTGCAACAACGTCTTCGCGAAGATGGCCGTCGACCTGGGCCAGGACAAGCTGAAGGCGATGGCCGAGAAGTTCGGCTTCAACGACAAGTCGCAGGACGTGCCCGTGCGGGCGTACGAGAGCGTGTATCCGTCGGACATGGAGAAGTCGTCCACGGCGCTGACGGGCATCGGCCAGTTCGACGTGACCGCGACGCCGTTGCAGATGGCCATGGTGTCGGCCGCCATCGCCAACGGCGGAAAGCTGGTCTCGCCGCACATGGTGTCGCAGATCAGCGACTCGGACGGCAACGTGCTGGAGAACTACGACGACTCGACGGACTCGAAGGAGATCGTCAGCTCGTCCACTGCCGAGCAACTGCAGTCGGCTATGCAGACGGTCGTCGAGGAGGGCACGGGCACGAACGCGCAGATCTCCGGGGCGACGGTGGGTGGCAAGACGGGTACGGCGCAGCACGGCGAGAACAACAGCAAGACGCCGTACGCGTGGTTCACGTCGTACGCGAAGGACGACTCCAGCGGCAAGGAAGTGGCTGTCGCCGTGTTGGTCGAGCAGTCGAATGCGGCTCGGTCGGAGGTCAGCGGCAATGGTCTGGCTGCGCCGGTTGCGAAGGCGATGATGCGGGCGGCGCTTCAGAACTGACGGTTCCTGTGGGCCGGTTCGTCGGGTGCGGGCCGGTGGGGGCTGGTCGCGCAGTTCCCCGCGCCCCTTAAAAGCCTGCGGTTCCCCGGGCCTGGCAAGGGGCGCGGGGAACTGCGCAATCTTTTAGGGGCGCGGGGAACTGCGCGACCGGCCACACACGACCCGCGGCCGACCGATCACCCCCGGAAGGTGGTCACTTCACGCCCAGAACCTGTTCGATCGGGTCGATCGCGAAGTAGATCAGGAACAGCACCGACGTGCCCCACAGCAGCCAGTGGACCTCCTTCGCCTTCCCAAGCACCGTCTTGATCAGGACGTACGCCAGGAAGCCCGCACCGATGCCGTTGGTGATCGAGTAGGTGAAGGGCATCACGGCGATCGTCAGGAACGCCGGGATGGCGATCTCGTAGCGGTCCCAGTCGATGTTCTTGACCTGGGTCATCATCAGGAAGCCCACCGCGACGAGCGCGGGGGCCGCCGCCTGGAGCGGGACGATCGTCAGCAGCGGGGTCATGAACAGGGCGAGGGCGAAGAGCCCGCCGGTGACGAGGTTCGCGAAGCCCGTGCGCGCACCCTCGCCGACGCCCGCCGCCGACTCGATGTACGAGGTCGAGGAGGAGGCGGAGGCCGCGCCGCCCGCGACCGCCGCGGCGCCGTCGATGAGCAGGACGCGGCCGAGGTTGGGGACCTTGCCCTCCTCGTCCAGGAGTCCGGCCTCGGCGGTGATGCCGACGACCGTGCCCATGGTGTCGAAGAAGTCCGACAGGACCAGCGTGAAGACCAGCAGCACGACGGTGATCACGCTCGCCTCACCGAAGGCACCGAACAGGCTGAAGTCGCCGAGCAGCCCGAAGTCGGGCGAGGCCACGATGTCGTCGGGGATCTTCGGTGTGGTCAGGCCCCAGCTCGTGATGTCCGCGATCTCGTTGATGATGATCGCGACGATCGTCATGGTCACGATGCTGATCAGGATCGCGCCCTTGACCTTGCGGGCGAGCAGCCCGATGGTCAGCAGCACGCCGAGACAGAAGACCAGGACCGGCCAGCCGGCCAGTGCGCCGGTGCCGCCGAGCTGCACCGGGACCGTGGTGTTCGCGACGTCGGGTATGCGGGTGACGAACCCGGCGTCGACGAAGCCGATGAAGGCGATGAACAGGCCGATGCCGACGCTGATCGCCTGCTTGAGCGGCTGCGGTATCGCGTGCATGACGGCCTCGCGCAGACCCGTCACCACCAGGACGCAGATCAGCAGGCCCTCAAGGACGATCAGGCCCATCGCGTCGTCCCAGCTCATCAGCGGGGCGATCTGGAAGGCGACGACGGCGTTGAGGCCGAGCCCGGCGGCGAGCGCCAGCGGCAGATTGCCGCCGACGCCCATGATGACCGTCATGACGGCGGCCACCAGTGCGGTGGCGGTGACGAGCTGGACGGGGTCGAGCTGGTCACCGAACTTGTCCTTGGCGCTGCCCAGGATGATGGGGTTCAGGACAAGGATGTAGGCCATCGTGAAGAACGTGGCGAAGCCGCCGCGTACTTCACGGGCGAAGGTGGAGCCCCTGGCGGAGATCTTGAAGTACCGGTCGACGCTGTTCGCCGGGGGTGGTCCGGCGCTCGGCCGGTCTGCCACCTTCTCAGTTTCGGACATGGCTGATGCTCCTCGTTACCTGCGAGTTCAGAGTGCGGATGCTGGCTGGATTGTTCCCTCGTTGAACCGTTTTCAGGTTTTCCCCGTGTTACGGAATCGAGTTCGGCCCGCCACACGATGTTCGAAGCGCTGTACGAGCGCCTGATACTCTCTCGGATCTCGCCCCACAGGACACCGTTCCTTCACACCCGCAACGCAGGGGCCGTATACGCACGTACCCCGTGAGAGCCGTCAGGCGTTCCGCGCAGGATTCGACAGGGAGAGGTCGCCCGTGGGCACTGTCGTCGACGACGCCGCCTCCGTGGAGTTCCACGATTTCTTCGAGCGCCACTACGCCGAACTGGCGCGCCTGGCCCATCTGTTGACGGGCGAGTCGGATGCCGCGGACGATCTGGCGGCGGACGCGCTGCTCGCGCTGTGGCACCGCTGGGACCGGGTGCGCGCGGCGGACCACCCGGTGGCGTACGCGCGCGGCGTGGTCGCCAATCTGGCCAGGAGCCGGATCCGCAGCGCGGTGCGTGAGCGCAGACGGATCACGCTGTTCTGGTCGCAGCGCGAGGACAAGACCGAGAATCCTGACATACCGGGCATGGTCGATGTCCAGGAGGCCCTGCGCAGACTGCCGTTCCGCAAGCGGGCGTGCGTGGTTCTGCGGCATGCTTTCGACCTCTCGGAGAAGGACACCGCGCTCGCCCTCGGAATCTCGGTCGGTACGGTGAAGAGCCAGACGTCGAAGGGGATGGCGGAACTGCAGCGGTTGCTGGGGTCCCAGGAGGCTCCGCGGCGGATGCAGGCGGCGGTGCTGCGTGCGTCCGGAGCCGAAGGGAGGGAACGATGAAGGACGTGCACGAGGAGCTGCGCGCCACGCTGCGGGACGCGGCCGAGGCGCATGAGCCCGACCGCGCGCACATCCTGGCCCGTGTCGAACGCGGCATGGCCGGCACGGAGAGTGCCCGGCACCCCTCCCCGCGGTCGTCGCCGCTCGGCTGGTTCCGTGTCGTCGGCGCCACGGCTGCCGCCGCCGGAGTGCTCGCGGTGGGCGGCTACGCGGTCGCGTCCGCGGTGAAGGACGACAAGGCGGCCGACCAGACGGTCGCGGTCTCCCCGACCCCCGAGCCGTCACCGGAGGCCACGAGCCGCGCCCCGGTCCCGCCGGACCCGGCCAAGTCGTCGCCCCCGCCGGAGAAACCGAGCGCGCCGAGCTCCCCGACGGCGAAGCCGACACGGTCCGCGCCGGTCGCCCCGCCCGCGAAGGCGGACAACGAGGACGGCCCGCTGTGGTCGGACGGCTCGGTCGACCCGCACAGCAACGAGTTCTGGGCGCAGAGCAATGTGACCGTGAAGACGAGCGAGCAACTCACCGCGCTCACCGTCGAGTTGAAGGTCAAGCAGACCGGTGGGGTCACCTCCGCGGGTGCCTGGCGCTCGGCGCCCGAGGACGACTTCAGGGTGACCGTCGCCGAGAAGGACGGCTTCCTCGTCTACACCTGGGTACTCAAGTCCGGCCGCACGGTGTGGCCGGGCGAGTGGGTGTTCGCAGGCCAGTACGACCACGACCGCGGCGGACGCGACGCCGGAGACGACACGTACGCCGTCGGCGCGCAGGCCGGGGATCAACAGCTGGGCGTGGCAGGCGACTTCGCACGCGACGCGTCCGACGACGACGGCGACTCGTAGACGACGACTCGCAAGAAAAGTTCCGACGGGCGGCGCGTGGAACCGGAACACCGCGCACGTCACCGTCGCAGGGCCGGCCGGAGGCGTGCCGTCGTCGGCGAGCGCCGCCACCACGCCCCGGGGGCGTGGAACCCGGCAGAGCTGTTGCCGTGGGCCTCGTTGTCGTCGAGGACATGAGCGACCGAAGCACCGCCTCCGCCGAGTTCGAACCCGTGGCCGCCGCCCTCGAAGGCGCGGTCCTTCCAGCGGTTCTTCCCGTTCCCGTACGCCGACGAGTGCGCGACGGTGACCGGGCTGGAGAACTGCCAGAGGTCCAGGCCGTCGTCGGAGTTGTCGTAGAGCCGGGCGCCGATGATCCTGTTGCCGGTGCCGGAGCCGAACTTCACGCCGATGCCGTCCGCGTTCCGGCCGTGCCCCGCGGCGTCGTAGTTGCCGTAACTGCGCAGGTTCCGCACGAGGTTGTCCGTCGTACCGTCCCCGCGCAGCGTGAACCCGGAGTCGCCGTTGTCCGCGGTGACCAGGTTCTCGAAGACGCCTCCGACGGACGAGGTGGCGACGAATCCGAGGGCCGGCGAGTTCTGCCAGGTGATGTCCTGGACGGTCCAGTGGTCGCCGTCGATCCCGGCGAGCGAGGATCCGGCGGCCAGCTTCGCCCCGTCGATCCGCACCTTCTCGCCGTCCACGGCCCTGAGCGTGATCCGGGCCGAACTCGTGCCGTTCGCGGCCGACTTGAGGGTCCGCGTCGGGTAGTACGTGCCGCCGCGCACCTGGATGGTGGTGCCGGCCACGGCGTTCCTGACCGCGGACTCCAGCTGCGCAGCGGTCGACACGGTCACCGTCGTGCCGGCGGCGCTCGCCCCGTCGGGCGAGAGGCCGAGGTAGACGCCTCCCGCCCCGGAGGCGACGACCACCGCCGTGGCGACGGAGAGGGTGCCGGTCCTGCGGTGCCGTCCGGTGCCGAGACGCACGGGGGCGTTCCTTTCCTGGGGAACGGGGGGAGAGGCGGGGCCGGGGCCGCTTTCGTTTCTCGGCCCCGCCTCTGATCCCTGGTCGCCGCCTGCCCGGAAAAGGTTGCCGGGACCGCGCGAAACGAATCGAAACTTTCGCTCGCCCCGGGTCCGCTTCCATCGATTGACGGCCCCGTACGCCACTGGTGACACTCCGAGGGCAGTCCATCCCAACAGAATCCACCAGACCCCCACAGGATGTGTCATGCGCCCCCGCACCGTGCGAACGCTCCTGATCCCCTTCCTCGCCCTACTCCTGAGCCTGCCGGCCGCCCCACCGAGCCCGGCGGCCCAGTCCCAGGCCCCGCCCGAAACACCGTCCGGAGCACCTCACGTGACCAAACAGAAGTACGCCGGCTATCTCTTCGCCTACTTCACCGGCGAGGGCACGGCGGACGGCGAGCAGATCCGCTACGCCCTCAGCCGTGGCAACGACCCGTTGCACTGGCGGGAGTTGAACGGCGGCAAGCCGGTCCTCACGTCCACGACCGGCGAGAAGGGCCTGCGCGACCCGTTCGTGATCCGCTCCCCCAAGGGCGACAAGTTCTACATGATCGCGACCGATCTGCGCATGTACCAGAACTCCAGCGGCAGTTGGGACGACGTCCAGCGGCACGGCAGCAAGTCCATCATGGTCTGGGAGTCCACCGACCTGGTCCACTGGACCGACCAGCGCCTGGTGAGGGTCTCCCCGGACAGCGCGGGCAACACCTGGGCCCCTGAGGCCTATTGGGACGACTCGCTCGGTGAGTTCGTCGTCTTCTGGGCGTCCAAGCTGTACGCCGACGACGACCCGGACCACACCGGCTCGACGTACAACAAGATGATGTACGCGACGACGAAGGACTTCCGTACCTTCAGCGCGCCCAAGGTCTGGGACGACCCCGGCTACTCGGTGATCGACTCAACAGTCGTGAAGAACAAGGGCACTTACTACCGGTATACGAAGGATGAGCGGGACCCGGCGTCCTCCAGCCCCTGCTCGAAGTTCATCACCGCGGAGAAGTCGACCTCGCTCACGGACACCTCGTACGACTTCGTCTCGGACTGCATCGGCAGTGGCTCGATCGACCGCGGGGAGGGCCCGACGGTCTTCAAGTCCAACACCGAGGAGAAGTGGTACCTGTTCATCGACGAGTACGGCGGCCGCGGCTACGTGCCGTTCGAGACGACCGACCTGGACTCGGGCCGGTGGACCATGTCGAGGAACTACCAGCTGCCCGCGAGCCCGCGGCACGGCACGGTCATGCCGGTCACGCAGGCGGAGTACGACCGGCTGCTCGCCGCGTATCCGGTCAGCGGTACCTCGGTGGTGGACGCGACGGTGAAGGACCAGAAGGGGTACGCGATCGTCACCGAGGCGGCCTCCAAGGTCGTGCTGCCGATGAAGCCGGGCGAGAACCTCTCACGGCTCGCCCCGAAGCTCTGGCTCGGCGCGGGCGCCACGGTGAGCCCGGCGTCCGGCACGCGCCGCGACTTCCGCAAGCCGCAGAAGTACGAGGTGACTTCGGCCGACGGCACGACCCGTACCTGGACCGTCGAGGCCGTGCCCACCCGGAGCCCGGTCCTGCCGGGGCTGTACGCGGACCCCGACATCCAGTACCTGGACGGCCGTTACTGGATCTACCCGACCACGGACGGCTTCCCGGGCTGGAGCGGCACGAAGTTCAAGGCGTTCTCGTCGAAGGACCTGGTCCACTGGAAGGACCACGGCGAGATCCTCGACCTGGGTCCCGATGTGTCCTGGGCGGACAAGAACGCGTGGGCCCCGGCGATCGCCGAGCGCGACGGCAAGTACTACTTCTACTTCTGCGCCGAGCAGCAGATCGGCGTGGCGGTGGCCGACTCCCCCGCGGGCCCCTTCAAGGACGCGCTCGGCAAACCCCTGGTGGCGAAGGGCGGTTCGCTGCGGGGCCAGATGATCGACCCTGCCGTCTTCACGGACGACGACGGGACGTCGTACCTCTACTGGGGCAACGGCCGCGGTTATGTCGTCCCGCTGAACGACGACATGGTGTCGTTCGACGCGTCGAAGATCCAGGACATCACCCCGGACAACTTCCGGGAGGGGTCCTTCGTGGTCAAGCGCAAGGGCACGTACTACTTCATGTGGTCCGAGGACGACACCCGCAGCGAGAACTACCACGTCGCCTACGCGACCGGTCCGTCCCCGCTCGGCCCGTGGACCAAGCAGGGCACGATCCTCTCCAAGCGACCGGAGTACGGCATCCTCGCCACGGGCCACCACTCGGTCGTCAAGGCCCCCGGCACGGACGACTGGTACATGGTCTACCACCGGTTCGGCCTGAACGGGCCCGGCCTGGCGGGCGGGGACGGCATGCACAGGGAGACGACCGTCGACCGCATGAGGTTCGCGGCCGACGGCACGATTCTGCCGGTGGTGCCGACCCTTGAGTCGATCAGGCCGGTACGGCACTAGCCCCGGCTGGGTCTCGGTCCATTCCGTCTCAGTCCATCGTCGCGCCGATGGTGGTGCTGCCCGTGGTCAGGAACGTGGTCACGGGCAGCGCGCCGTTCGACTGGCGGGCGTTGTACGTGGTCGTCGCGCTGGTGGACCGGAAGGCGGGCGTCGAGATGCCCGAGTCCCAGTTGTTGCCGGACGAGACGACCGAGGCGCCCTTGCTCACCGAGCCGCCGCTGTTGCTCACCGCCAGGTTCTTGCCGAGCCTGGCGGCGCCGGTGGCGAAGTAGTAGCCCCACTTGGCGTTGGCGTAGGCGGTCGTGCGGTTGATGACGATGGCGCCCTTGTTGCTGTTCTCGGTGAAGCCGTTGCCGGCGTTGTCCCAGGCCGCGGAGTTGTTGACGACGTGCGCGACGACCTCGCCGTCGCCGCCGAGCTTGTAGCCGTTGCCGTCGCCCGCGAACGCCGAGTCCGACCAGCGGTTCCTGCCGTTGCCCATGGCCCAGGTGTGCTCGACTGTGACCGGCGACGAGAACGACCAGAAGTCCAGGCCGTCGTCCGAGTTGTTGTAGAGGCGCGCCCCGGTGACGAGGTTGCCGCTGCCCGAGCCGAACTTGATGGCGATGCCGTCCGCGTTCTCACCGTGGGTGGCGGCGTCGTAGTGGCCGTAACTGTCGATGTTCCGGACGGTGTTGTTGGTGGTGCTGTCCCCGGTGAGCGTGAAGCCGGAGTCGCCGCCGTTGATCGTCTTGATGTTGTCCCAGACGGTGGAGGCGCAGGACTGGCAGACGACCGCGCTGTCCGGGGAGTTCTGGAAGGTGATCCCCGAGACGGTCCAGTAGTCGGCGGTCAGCTTGAAGATCCAGTCGCCGTCGGGGAGGTTCGAGCCGTCGATCTTCACGGTCTCGGAGCCGTACGGCTGGAGGTAAATGCGGCTGGAGGACGTGCCGTTGGCGGTCGACTGGAGGGTGGCCGTCGGGTAGTAGGTGCCGGCGCGCACCTGGATGGTGGTGCCCGCGGTGGCGTTCCTGATGGCGTTGGACAGGTCGGTGGAGTTGCTGACGACCACGGTGGCGGCCTGGGCCTGGGTGGGGATCACGGCGAGTCCGGCACCGAGGGCGATAACTGCGCCCAGGGACAGAGCGGTTCGACGAGACATGGGTGTGGGGACCTTTCGTCAGGGGCTGTTGGTCGGTAGCAGTCGTTCAGGGGCGGCGGCGCTCGCAAGGGCTCCAGTCCCCGAGATACGTCTCCCGGGTGTGCGACTCGGCCTCCGTGTCCGTGAGCTGCGGCCGGTTCTCGGGCACCGAAATCACCGCGCCGGGACCGGAGTTGGCGTACTCGCGGAACCGCATGCTCTGCCACGGATACGCCTCGCGCATGTTGATGTAGGGCTCCGCCGCGTCGATGCCGGGCCCCAGCCAGGTGTCCCGCACGACGAGCGAGGGCCAGGCGGTCGTCTCGTACGAGGGCACCCACGGCCGGGCGATCCTGTACGCGGCGTCCTCGGCGCCCGAGGTGATCCGGCACCGCTCGGCGAGGAAGCCGTACGGATTCGCGCGGGCCGTGGCCGGGGCGAACACCATGCCCTTGGGCGTGAAGGTGACGTCCCGGTCGAGGGTGTGGAAGTGGCATCGCTCGAAGACGGCCCGCGCCCGCCCGAACACGAAGTCCACGTCGCCCTCGACATAGCAGTCGCGGTAGTACTGCCGGTCGAAGGCGCCCAGCGCGGTGGTGTCCGCGAACAGCGTGTCCTGGTGGCCCAGGAACCGGCAGCGCAGAAACGCCGACCTGTCGCCCTGCACCTTGATGGCGACGGCCTGGGTGCCGCTGATCCCGGGGTGGTCGGCGCGCAGCCAGTCGTTGGCGAAGGTGAGGTCCCGCGCGGTGAACCCGTCGGCCTGCACGAGCGTGGTCGCCGACCCGGTCGTGCCGTACGTGCCGCCGCCGGGCTTCGGAGTACCGGCCGCGTTGTCGTAGACGACCACGACGTCACGGGCCTCACCCGAGGCCCCGATCCAGGTCATCTCCGTACGGGCGACGCCCACGCCGACCGTCTCCCTGTACGTGCCCGGGGCGATGACCAGCGTGTACCCGCTCCCGCTCGCGGCGGTGACGGCGGCCTGGACGGTGGTGTGGTCGCCGAGGCCACCGGGGTGGACGTACAGGGTGCGCTCGTCCAACCGGGCCACGGGCGAGCCGTACCGCCCGAAGGGGAACCGCCCACGCGCCTGGGCCTGAGCCTGGGCCTGGGAGGAGAGCCCCAGTGCGAGCGCGGCCCCCACGCTCGCCGCGACGAACGACCGTCTGCTGACCGGTGCCGGAAGGGTCATGGTCAGCAGACCTTTCCGGCACCGGCGCGGCTGTTGACGATGCCCGGCACGGCCCGCGGCGGGTCGACCTTCTTACGGAGGGTGGGCTTCCAGCCGGCGCCGGACTGGAGGGTCTCCTCGGGAATCTCCGCGTTGTGGACGGCGATGAGGTCCGTCCGCTTGCCGTTGACGTAGTTGTTCTCGGCGGTGAGGGGCGCCTCGTTCCACTTCTTCAGGACCTTGCCGACGGCGGCTCCGGCCGGCAGCGAGATCGCGTTGTCACTGGCGTGGAGCTGCGATGAGATGCCGACGCCGAAGATGTAGTAGTCGGACTTCTGGTTCTCTGTCACGACGTAGTGGTTGTTGTAGACGTCGACCTGTCCGAACCGCACACGCGGAGAGCGCTGAAGGATCCCGTCGAAGCGGTTGTGGTGCATGGTGACCTTGAGCTTGCCGGCGTCCGTGGTGGCGGTGCTGTCGCTGTTCCCGATCAGCATGTTCTTGTCGTGATCCTGGAAGCGGTTCCAGGACACCGTCACGTGGTTGGCGCCGCGCACGATGTCCGTCAGCCCGTCGTGCTGCTGGAAGACCTTGCCGAAGTAGACCGGCCGCTCGCTGTCGGGGTAGCGCCCGTCGGTGAACGTGTTGTGGTCGATCCACACGTGATCGGTGCCGTAGACGACCACGGCGTCGTACTCGGAGTTCCAGTTGCCGGTCCTGTTGTCGTCGGTCGGGTCCCACTTCGGGAAGCAGTCGAGCGGGGCCTCGATGGTGAGGTTGCGCATGATGACGTTCGAGACGCCCTTGATCTGGAGGCTGCCGCCGAGGATGCCGGAGTTCTTGCCGACACCGACGATGGTGGTGTTGCTGGGGATGTTGGCCTTGATCTCCGAGTCCTGCTTGGCGGCGGACGCGACCCGCGCGTCCTCCTGCGGACCGCTGGCGACCTCGTCGTTGCCCCAGACCGCCGGGTCGTAGTCCTTGAGGTACTGCTGGAGGTCGTAGCCCCCGGCGACGAAGGCCTCGCACCCCTCGGAGACGGCGTCGATCATGCCCTCGACCTTGATGATCTTCGGCGCGTCCCCACCGGCCTTCAACGCGGCCTTGAACTCGGCCCAGTTGGTGACGGTGTAGACGTGCTCGGCGGTGGCGGTCGAACCACCGGTGGTGCCGGTCCCCTCGGACCCCCAGCCGTCACCGACGGCGAGGGTCTCACGTCCGAGGTCACGCCCTTGAGCGGCCTGGGCGACGGGTGCGGCCTGGGCATGGGCGACGGTCCCGGTGACACCTAGGACGAGAACGGTACATCCAGCAAGGGATGCAATGGCATGGGCATGCCACATACGACTACGCATGAGTGCGGGGTTCCTTCCAAACAGGGAGAGCGAGGACCGCCCCTGCTTTTAGGGGCGCGGGGAACTGCGCGACCAGCCACAACCGACCGGCACCTACAAACGAACCTTCACCCGCAGCACTAAGACTCGGGCCAACTGATCCAAGACTCGGGAATCACTTCGTCAAGCCGCCGAACATCCCGCCGCACCAAAACCCGCCGACGCAGCAACTCCGCACCCACCATCCGAGCCACAGCAACGGCCCCCGGCGGATTGAAATGCGTATTGTCCTGCTCGACATCGGTCCAGTTGAAGTACTTCTTCGTCTCCTCGACACCAAGCTCCTGCCACAACGCAATCGACAGAGCCTGAATATCGAGCAACGCCACCCCCTCCGACTCGGAGAGGACCCGAACGGCCGCGGGATAGTCGCCATGGGTCCCCACGGCATTCCCGTCACCATCGAACTTCCGCCGCTCCGCGGACGTGGCCAGCACGGGCCGGGCCCCCCGCGCCCGCGCCCCGTCGACGTACTGACGGAGATAGTCCTGATACGTGGTCCACGGCTCGGTGTACCGCGTGGGATCGGCGACCTTGGAGTCGTTGTGCCCGAACTGAACGAGAAGGAGATCGCCGGGCCGAATCGCGGCGAGAACGACGTCGAGACGCCCTTCGTCGATGAAACTCTTCGAACTGCGCCCGTTCACCGCATGGTTGGCGACAGCCAACCGCTCCCGCAGAAAGAACGGAAGCGCCATGCCCCAGCCGGTCTCGGGCGCGGCATCGGCGTATTTCTGGGCGGCGGTGGAATCACCGGCGATGTAGAGAGTGCGCTCACGGGGCCGCCCCGACGGGGAGGCGGCAGTGGCGGGCCCCGTTGCCGCGACGGCGAGGGGAGCGGCGGCAAGCGCCGCGGTGGTGACCTGTCTGCGGGTGAGTGACACGACGATGTGCCTTTCAGACATGGAAAAGCTACGGAAACGCCATGGAAGAGCTTCGGTTGATACAGGAGGCGGCGCCCAATCGCGCCCTTCAGGGGCGCGGGGAACTGCGCGACCAGCCACAACGGCCCCGCGGTTCCCCACGGTCAATCCAATTCCCAGCCTGAGAAGTGCAGGCTCGCCTAGCCCTTCTGCTCGTTCCACTCGGTCTGGGCCTCATTGAGCTGATCGGCCAAGGTGTCCAAGAATTCCTTGGCACTCATCGACCCGTTCATGACCTTCTGGAAGGCCGGCTCATTGTCCGTCTTGGAAATGGTGTTCCAGTCGGGCAGGTAGTACGGCAACTGAACGATGGTCGTGGAACCGTCACTCAGCGCCTCGGCGGCAAGCTTCGTGGGCTCTGCCTTGGAGACCCACGCGTCCTTCGCAGCGTCGTTGTTCGACGGCACCTGCCCCGCGGCCTCGTTGAACTTGGAGTTCTCCGCCTTCGAGGTAGCGAAGTCGATGAACTTCCAGGCGGCGTCCTTGTTCTTGGAGCTCTTGAACAGGCCAAGACCGTCGACGGGGTTGGAGACCTGGACCCGCTTGCCACCGGGTCCGACCGGCTGCGGAACACCGCGGAACTTGTCGACGCCGAGCGCCTTCACATGGTCCTGGTAGGAGCCCAGGTTGTGGTTGAGCATTCCGATCGTGCCGGAGTCCCACTGGGCGACCATCTTGGTGAAGTCGTTGTTGAGGTCGGCGGCCGGGGTGACCTTCTTGAAGAGGCCCACGTACTTCTCCAGGGCCGCCACGTTCTTCGGGTCGTTGACCGTGGTCTTCTCGTTGCCGGAGTCCCAGAAGGACGTGATGCCGGACTGTCCGTACATCGCGTCGAGGGCCTGGGCGATGGAGCCGGCGCCACCGCGGATGGTGTAGCCGAACTCGTTCTTGCCCTTGTCGGTGAGCTTGTCGGCGGCCTCGTAGAAGGTGTCCCAGGTGGTCGGCTCGTCCAGGCCCGCCTGCTCGAACAGGTCGGTGCGGTAGTAGAGGACGCCGTTGTTGGCGGAGGTCGGGATCGAGTACAGCGTGTCGTCCCGGCCGCCGGCGGCCTTCAGCGACTTGACCATGTCCTCGTTGAGCTTGCCGTTGAGGGAGGACTTGCCGAGGCGGTCGTCCAGCGGCTCCAGCGCGTCCTGGGCGGCGAACCCGGCGAGCATCGCGGCGCCGACACCGCCGACGTCCGGCAGCCCGCCGCCCTGGAGAGCGGTGTCGACCTTGGACTGGTACTCGGTGGCGGCGATCCCGACGTACTCGACCTCGATGTCGGGGTTCGCCTTCTCGAAGTCGGCGATGATCTCCTTCCAGATGTCCGTGCGGACACCGCCGTTGTTGTCCCAGAAGACGACCTTGCCCTTGCCGCTGCCGTCGGCGCCCTTGTCGCCCGCGGCCCCGCTGCCGTCGTCGCCGCAGGCTGTGGCGGTCAGCGCGAGCACCGCGCTCAGGGCGACGGCGGCTGCCGAGCGGCGCCCGCCTCTGCTGCTCCTGTGAATGCTGGTCTTCATCATCGGCTCTCTTCTTCTGGATCCAACGAGGGTGTGTCGCTGTGACGTTGTAAAGCCGTGGAGGTCAGTGGCGGGCGCGTGGCACCCGGTTGTCGGCGCCGAGTCGCCTCTGCGGGCCGGAGAACCTGGACACGAGCGCGGGGACGGCCGCCGCCGGGTCGAGCCGGTAGTCGTAGAAGTCCCGCGGGTCGAAGGCCGCGCCCCACGTCTCCTGGCGCCCGCCGGTGTTCTTCAGGATCGAGCCGCGCTGCACCAACTCGGCCGTGGCGTCGGCCTGGTAGGGGTGCTGGACGTCCTGGTAGTAGCTGTTCTCGATGACCATCCTGGTCTTGCCGCGCGACCAGTTGCCGTACGTCCATACGGGGTCGCCGGGGTCCGCCTGGGCGGTCATGTAGTTGTTGTAGAGGTGTGCGTAGGCGCAGTTGTCGGCCGACGGGTTGCGCTGCTTCGTACCGCGGAACCAGTTGTGGTCGATGGTGATCTGCGTCTTCACGTTCGGCGTCCAGCCGATGCCGAAGGTCTTGTTGTTGTTCTCGAAGCGGTTGTAGGAGACGGTGACGTACTCGCTGTCCTTGCGGATGTCGAGCTGACCGTCGCAGATCCGCGAGAAGCGGTTGTGGTCGATCCAGACGTGGTGGACGGTGTCCATCTGGACGCCGTCGAAGTCGGTGTCCTTGCAGTCCCAGTTGCCCTCGACGTACGAGTCGCGGATCGTCAGGTTGCGGATGATCACGTTGTGGGTGCCGGGCGTGAGGTGCAGCTCGCCCTGGACGAGCTCCCCGGCCGTACCTACGCCGATGATGGTCTTGTCCGAGGCCACGACGACGTTCGCGCCGAACGGCTCGGCCTTGATCGTCCCGGCGACCCGGATGACGTACGGCTCCTCGGCGGCCGCGTAGTGCTCCAGGCCGGCCTGGGTGGTCACGGTGACGACCTTGCCGCCGGCGCCTCCCGTCGTACCGCCTTCGAGGGAGGCGAAACCGTGCGGCTCGTCGGTCCGGCCGGCACTCTCGGACACCGCCTCGGCCGGGGCGATGACCCCGAGCCCCAGTACGGCCACCAGAGCGATGACCGTGACCAGGACCCGGCCGAGGCCAGGACCGGAACCGGAACCGGACCCGAACCCCAGCCCGAGCCCTGCCCCGGACCCCGGTCTCGGCAAGCGCTTGCTGCTACGGAAGTGCGTCATTGCGGCTCCCAACAGGCTTACAACGGTGATGACTTGAAGCGGTCAGGCAGATGGCGCCGTGATGCGGAACTGCGTGAACGTGGCCGCCCCGGCGTGTCCCCCGCCGTTCGGCGCGAGTGCGACAAGGCCGAGCAGGGCGCCGACCCAGCGCCAGGGGGTGGCGGCGAAGACCTGGCCGGAGGGCTCCCAGCCGCTGCCGAGGTCGCAGGAGAACCGGCAGCGCACCCCGGCGCCGCTCTCGATCCGCAGCCGTACCCGCCCCTCGGGCGCGAGCCGCGGATGCGCTGCGTCCCGCTCGCGCTCGGCGACCGACTCGGCGAACCGGTGCACGAGGTGGACCGTCCCGTCGGCCCCCCGTTCGAGCCCGATCCAGCTGAACGCGTCACCCAGTACGGCGAGTCCGGCCCGTGCGCCCGGCTCCTCGGCGTCGAGCCGCAGCCCGACCTCGACGGTGCACGGGGTCCCGGGCAGCCGCTGGGTGAGCACGTTCGGTAACTTGCGCAGATCCTGCGCGTCGACCGTCCGTACGCAGGCCAGCCGCAGGCCGTCGCCCGAGTGCTGGGTCGCCCAGCCGTCCTGCGGGTTGGCGGTCCACTGCCACTGCCGTCCGAACCGCCCGCCGGGGAAGTCGTCGTCGGTGGCGGGCGCCGACAGCGGCTGCCGCGGCAGATCGGGCTTGCGGTGTACGGCGACGGGGGCGCCCTCGTCCCCGAGGACCGGCCAGCCGTCCGTGCCCCACCGCATCGGCTGGAGGTGGACGACCCTCCCGTACGCGCCCTTCTCCTGGAAGTGCGCGAACCAGTGCTCGCCGGACGGGGTGCGCACCCAGCCGCCCTGGTGGGGGCCGTTGACGTCGGTGTCGCCCTGCTCCAGGACGACCCTCTCCTCGTACGGCCCGAAGAAGTCGCGGGAGCGCAACGCGCCCTGCCAGCCGGTCCGGACGCCGCCGGCCGGGGCGAAGATCCAGAACCAGCCGTCGTGCCGGTACAGCTTCGGCCCTTCGAGCGTGAACCAGCCGGGTATGCGGTCGCCGTCGACGATCACCTTGCCGTCGTCGAGCAGGCCGGTCGCGTCGGGCCGCATCCGATGGCCGGTGAGCCGGTTCTTGACGCCTGAACGGGACTTGGCCCAGGCGTGCACGAGATACGCCTCGCCGGTCTCCTCGTCCCACAGCGGGCAGGCGTCGATGAGCCCCTTGCCCGCCTTGACCAGGTGGGGACGGGTCCAAGGGCCGCGTATCTCAGGGGCGTTGACCTGGTAGATACCGTGGTCGGGGTCGCCCCAGAAGATCCAGAAGCGGTCGTCGTGATGGCGCAACGACGGTGCCCAGACACCACGGTCGTGGCGTGGCTTCCTGAACTCCCGTGCCGGTTCGAGGAGTTGTAAGGCGTGGCCGACGAGCGTCCAGTTGACGAGGTCGCGGGAGTGCAGCAGCGGCAGGCCCGGTACGCGGCCGAAGCTGGAGGCGGTCAGGTAGTAGTCGTCGCCGACGCGGATGAGGTCGGGGTCGGACCAGTCGGCGTTCAGGACCGGGTTGCGGTACGTGCCGTCGCCGAGGTCGGCGGTGAAGGCGGGTGTGCTCTGGCCGCTCATGGGCTCACCGCCTTGCGGGCGAGGGCCGCGGCCTCGCCCCGGTCGAGGCGGCCGTCCGCGACGACGGTGACGACCCGGCGTACGACGGTCTCCCCCGGCGGGATCGGCAGCCGTTCCTGATGGGCCAGGGACGAGCCGACGCCCGGGTACTCGGTGGTGCGCACGAACCACGGGTCGCGGCGGGTCCGCTCGGTGGCCCCCGCGAACACCAGCGTCCAGTTGGCGCCCGCGAGCGCCAGCCAGTCGGCGCGGGTGCCGTGCACGGTCTCCTCGCCCTCGGTGCCGGCCGTGAACACCGCGGGCGTCTCTGCCTCCTTGCGGGCCCGCCAGAAGAAGCCGCCGTAGGCCGCGCCGGTCCTGCCGTTGGTCGCCGGGCTGCCGATCGACAGGGGTTCGGCGGTGGTGTTGGTGAGCGAGAACGTGAAGTCCAACGCCCAGGCGGTGTCGGTGAGTTCGGTCGCCGCGGCTGTTCGCCGCTCGCGCAGCAGCTCGGCTCCCGCCGCGATCCAGCGCAGCTCCTCCATGAAGCCGTCGGGGTCGCGCAGCTGGAACGTGGAGTGCCGCTGGGCCCCGTGGTTGTCCAGCTCGGTCGGCCCCTGGTCGCGTACGTACGTGCGACCGCCCCAGAAGTTGTACCCCTCGACGTCGGGAACGGCGACACCGAGGCCGAGGTGGTGGATGTGGTCGGCGGGGCTGAGTTCCGTGACAGCCGTACCGGCCAGGGTGGTGACGGGGTGGAAGTACGGACGCGGCGACAGCTTCGGCGGAAGCTCGGGCCGGGTGATGTAACGGCCGACCGGGCGGCCCGCGACACGCAGGACCAGCGACTCGTTGTTCATCAGGTACTCACCTCTTTCGGGAGCGCCCAGGAGGCGCCCAGCTCGGAGTAGAGGGCGAGGGTGTCTGCGGCGGCCGCGACGAGTCCGTCGACCCCGTGCACGACCCGGCGGTTCTCGTCGGCTTTCAGGTACCAGGCGTCGGCGGGCAGCGCGACGGGGTCCGGCGCCTGTCGAATCGCTTCAACGACCTTCATGAAGGCGCCCGTCGAGTCCGGCGCGACCAGCAGTCCGGCCCGGCCTTCGAGATGCTCGACGAGGTTCTCCAGCAGGTCGGTCCTGGCGTACGTGATCTCCTGCGGGCCGTGTCCCGACCGCTGGACGAGGACGCGGTCCTGCTTGTACCAGAAGGTGATCCGGCCGCTGGTGCCGTGCACGAGGACGTACGGCTCGTCGGGGTGCTCGGCGCACAGGGTCGCGGCGACGGTGATCCGGTGGCCGGCCGCGGTGGTGACGCGGACGCAGGAGGTGTCGTCGGACTCGATGTCGTTGGCACGCAGCAACTCGGTCTCGATGCCGGTGACGTCCTCGGCGCGGGTGGCTCCGTCGAGCGCGAGGGCGGTGGCGACGGCGTGCGCGAGAGGGTTGGTGAGGACCCCGTCGACGACGTCGGCCCCGTTCATCCGGCGCCGCCCGGCCCAGGGTGCGCGGTGGTAGTACTCCTCGGCGCGCGCCCAGGCCCCGGCCCCGCCGATGCCGTCCACCCGGCCGATCGTGCCCCGCGCGACCAGCTCCCGGATCGCGGGCACGGCCTGCGAGCCCAGCGACTGGAAGCCGATCTGGCAGACCACCCCGGCCGCGGCGACCCCGTCGGCCATCCGGCGGAACTCGGCGTACGAGGGAGCCGGCGGCTTCTCCAGCAGGACGTGTACGCCCCTGGCGGCGGCCGTCAGCGCGAGGTCGGTGTGGGTCGGGATCGGCGTGCAGATCACCGCGATCGCGGCACCCGTGGAGTCCAGCAGGGCCCCGAAGTCGGCGGACTGCTCGGGGAGTTCGCCGGGCGCGGTGAAGGCGCCCAGCTCCGCCTCGGTGAGCGGAGTCAGCTCACAGATCCCGGCCAGGCGCACCAGGCCCTTGTCCTGGAGGCGGCGGATGTTCGCGAGGTGCCAGTGGCCGTGACCGCGGGCGCCCGCGAGGACGACGGGGAGGGGGGACGCGTGCGAGGGCAGGGCCTCGGAGGAAGAGTTCATGGGCCCTATCGAAGCGGTTCCGGACCCGGTGGCGGTGCTCATCGGGCCTGTGGCGGCGTTCATCGGACCCTCCCCGCTCCCGCGCCGCGCTCGACGTCGCGGTCGGCCTTCGCGGCGCTGTCGACCGTGCCGTGCAGCGTGGGAGTCCAGCCGACGTCGGAGGTCAGGTCGCGTTCACTGCCGGAGTTGTAGGCGTTGTAGATGGCCAGCAGGTCCACGGGGAAGCCGTTGAAGAGCGTGCCCGACTGGTGCAGGGCCGTGCCGTTCCAGCTCTTCACCAGGTCGGCGGCCTCGACGTGACCGGGGGTGGTGAACGCGTTGTTCTCCGCGTAGACCGCCGACTCGACGGAGACCCCGAGCGAGTACCGGTAGTCGTGGGCGTCGGCCGGGACGACGTACCGGTTGTTGTAGACGTGCACCTGACCGAAGCGGACGCGCGGGGCGCGCTGGACGACGGACTCGAACTCGTTGTGGTGCAGGGTGACGCGCAACTTGCCCCGGTCGCCGGTGGCCGTGTCGCCGCTGCCGATCAGCATCGCCTTGTCGTGGTCGGCGAACCGGCTCCAGGAGACGGTCACCAGGTCGGAGGCGCTGGTGATGTCCAACAGGCCGTCGTGGCGCAGGTAGTTGCGGCCGAAGTGGGTCGGCTCGTCCTCGTCGGGGTGGCCCTCGTCGGACGCCGTGACATGGTCGATCCACACATGGGTGGCGCCGCGCAGCCACAGCGTGTCGTACGCCGTCTTCCAGTCGCCGAGGCCGCCGGTGTTGGGCTGCCAGACGGGGAAGCAGTCGTAGGCGTCCCGGAGTTCGAGGTTGCGGACGATGACGTTGTCGGCACCGCGGACCTGGAGGCTCGCGCCCTTGAGTACGGCGCTGTCGCCGAGCCCGACGATGGTGGTGTTGGAGCCGACGGCGAGCTCCACGCGCGAGGCCTGGGCCGCCGCCGAGGCCTGGCGGGCCTCCTCCTGCGGGCCGGACGGCTTGGCGGCGCCCCAGGTGCGCGGGTCGTACGCGGCCAGGTACTTCCTCAGGCTGTAGCCGCCGGTCGCGTAGTCGTCGCAGCCCAGCCGCTTCCCGGAGTCGTCGGTGTTGGCGTCGATCGTCCCCGCGATCTTGATGATCTTCGGGGTCGCGCTGCCGCCGTCGAGGGCGCGCACCAGCTCGGCCCGGTTCCGTACGGTGAAGACATGGGCGTCGTCCGCGGAGGAACCCCCCGTGGTACCTCCGTCGGCGGCGGCCCAGCCGTCGTTCGCGGGCAGGGTGTCGCGGCTGATGTCCCGCGACTCGGCGTTCGCCGGTGCACCGAGTGCGGCCAACAGCCCGCAGGCGAGGGCGACTTGGAGGACGCGGCGCCCTCTTGTCGTGCCCGGCAGAAAGGTGCGTACAGATCTCATCCCTTCACCGCCCCGGCGCTGAAGCCCGTGATCAGCCACTTCTGGATGAAGGCGAAGACGATCACGACGGGCACGGCCGCGATGATGCCGCCGGCGGCGAGCGCGCCGAGGTCGACGCTGTCGGCGCTCATCAGGCTGTTGAGGCCGACGGGGATCGTCTGCTTGTCCTGGTTGCTGAGGAACATCAGGGCGAACAGGAAGTGGTTCCAGGAGTGCACGAAGGCGAAGGAGCCCACCGCGATCAACCCGGGGCGCAGCAGCGGCAGGACGACGACCCTGAAGCCCGTGAAGCGGTTGCAGCCGTCGACCCAGGCGGCCTCTTCGAGCGAGTACGGCACGTTCCGGATGAAGCCGCTGATCAGGATCATCGACAGCGGCAGTTGGAAGACCGTCTCGGCGATGATGACGCTGCCCAGCGAGTTGATCATCTGGAGCTCGGCGAAGATCTGGAACAGCGGCACCAGGAGCAGCGCGCCCGGCACGAACTGGGAGCAGAGCAGCGCCAGCATGAAGGCGCGCTTGATCCTGAAGTCGAAGCGGGCGAGGGCGTAGCCGCCGGCCAGTGCGACGAGCGTGGTCATGAAGAGCGTGGCGACGCCGACGTAGACGCTGTTCTCGAAGTACGTGCCGAAGCTGCGGTCGTTCCAGACCTTGTCGAAGTGTTCGAAGGTCATGGGCCAGGGCACGAGCGAGGTCGAGCCGGGCTTGCGCAGGGCGAAGAGCAGGATCCAGTAGAAGGGGATGAGCGTGAAGAGCAGGTAGATGCCGAGCGGGACGTAGATCTGCCAGCGCGGGGCCTCGTCCCAGGCGCGCCTGCGCCTCCCCGGGCGCTGCGGGGGCTCGTCGGCCACCGGTGCGGGCACGGCCGGAACGATGGTGTCGATGTCCTTGGTGATCACTTGTCCCCGCCTCCGAACTTGCTCAGCCGCAGATAGACCATCGAGAAGAAGAGCAGGATCACGAACGCGACCGTGGTCAGGGCCGAGGCGTAGCCGAAGTTGTGTGCGTCGACGCTGGTGTTGGCGATGTAGAGCGGGAGTGTCGTCGTCTCGCCCGCGGGTCCGCCGCCGGTGAGGGTGTAGAGCAGGTCGACGTTGTTGAACTCCCAGACCGCGCGCAGCAGCGTGGAGAGGATGATGGCGTCCTTGAGGTGCGGCAGCGTGATGTGCACGAACTGCCGGAAGCGGCTTGCGCCGTCGACCTCGGCGGCCTCGTACAGGTCCTTCGAGACTGACTGGAGGTCGGCGAGGATGAGGATCGCGAAGAAGGGAACGCCCCGCCAGAGGTCCGCGACCACCGCCGCGGGAAAGACCGTCGAGGTGTCGGAGAGCCAGCTCGTGCCGTAGTCCCCGATGCCCATGTCGGCGAGGTAACGGGTGATTCCCGTCTGGGAGTTGTAGAGCAGCACCCAGATCGCGGAGGTGAGCACACCGGACACGGCCCAGGGCGAGAAGACCAGGGCGCGGCCGAGCGAGCGGCCCACGAAGGTCTGGTTGACGATCAGTGCGAGCGCCAGACCGAACAGCAGCTGCAGCCCGACCTCGACGACGACCCACTTGGCGCTGAAGACCAGCGTGTCCCAGAACTGCGGGTCCTCGGTGAAGGCGTGCACGAAGTTGTCGAAGCCCGCGAAGCCGTTCCGCCACGGCTTGGTGGGGTTGTAGTTCTGCAGGCTGTAGTAGAAGACGCTGAGCACCGGGTAGGCGATGAAGCCCAGCATCAGCAGTCCCGCCGGGGCGATCAGCAGATACGGGAGTCTGCGGGGCGTCGCTGAGCCACGGCGCCGCCGGGGTGGCGCGGGCTTTTTCGCCACGGCTGCGGCTTGGGCCATGACTGTTCTCCGTTCTCGGGGTGTGCGGGTGGTGCCGTGCGCTCGTTCCGTGCGTTCCGTTCGTTCCGTGCGTTTCTTCGCTTTTGTGGAAGCGCTTGCTATTCAGGCAGTGCTTGGTGAAGCGCTTCGCGTACACTGTTCGAGATCTCGGACAGAAGAGAGCGCCGATGGGCCGGCCCCTCAGCCCGCGTACGGGTCCTGCACCTTGCCCGGCCGCGCGAGGAACGCGAAGTCGCAGCCGGTGTCCGCCTGGGTGATCTGTTCGTTGTAGAGCGCGCCGTAGCCGCGCTCGTAGCGCTCGGGCGGCGCGGTCCACTCCGCCCGGCGCCGCGCCAACTCCTCGTCGTCCACGTTGAGTTGGAGCGCACGCGACTCGACGTCGAGCGTGATGGTGTCGCCGGTGCGGACCAGGGCGAGCGGCCCGCCGATGTACGACTCGGGCGCCACGTGGAGCACACAGGCACCGTAACTCGTGCCACTCATCCGGGCGTCGGAGATCCGCAGCATGTCCCGGACGCCCTGCTTCAGCAGATGGTCGGGGATGGGCAGCATCCCGTACTCGGGCATGCCCGGGCCGCCCTTGGGTCCGGAGTTGCGCAGCACCAGCACGGTGTCGGCCGTGATGCCCAACTCCGGGTCGTTGATGGTGCGTTGCATGGTCCGGTAGTCGTCGAAGACGACCGCGGGACCGGTGTGCTTGAGCAGGTGCGGTTCGGCGGCGATGTGCTTGATGACCGCGCCGTCGGGGCAGAGGTTGCCGCGCAGGACGGCGACGCCTCCCTCGGCGGCGACGGGGTTCTGACGGGTGCGGATGACGTCGTCGTTGTGCACCTGCGCGGAGGCGAGCTGCTCGCGCAGACTGTCGTGCGAGACGGTCGGCCGGTCGAGGTGCAGCAGATCGGTGATCCGCGACAGGAACCCGGGCAGTCCGCCGGCGAAGTGGAAGTCCTCCATCAGGTACGTCCGGCCGCCGGGCCGTACGTTCGCCAGGACCGGCACCGTACGGGCGATCCGGTCGAAGTCGTCGAGGGTGAGCCGGACTCCGGCGCGTCCGGCCATGGCGATGAGGTGGATCACGGCGTTGGTGGAGCCGCCGAGCCCGAGGACCGTCGTCACCGCGTCCTCGAAGGCATCGGCCGTGAGGATCTCGGACAACTTCCGGTCCATGCGGACGAGTTCGACGATCCTGAGGCCCGAGGCGGCGGCCATCCGGTCGTGCCCCGAGTCGACGGCGGGGATGCTGGAGGCACCCGGGACCGTGACCCCGAGGGCCTCGGCGGCCGCGGTCAGCGTGGACGCCGTACCCATGGTCATGCAGTGACCGGGCGAGCGCGCGAGGCCGCTCTCCAGCTCCGTCATCTCGCAGTCGCCGATGAGCCCGGCGCGCTTGTCGTCCCAGTACTTCCACATGTCGGTGCCGGAGCCGAGGACCTCGTTGCGCCAGTGGCCGGGCAGCATGGGCCCGGCGGGCACGAAGACCGCCGGCAGGTCGACGGACGCGGCGCCCATGAGCAGCGCGGGCGTCGACTTGTCGCAGCCGCCCATGAGGACGGCCCCGTCCACCGGGTACGAGCGCAGCAGTTCCTCGGTCTCCATCGCGAGCATGTTGCGGTAGAGCATCGGGGTCGGCTTCTGGAAGGTCTCGCTCAGCGTCGACACCGGGAACTCCAGCGGGAAGCCGCCGGCCTGCCACACGCCCCGCTTGACCGCCTGGGCACGGTCGCGGAGGTGGACGTGGCAGGGGTTGATGTCGGACCAGGTGTTGAGGATCGCGATGACCGGCTTGCCGAGGTGCTCCTCGGGGAGGTAGCCGAGCTGGCGCGTGCGGGCGCGGTGGCTGAAGGATCGGAGTCCCTCGGTGCCGTACCACTGGTGGCTGCGCAACTGCCTTGGCGCGTCCGGTGATTGATCGCTGTAGGGCGTTGTCGAACCGGACCCGGTCGCGCCGGGGACTGCTGGGTTGGCGTCGGTCATATCGACCACCCCGCGGCGATGGCGGCGACCTCGGCACGTTCGGACTCGGGGAGCTGCTTGCTCGGCGGGCGGACCTCACGGCGGCACAGGCCGAGCGAGGCCAGGGCCTCCTTCACGACCGTCACGTTGTTGGCGGAGTTGTTGGCCGCGCGCAGCTCCTCGAAGCGGCGGATCTGCTCCCAGACCTTCATGGCGCCCGCGTAGTCGCCGGATCGAAGCGCTTCGATCATGTTCAGCGAAACGGCCGGGGCGACGTTCACAAGCCCCGAGGTGAAGCCCGTGGCGCCCGCCGAGAAGTACGAGGGCGCGTACGGCTCCGCGAGCCCGGCCACCCACACGAAGCGTTCGAGCCCGGCGTCCCGCGCGAACGCGGCGAAGCGGGCCGCGTCCGGCACGGCGTACTTCACGCCGATGACGTTCGGGCAGGCGTCGGCCAGTTCGGCGAGCCGGGCGCCGGCGAGCACCGGGTTGCGGATGTACGGGACGACACCCAGCTCGGGGACCGCCTCCGCGATGGCCCGGTGGTAGTCGACCCAGCCGCCCTCCGAGACGTACGGGTGGACGGGCTGATGGACCATCACCATCTGCGCCCCGAGCTCACGGGCGTGCCGGGCGGAGGCGACGGCGGTCGGCACGTCGTGCCCGACACCGACCAGGATCGTCGCCCGGTCCCCCGCCTCCTCGATGGTCAACTCCGTCACCGTGCGCCGCTCTTCGGGGCTCAGGGCGTAGAACTCACCGGTGTTGCCGTTGGGCGTGAGGATGCGCACGCCGCCGTCGAGCACCCGGCGCAGCAGGACGCGGTGGACCTCCTGGTCGATGGAGCCGTCCTCGGCGAACGGGGTCACGGGGATCGCCACCACGTCGGCGAGAGCGGCCCGGCCGGCCTCGAACGCGGTCGTGGTCGCATTCGTGGTCGCGGTCATTCCTGCTCACCCTCTCCCTGGGCCTCGGGGAAGGCCCGTTGCACGAACGAGGCGATGTGCGAGTGCAGGGCGCGCGCCGCACCCTCCGAGTCACCGTCGAGCGCGAGCCGCAGGATCTCCCGGTGCTCGGTGGCCTCGCGCTCCCAGGACGGGTTGGCGGCCCAGGCGACCGCGGAGACCAGGGCGGCCTGGTCCCGGACCTCGTCGAGCATCCGGCCGAGCAGCGGGTTGCCGCAGCGGACGTAGAGGGAACGGTGGAACTCGCGGTTGGCGAGGGAGCGTTGGGCGGTGTCGGTGGCGGCGTCGGCGCGTTCGAGCGCCTCGCGCGCCGTGTCGAGGGAGGAGCCGCGCCGGACGGAGCGCCGCAGCGCCTCCGGTTCAAGGAGCAGCCGCACGTCGTACACCTCGCGCGCCATGTCCGCGTCCACCATGCGCACCGTGACGCCCTTGTACTGGTTCATCACGACGAGCCCGGTGCCGGCCAGGGTCTTGAGCGCCTCGCGCACCGGGGTCTTGGACACCCCGAACTGGGCGGCGAGCTCGGTCTCGACCAGGGCCTGCCCCGGGGTCAACTGCCCGGTGAGGATGCGGTGTTTGATCCCTTCCAGCACGAACTGCGTGCGGGAGGGGATCGGCGTGGGCACAGAGGTCATGCGCGCCTCTCGGGGTAACGGAGCCCCCAGCGATCGAGGGCTCGCGTATCTGATCTCGCGTATCGCGTCTCATATATGACGTACGAAGTACGACGCGATGAAACTAGGAGCGCCCCTGTGTTTCGTCAACGCTTCTGACAAAAGAAGTTCGAGGCTTCTCACAAAAGAAGCGAAAGAAGCGATGGTGTGCCCTGTCAGCCGGTGGGCGCCCACCCCGGGTCCCGGCCGCTCAGCCCGATCACCCGGTCCAACAGGGGAGCCCCCTCCGGCACGGGCACGACCGGCCCGAAGATGGTTCCGCGCGACGGATCGTCCACCGAGGGCGCGAGCATCGCGTACGCCGCATGCAGGGCCGCCGCATCCGGGGCGTACGGCTGACCGGTCGCCCGGGCCAGGTCCCAGCCGTGCACGACGAGTTCGTCGGCGGCGACGATGCCCGCGACCTCTCCTGGCAGGTCCACACCGCCCGCGCGGGTCTCGCCCGTCCACGCGGCCGGATCGCGCCAGGCCTCGGCCAACTCACCGAGCACCTTGGGAAGTTCGGCGCGCCAGCCGGGCGTCACGTCCGGCAGCTGGGAGGTGGGGTCCGTGTCCGTCGTGGCCCCGAGGTCCTTGCGCCCGGCGTCCCGGAAGGCCGCTGACAGCCCGGTCAGATGCCCGAGCAGATGGCGGACCGCGTACTCCGGACACGGTGTCACGGCGTCCAGCTGTTCCTCGCCCACCTCCTCCGCGAGGCGTGCCACGATCAGGGCCTGCGGCCCCAGGTCAAGGGTGGTGGGGGTGGTACCGCCGTCGCCCATGCCGGGCTCCTCTCGTCAGGGGGTCTTCAGTGGGTAGACCGTCGGCCGTACGAAAACTCATCGCTCCCGCTCCCAAGATCATGCTCAGGAGTCTGGTCAGGCGTTCGAGCCGTCGAGATGCTCGGTGCACACCGGGAAACCGGATGTCACCGGGATATCCGGTGCCGGGGACCGTGAAGGGGAGCCACGCCATGAAGGCGATCGTTCAGGATGCCTACGGATCAGCGGACCTCCTGGAACTGCGCGACATCGACCGCCCCGTGCCCGGCGACGACGAGGTGCTCGTCGAGGTGCGCGCGGCCGGTGTCGGCCCCGAGGTGTGGCACCTCATGACGGGCCGGCCGTACGTGGCACGCGTCGCCCTGGGGCTCCGTAAGCCCAAGAACCCGGTACGGGGCTGGGACGGCGCCGGACGGGTCGAGGCCGTCGGGGCGAAGGTGACCGAGTTCAAGCCGGGCGACGAGGTCTTCGGCAACTGCGAGGGCTCGTTCGCCCAGTACGCGCGCGCCACGGCCGCGAAGATCGCCCTCAAACCGGCCAACCTCACCTTCGAACAGGCCGTCGCCCTACCCGTCTCCGGCATGACCGCCCTCCAGGCCCTGAGCGGCAAGGGCCGTCCGCAGCCGGGCCAGAAGGTCCTCGTCATCGGCGCCTCCGGCGGCGTCGGCTGCTACGCCGTCCAGCTCGCCGCGATGTACGGCGCCGAGGTCACCGGCGTCTGCGGCCCCACGGGCGCGGACTTCGTACGGTCCCAGGGCGCCTCGCACATCATCGACTACACCCGCGAGGACATCACCGACGGCCCGCACCGCTACGACGTCATCGTCGACAACGCGGGCCTTCGCCCCCTGCCCGTCCTCCGCCGCGCCCTCACCCCGCGCGGCACCCTCGTCATCGTCGGCGGCGAGGGCGGAACCGGCTTCTTCGGCGGTATGAGCCGCGGGCTGCGGGCCGTCATGCTCTCGCCGTTCGTCGGCCAGAACCTCCGCAACCTCATCTCGGTCGCGCGCCGCGAGGACCTGCTGACGCTCAAGGACCTCGCCGAGCAGGACAGGATCACCCCGGCCATCGACCGTACGTACCCCCTCGCCGAGGCCGCCGACGCCCTCCGCCATCTGGAGAAGGGCCATCCCCGGGGCAAGATCGTCCTCACCATCTGAACGTCCTCATCGTCTGGGCCGGGCGGGAGCCAGGCTGAAGCCCGGCGGGCTCCCGGCGAGGCTTCTCCTCATCCCGACGGCCCCGCCGCCGCTCCCGCGGCGTCCCCGCTAAGGCGACTGCCCGATGCCCGGCCCGGGGCCTTAGCCCCACGATGACCAGGCATGACGACATCGACACAGACATGGGCGGTGACCCGCGTCCTGCGAGACCGCAACGCGGGTCTGTACCTCGGCGGAGTGCTGGTCTCCGGGTTCGGCTCGTCGGCGATGTGGCTGGTGTCCGGGATCTGGGTGAAGGATCTGACCGGCTCGGACGGCCTGGCCGCCCTCTGCGTCTTCGCGCTCTGGGCTCCCACGCTGATCGGCCCGGCCCTCGGCACCCTCGCGGACCGCACCCGCCGCCGGCCCCTGCTGGTGTGGACGAACCTGGGCCTGGCCGCACTCCTGCTGCCCCTCTTCATGGTCAACTCGCCCGGCACCCTGTGGATCCTCTTCGCCGTGCTCCTCGTCTACGGAGCGGCCGGTGTCGTCCACGACGCGGCGGAGTCGGCCCTGGTGGCCACGGCCGTCGACAAGCAGCTCCTCGGCGACTTCAACGGCCTGCGCATGACGGCCAACGAGGGCATGAAGCTCCTTGCCCCGCTCGCGGGAGCGGGCCTGTACGCGGCGTACGGGGGCGCCCGCGTCGCACTCCTGGACGCGGTCACCTTCACCCTGGCCGCGGGCCTCTACACGCTGCTGCGCGTACACGAGCCGAAGCGGCTCACGGCCCCCTTCCCGACCGACTGGCGCGCCCAAACGGCCGAAGGCGCCCGCTACTTGTGGCGCCACCCGACCCTGCGCCCGCTCGTCCTCGCGGGCGCCACGACCATGCTCTTCTCGGGCGTCAACGGCGCGTTGATCTACGCGGTGGTGGAGGGCCTCGGCCACTCCCCCGCGTACGTGGGTGTCCTGTACGTCGTCCAGGGCGTCGGCTCGGTGGCGGTCGGCCTGGCCGCAGGCCCGCTCCTGCGCCGCCTGGGCGAACGCCGGTTCGCCGGATACGGCATCGCGCTCACCGCCGTGGCCGTGACGGCTCGCGCGCTCCCTTACGACGCGGTGGTCCTCGCCTCGGCCGCGGCGGTCGGCGTCGGCCTCCCCTGCGTACTGATCGCGGCCCTCACCGCGGTCCAGCGCGAAACCCCGGACGCCCTGCTGGGCCGTACGACGGCAACCGCCAACACCCTGCTGTTCGCCCCGACGGCGGTGGGGCTGGCGCTGGGCGCGGGCCTGGTCGAACTGGTCGACCATCGCGTGCTGTTGGCGGCACTGGGGCTCGTACGACTGGTGACGGTCACGCCTCTGCTGCGGCTGCGCCATCGCGCCCCGACAGGGGCGCGGGGAACGGCGCGCCCAGCCCCCACCGAACCCGCAGCCTAGTCACCGCGCTCTCAGCGGAGCGCCTCCGCCACGAGTGACAGATCCGCGTCGGACGCCAACCCCGCGTGATACAGCCGCACTTCGGTCGCTCCCAGCCCGACCGCCCGTGTCACGTCCTCGACGAGTGTCGCGGGACGGCCGCCCATCCCGCTCACCACGGTGAAGTTGGCCGCCAGTACGGCCCCGTCAACTCCCTGCTCGGCGAAGGGGATCAGCGGCTCGGGCCCGGCGGCGCACGGTACGACCACTCCGTCGGCGACCGACAGGATGTGCCCGGGGTCCACCCCGACGTTCGCACCGACGCGGTAGGAGACCGGGTCCGCGTGCAGCAGGATCTGGAACCCCTCGGGCGCGGCCGCGCGTACGGCGAGGACGGCCTCCGTCTGGAGGGACCGGGCGACCGAGTCACGCCACGCGCGCGTGGCCGTCGCGAGTTCGGCGCCGAGCAGTTTCTCCACGTCCTCCCAGCCCTCGACGGGAGCCTCGCCCCGCCACACGGGCTCCAGGGCACGCCGGACCGAGGCCGCCAACTCGTCGGGGTCGAGCCCCAGTTGCGTATATCCGTCCCGGCAGGAGGGGCAGAAGCACAGCGACATCAGGTACGTGCCGGCGTCCCCGAGTGCCACGCCGGCCGTCTTGTCGTGGGCGTGCAGATGCGGGAGCCCGTACCAGCCGAGGGACTCCAGTTCCGTGCCCGAGGCGCCGGGACGGATCGCCGCCTCGACGGCCAGATCGACGAGGTACGCGCGCGTGTCGGGCTGAGCGATGCAAGGGGCCCACGAGTAGCGGTCCCCGTAGGCGTTGACCACCGAGGTGTCCGGAAACTCCACGCCCATACGGGAGTTGTGTGCGAGCACCACCCAGGTGTGCACATCGAGCCCCGCCCCCGCGAGAGCCGCCGCGGCCTCCCCGTACGCGTCGCCGGGCGCCCAGTCCCCGGCGGCGTACGGCCGGATCCTGCGGCCCTGCCATCGTGCGGCGTCCGTCGGGTAGAGCGCGGAGGCGTGCTGTGCGGTGACGATGCGGTGCCGGGGGTGGCGGGGGGTCAGGGCGCGCGTGGAGTGGTAGGCGGAGGCGAGCGTCGCCTGCTGTACGCCGAGTCCGGCGATGCGTGCCGCCGCGTCGGGGTCGCCGTTGACGTCCCACGGATAGACGAAGGTCGACGCCTTCACTTGCCCTCCTCCAGAAGCGCGTGGCCCCGCTCGATCAGCTGGGCGAGCTGCTTGACGTGGTCCTCGGACGGCTCGTGCAGCGGCGGCCGCACCTCGCCCACGTCGAGCCCCCGCAGCCGTACGCCCGCCTTGACCAGCGAGACTGCGTACCCGCGGCCCTGGGCGCGCAGTTCGACGAGCGGCCGGTAGAAGCCGTCGAGGAGCCGGTTGACGGTGGCGTCGTCGCCGGAGCCCAGGGCCTGGTGGAAGGCGAGGGCGATCTCGGGCGCGAAGCAGAAGACGGCGGAGGAGTACAGCGTGATGCCGATGCCGCGGTAGGCGAGGCCGGTGAGCTCGGCGGTCGGCAGCCCGTTGAAGTAGAGGAAGTCGCCCGGGTACTCGGACCGCACGGCGCTCACGATGCGCTGCATCAGGTCGAGGTCGCCAAGGCCGTCCTTGAGGCCGATGATCCCCTCGGCGCGGGCCAGCGAGACGACGGTGTCGGGCGTGAACACGGCGTTGTCCCGCTGGTACACGATGACGTCGAGGGAGGTGGCGGCGGCCAGTTCCGTGTAGTGCCGCAGCAGCCCCTCCTGCCCGGCGACGACGAGATAGGGCGGCATGGCGAGCAGCCCGTCCGCGCCGGCCTCCTCGGCGAGCCGCGCGTACCGCACGGCGAGCGCGGTGCCGTACCCGGCGCCCGCGACGACGGGGACGCGGCCCGCGGTCTCCTCGACGGCCGCCCGTACGCACTCCTGGAACTCCTCGGGTGTGAGCGCGTGGAACTCCCCGGTCCCGCAGCAGGCGAAGACGGCGGCGGCCCCGGCCTCGACGCCCCGCCGGACGTGCTCGCGGTAGACGTCGAGGTCGACGGCCCCGTCGCGGTCGTACGCGGTGACGGGGAAGAACAGCGGCCCGCTCGGGATACTGAGTCGACTGGCAAGGGGGGCTGACGTCACGGGCTCTCCCTAGAGCATGAGCATGCACGCACACGCCGACTCGTGCACGTTTCTGATCCATGTCCATATCCCTGAACACTTCCACGCTAAGGCGCCCTCTTGGGGGCGGTCAAGCGGACCGGCGTGCATTGCGGCAGCAACAAGGGAGCAGAAGGAGCACGGAAGGGGAGCGGATCCCACCACTCCGCGCGACACTTGACGCGATCCGTCGACGATCCCTAGCGTGTCCACGGATGTGAATGCCGTACACGGTGACGGCTGCCGATTCAAGGAGACCCGAGGATGCCCGCTCCCCGCACCGTTCTGCTCACCGGCGCCGCCGGCGGTCTCGGCACCCTGATGCGAGGGCTGCTGCCCGCCTACGGCTACGAGCTGCGGCTCCTGGATCTGCTCCCCATCGAGGGCGAGCCGGGCGCGGTCACCGCGGACCTCGGCGACAAGGAGGCCCTGCGCGAGGCCGTGCGGGGCGTGGACGCGATCATCCACCTCGCGGGCATATCCCTGGAGTCCACCTTCGAGAAGATTCTCAAGGCGAACATCCAGGGCACGTACAACCTGTACGAGGCGGCGCGCGAGGAGGGCGTCCGGCGCATCGTCTTCGCCTCCTCGAACCACGCGGTCGGCTTCGCCCCGCACCCCGAGGGCGAGGCGCCGCACGCCCCGGACACGCTCATCCCCATCGACACCCCGCGCCGCCCGGACACCTTCTACGGGCTGTCGAAGTCGTTCGGCGAGGACCTGGCGCAGTTCTACTGGGACAAGCACGGCCTGGAGACCGTCTCCGTGCGGATCGGCTCCTGCTTCATGGAGCCGACCAGCGTGCGCATGCTGTCGGTCTGGATGAGCCCCGGCGACGGAGCCCGCCTCTTCCACGCGGCCCTGACCGCCGAGGACGTCGAGCACACCGTCGTCTACGGCTCCTCCGCGAACACCCGCCTGTGGTGGGACCTGACCACCGCCCGGAGCCTCGGCTACGAGCCGCAGGACGACTCCGAGCAGTACGCCGACAAGCTGATCGCGGAGCAGGGCGAGCTGGACCCGCGGAACCCGGACCACACCCGTCTGGGCGGCCACTTCGTGACCAACCCGCCGGTCTGGCCGTACTGACACCCGCGTCCGTACCGGGGCTCCCGTTCGGCCGCACCCGCCACCGCCGGGCACATCCGGCCACCGCGCACGGACCGCCTCACGGGCCGAGCGGGCACCGAACGGGCCCGCCCGCCCCGCCCTTCGGGCATGCCCACTGCCCGAATTCCGCTGCACCGCAGGTCCGGCACGGGCAGCCGTCGCTCGTTACGGTCACATACGGGCGCCATCGGGCCCGCAACAGACCTGGTCAGTGGCGCGCACCCGCTGTAGAACTTCCCCCATGGGCCCCACCGGGCCCGAACGGGCAGTGAGCACGGAGAGCGGGTGTCGGGCATGAGCGCGGAAGAACGTCAGCGGGAGATCGTGAAGAGCGCCCGCCGCACCGGAGCCGTCGACGTGAACGAGCTCGCCGCCGAGCTGGGCGTAGCCAAGGAGACCGTACGACGGGATCTGCGCGCCCTGGAGGACCACGGACTCGTCCGCCGTACGCACGGCGGCGCCTATCCGGTGGAGAGCGCCGGCTTCGAGACGACGCTCGCCTTCCGCGCCACCAGCCATGTGCCCGAGAAGCGCCGGATCGCGGCCGCCGCGGCCGAGCTGCTCGGGGACGCCGAGACGGTCTTCGTCGACGAGGGGTTCACCCCGCAGCTCATCGCCGAATCGCTCCCCCGGGACCGGCCGCTGACCGTGGTCACCGCGTCCCTGGCCACTGCGGGAGCGCTCGCCGAGGCCGACAACACGACGGTGCTGCTGCTCGGCGGCCGGGTCAGGCCCGGCACCCTCGCGACCGTCGACCACTGGACGACGAAGATGCTCGCCGGGTTCGTCATCGACCTGGCGTTCATCGGCGCCAACGGCATCTCGCGCGAACACGGCCTCACCACCCCCGACCCGGCCGTCAGCGAGGTCAAGTCACAGGCCATCCGGGCCGCCCGGCGCACGGTGTTCGCCGGGGTGCACACCAAGTTCGGCGCTGTCAGCTTCTGCCGGTTCGCGGAGATCAGTGCACTGGAGGCGATCGTCACCAGCACCCTCCTGCCCACGTCCGAGGCCCACCGCTACTCGATGCAGGGCCCCCAGGTCATCCGGGTCTGATCATCCGGGTCCGAAACAGAGACCGCACCCCAGTCCCCAAAGAGTTCGAAAAACCAACTGACCCACTACAGAGGCACCACACTCCCCGCGTCATCCCATATGTACTGAAAAATCCAGGAGCGATCCATGCGAACCCAGAGCCGACGGAGGCCGCGCGCGACGCTCGTCGCGGCCGCCGCAGGGACGCTGCTCGCCCCGCTGCTCTCCGGTTGCTGGGCCGGAGCGGGCGGAGCGGGCTCCGGTGGCAACTCCATCAACGTCCTCATGGTCAACAACCCGCAGATGGTGGAGCTGCAGAAGCTCACCGCCGCCCACTTCACCAAGGAGACCGGCATCAAGGTGAACTTCACCGTGCTGCCGGAGAACGACGTCCGCGACAAGATCAGCCAGGACTTCGCCAACCAGGCCGGTCAGTACGACGTCGCCACCCTGTCCAACTACGAGATACCGATCTACGCCAAGAACGACTGGCTGCACGAGATGGACTCGTACGTCGCGAAGGACCCGGCCTACGACGAGCAGGACGTCCTCAAGCCCATGCGCCAGTCCCTCACCGCGGACGACGGCAAGCTCTACGGACAGCCCTTCTACGGCGAGTCGTCCTTCCTGATGTACCGCAAGGACGTGTTCGAGGCGAAGGGCCTCACCATGCCCGATCGCCCGACCTGGACCCAGGTGGCCGACCTCGCCGCCAAGGCCGACGGCGCCGAGTCGGGCATGAAGGGCATCTGTCTGCGCGGCCTGCCCGGCTGGGGCGAGGTCATGGCCCCGCTCACCACGGTCGTGAACACCTTCGGCGGCACCTGGTTCGACAAGAGCTGGAAGGCGCGGCTCGATTCCCCCGAGTGGGAACAGGCGGTGAAGTTCTACGTGGACCTCGTCCGCGACCACGGCGAGGCGGGCGCACCCCAGGCCGGCTTCGCCGAGTGCCTCAACAACATGACCCAGGGCAAGGTCGCCATGTGGTACGACGCCACGTCCGCGGCCGGCTCCCTGGAGTCCGCCAAGTCCCCGGTCAAGGGCAAGATCGGCTACGTGCCGGCGCCCGTCGAGAAGACCGAGTCCTCCGGCTGGCTCTACACCTGGGCCTGGGGCATCCAGGACGCGTCCCGGAACCCCGACAAGGCCTGGAAGTTCGTCTCCTGGGCGTCCAGCAAGGAGTACGAGCAGCTGGTCGGCGACGAGATCGGCTGGTCCAACGTCCCGGCCGGCAAGCGCGCCTCCACGTACACCAACGCCGACTACCGCAAGGAGGCCGGCGCCTTCCAGGAGATGACCAAGGAGGCCATCGAGGGCGCCCGGCCCACCGACCCCGGGGTGCAGCCGCGGCCCGCACCCGGCATCCAGTTCGTCGGCATCCCCGAGTTCACCGATCTCGGCACCAAGGTCTCGCAGGAGATCAGCGCGGCCATCGCCGGACGCCAGTCCGTCGAGTCGGCCCTGAACAAGTCCCAGAAGCTGGCCGAGGAGATCGCCGAGGAGTACGAGGGACGATGACCGCCACAACAACGGCTCCCATAGCCGCACCATCCGTACGCACCGAGAAGCGTCCCTCGGGCCGCATGCGCGCCTGGGCGACCCGGGCCCCGCTCCTCCCCGCCCTGATCTTCATGATCGCCGTGACCCAGCTCCCGTTCGTGGCCACGCTGGTGATCTCCTTCTTCGACTGGAACTCCCTCTACCCGGACGCCCGGAGCTTCACGGGCTTCGGCAACTACACCGAGGTCCTCACCGACGCGGCCCTGCGCAAGTCGGTCTGGACGACCATCCTGCTGACGGTCACCGTCGTCCTGGCCAGCCTGATCCTGGGCCTGGGCCTCGCCCTCCTCCTGGACCGGAAGTTCCGGGGCCGCGGAGTGGTCCGTACGCTCCTGATCGCGCCGTTCCTCGTGGTCCCCGTGGCGGCGGCCCTGCTCTGGAAGCATGTGCTCTACAACCCTGAATACGGCCTGCTCAATGGGTTGTTGCACTATGTGGGCGGACCACAGCCGGACTGGATCTCCAACACCCCGCTGCTCGCCGTCGAGATGTCCCTCGTCTGGCAGTGGACGCCCTTCATGATGCTGATCCTGCTGGCCGGCCTGCAGAGCCGCGACCACCAGCAGATCGAGGCGGCGAAGGTGGACGGCGCGAGCGACTGGCAGGTCTTCCGCTACCTGACCCTGCCCCACCTGCGCCGCTACCTCGAACTGGGCGCCCTGCTGGGCTCGATCTACATCGTCCAGAACTTCGACGCGGTCTTCACCATCACATCCGGCGGCCTGGGCACCGCGAACCTGCCCTACACCGTCTACCAGAGCTTCTACCAGGCCCACGAGAACGGCCTCGCCTCCGCGGCCGGCGTCCTGGTCGTCATCGGCTCGATCATCATCGCGACCTTCGCGCTGCGCGTGGTCTCGTCCCTGTTCCGCGAGGAGGTGGGCCGCGCATGAGCGCCACCGCGATCCGTGTACGCCCCCGTAGTACCGAAGCCGGCAACCCCGGCCCCCGCCGCTCCAGGGGAAGGGGCCTCGGCCTGGTCGCCTGGCTGGCCGGGATCGTCTTCTTCCTGCCCATCGCCTGGATGGCCCTGACGTCCTTCCACTCCGAGGAGGACGCGGCGACCAACCCGCCGTCCTTCGGGGCCGCGCTCACCCTCGACGGCTACCGCGAGTTCTTCGGCACGGGCGGCGGGGCGAGCCCCTGGCCGTCACTGATCAACTCGACGGTGGCATCGCTGACGTCGACGCTCCTGGTCCTCGTGCTGGCCCTCCCCGCGGCCTACGCACTCTCCATCCGCCCGGTGAAGAAGTGGACGGACGTCCTGTTCTTCTTCCTCTCCACGAAGATGCTCCCGGTGGTGGCGGGCCTTCTGCCGATCTACCTCTTCGCGAAGAACACGGGAATGCTGGACAACATCTGGCTCCTGGTCATCCTCTACACCTCGATGAACCTGCCGATCGCGGTGTGGATGATGCAGTCGTTCCTCTCCGAAGTCCCGGTGGCGATCATCGAGGCGGCACAGATAGACGGCGCGAAACTACCGACCATCCTCGGCCGGGTCGTAGCCCCCATCGCCCTGCCGGGCATCGCGGCCACAGCCCTGATCTGCTTCATCTTCAGCTGGAACGAGCTGCTGTTCGCCCGGGTGCTCACGGGCGTGGTGGCGGAGACGGCCCCCGTCTTCCTCACCGGCTTCATCACCAGCCAGGGCCTGTTCCTGGCGAAGGTGTGCGCCGCGTCGCTCGTCATCTCCCTGCCGGTGCTCGCCGCGGGGTTCGCCGCCCAGGACAAACTGGTCCAGGGCCTTTCGTTGGGAGCCGTGAAATGAAGGCCGCAGTCATCGAGTCCGTGGGCCGTGCCGTCGTGGCCGAGGTCCCGGATCCGACGCCGGGCCCCCGCGAGGTCGTCGTCGAGGTCGCCGCCTGCGGCCTGTGCGGCACCGACCTGCACATCCTCCAGGGCGAGTTCGCTCCCAAGCTGCCGATCGTGCCGGGCCACGAGTTCGCGGGCGAGGTGGTCGGGGTGGGCACCCAGGTCACCGAGCTGTCGCTGGGCGACCGGGTGGCCGTGGACCCCTCGCTCTACTGCTACGAGTGCCGGTTCTGCCGTACGGGCCACAACAACCTCTGCGAACGGTGGGCGGCCATCGGAGTCACCACGGCAGGCGGCGCGGCCCAGTACGCCGTGGCCCCCGTGGCGAACTGCGTCAAACTCCCCGACCACATCCGCACCCAGGACGCGGCCCTCGTCGAGCCCCTCTCCTGCGCCGTCCGCGGCTACGACGTACTGAACTCCCGGCTGGGCTCCCACGTCCTGATCTACGGCTCCGGAACCATGGGCCTGATGATGCTGGAACTGGCGAAGCGGACGGGTGCGGCGAGCGTCGACGTGGTCGACATCAATCCGCAGCGGCTGGAGACGGCCGAGCGGCTCGGTGTCTCCGCGACCGCCACCGGGGCCGACGAACTGGACCGGCCTCAGGGGTGGGACCTCGTCGTCGACGCGACCGGCAACGCGGCGGCGATCCAGGACGGGCTTGAGCGGGTCGCCAAGGCCGGTACGTTCCTTCAGTTCGGCGTGGCCGACTATGCGACGCGGGTCACGATCGACCCGTACCGCATCTACAACCAGGAGATCACCATCACCGGCTCGATGGCCGTTCTCCATAGCTTCGAGCGAGCGGCGGAGCTGTTCGCAACAGGTGTCCTGGACCCGGACATCTTCATCAGCGACCGTCTGCCGCTCGACCAGTACCCCCAGGCCCTGGACCAGTTCGCCTCGGGCGTCGGCCGAAAGATCGTGGTGGTCCCGTAGGAGGATTTCGCCCCCGCCGCCCCTACCCATTCCCGTCCCCTGGGGCTCCGCCCCAGACCCCGTCCGCAGCGATTTCGGGTGCGGGCCCGGTGGGGGCTGGTCGCGCAGTTCCCCGCGCCCCTGGGTATCTCAGCCCCTCCGGCGTTTGAGGAGCGGGGGTTCGGGGGCTGGCCCCCGAGTAAGTGACGGGAATGGGTAGGGGCGGCGGGGGCGAAAAACCCTTGGGCCGACCCCACCCCGCCGCCCTACCATCCCCCCATGCCCCGCCCAAACGGCTTCGCCTACGCCCACCACCCCGACGGCACCGTGACGATCACACACGGCACCCACCCCGCCACAACCCTCCGCGGCCCCCGGGCCACCCAGTTCCTCGCGGAAGTGGAATCCGGCGACCCCCAACTGGTCATGGCCCGCTGGACGGGCAACTACAAGCGCGGCAACGAACGAACGGCCCGCAACCACCCCAGAAACCGCCGCTAGACCACCCCTGACCACCTCTGACCTGCACAGACACGCGTTGACCCAATTGGCGGGCAGGTAAGGGAACGGTAAAGCGGGCCCGGTCGTTCACGGGGCATGACAGCTATGACCCCCGGCTCGAACATCCCTCTCCCCGTCACCCGCGTGACGGTGGACGTCGCCGCCCCGGTGCGGCTCGACGTATCGGGCCTGCTGCTCACCGCCGACGGCAAGGTGCGCTCCGACGACGACTTCATCTTCTACAACCAGCCGACCGGCCAGGGCGTGACCTACCGCTCCGGCGGCGGCACCAGCCCCGACTCGATCACGGTCGACACGACGGCCGTGCCCCCGGGCATCGAGAAGATCGTCGTCACCGCGAGCCCGGACGCCGCGGGCCAGACCTTCCAGGGCGTCGAGCCGACAGCGACGATCCGCAACGCCGACGACAACTCCGTACTGGCCTCCTTCACCCCGCCCCAGCTCGGCTCGGAGACGGCCCTGGTGATCGTCGAGGTCTACCTGCGCAACGGCGCATGGAAGGCCCGAGCGGTCGGCCAGGGGTACTCCAACGGCCTGGCGGGCATCGCCACGGACTTCGGCGTGACGGTCGAGGAGCCGCCGGCCCCGGCAGCGGCCCCGGTCGCCCCGCCGGCCCCCACGGTCCAGACCCCGGTGGCACCCCCGGCCCCGCCCGTCACCACTCCGGCGGCCCCGCCCGCGCCCCCGGCGGCACCTGCCGCCCCGGCCCCGGGTGCCGGGAAGATCAACCTCGACAAGGGCCGCGTAAGCCTCCAGAAGAACCAGACCGTGTCCCTGGTCAAGGGCGGCCGCCCGTTCCTCTCCCAGGTGAAGATGGGCCTGGGCTGGGAGCCTGCGTACCGGGGCAAGGACATCGACCTCGACGCCTCCGTGATCGCCTACGGCCCGCAGCGCAACCACATCGACAGCTGCTACTTCGGCAAGCTCTCGATCGTGAACGGCGCGATCAAGCACTCCGGCGACAACCTCACGGGCGAGGGCGGCGGTGACGACGAGGTGATCGTCGTGGACCTCGGCCGGCTCCCCCAGGAGGTCACCGGCCTGGTCTTCACGGTGAACTCCTTCTCCGGCCAGAAGTTCACCGAGGTCGCCAAGGCCTACTGCCGCCTCCTGGACGCCGCCACGGGCGAGGAGCTGGTCCGCTTCGACCTCACGACCGCGGAGCCGCAGACCGGCGTGATGATGGCCAAGCTCATCAAGCAGTTCTCCGGCGAGTGGGAGATGACGGCCCTCGGGAACTTCGTCAAGTCCCGCACGGTCCGCGGCATGGTGAAGCCGTCGGCCCAGGCGCTGTAGTCGACCAACGCACCTCACCACGAACGTGCGGGGCGCCCCCCATCGATGGGGGGCGCCCCGCACGTTCGTGGCCGGGTCACATCTTCCGTGGCCGGATCACATCTTCGTGGCCCCCGCGGCAAGGTCCCGGAGGAAGTGCCGCGCCCCGATCAGGAACACGATGATCAGCGGGACGACGCTCATCAACGCACCGGCCATCACCAGAGAGTAGTCGGTGTTGTAGAGGACGTTGAGGTTCGCCAGGGCGACCTGGAGAGTGACCCGGTCCGGGTCGATCATGACGACCAGCGGCCAGATGTAGTCGTTCCAGATGCTGATGAAGGTGAAGATGCCGAGGAACGCCAGCGCGGGCCGGAACAACGGCATCGCGACCTGCCAGTAGAGCCGGAAGAAACCGGCGCCGTCGATCCGTCCGGCGTCGAGCAGTTCGTCGGGCAGCGAGTTCTGCGCGTACTGGCGCATCCAGAAGATGCCGAAGGCGTTGGCCGCACCGGGAATGATCAGCGCCTTCAGTGAGCCGGCCCAGCCGAACTCCGCCATGGTGACGAACTGCGGCACCAGGGAGAGCTGCGCGGGGATCATGTACGTGACCAGCAGGCCGCCGAAGAGGAACTTCTTGCCCGGGAACTCGTACTTGGCGAAGGCGAACGCGGCCAGCGAGTCGAAGAACAGCACCAGCGCGGTCCCGACCACGGCGACGACGACGGTGTTGAACAGCGAGCCGAAGAAGTCGACGGTGTCGAGCACCCGCCCCATGTTGTCCAGGAGATGCGGTCCCGGCACCAGCTTGGGCGGATAGCTGTAGATGTCCTGGGTGGTGCCGGAGGCCATCACCACCAGCCAGTAGAAGGGGAACAGCGAGATCAGCACACCGAGCAGCAGCACCACCCGCACACAGATCCGGGTGAGCCGACTGCCGGAGCCGATGGCGAGCCCCGCACTACCGGTAGTCCGCTCCCTCTCGTCAACGGCCATTGCGGGCGGCCCCCTTGCGTCGCAGCAGTGACCGGATCCCGGCGCGGTCCTCGCGGTCGGATCCGGAGACCAGCCGCCAGTTGATGAGGGTGAAGACCGCGATGATCGCGAAGAGGAGCCAGCCCATCGCGGCCCCGTAGCCGAACTGGTGGTCCTTGAAGGCCTTCTGCCACAGATAGAGCACGACGGTCATACCTTCCTGGCCCGGTCCGCCGATGGTTCCGACATCGGTCGACTGGAACAGCACCTGGGACTCGGTGAAGATCTGCAGGCCGTTGATGGTGGACGTGACCGCGGCGAAGAGGACCACCGGCCTCAACTGCGGCAGCACGACCCGGAAGAGGGTCTGCCAGCTGTTCGCCCCGTCGACGCGGGCGGCCTCGAAGTGCTCGGTGGGAATGGCCTGGAGACCCGCCAGAAAGATCAGGGCGTTGTAGCCGACCCACCGCCAGATGATCATGATGGAGAGGGACACCTTGATCCCCCACTCGGAGGACAGCCAGCCGACGCCGTCCATCCCGACCATCCTCAGCGCCGAGTTGACGAGGCCCGTCTGGGCGAAGACCGACCCGAAGACGACGGTCATGGCGACCATCGAGGTGACGTTGGGGATGAAGTACGCCACCCGGTACGCGCCGGTGAACCGAACCTGCGAGTGCAGCAGGAACGCGAGCACCAGGGCCAGGAACAGCATCGGCACCGTGGACAGGAACCAGATCTCGAAGGTGTTGAGCACCGAGTGCCAGAACACCGAGTCCTCAAGCAACCAGCCGTACTGCTTGAGCCCCACGAAACGCATGTCACCGATGCCGTCCCAGTCCTGAAAGGACAGATACAGCGAGAAGACCACGGGAAAAGCGCCAAAAACGGCGAAGAGCACATAGAACGGCGAAATGGCGAGAAGAGGCGGCCCATGACGCCGACGCCCGCCCGGAGCGGTAGCACGAGAGCGACGCCCTTCCGCCCGCATTCCGCCGCCGACCGCGGGCGTGCCGGCCTCCGCCGGGTCTGCGACTGTGGCCATGTCAGCTCACCCCCATTCGCGTCAGCGTGGTCTCGGCGGTGTTCACCGCGTCCCGCCAGGCCCGGTCGGGCTTCTTGCCGAGCGCTTCCACGTTGGTCAGCTCCTGGAAGAACGGGGTGTTGGCGGTCTCCTCGTACGGGCTGAAGTAGACGACGGGAGCCTTCTGGGCGGCCGGGCCGAAGACGTCGATGGGCCGCTGACCGCCGAAGAAGGGGTCGGGCTTGTGCATCGCGGGGTCGGCGTAGGCGGCCGGAGTGGTGGGGAACAGGGCCATCTCCTGGTAGCTCTTGAGCTGGTTCGCCGGGCCGAGCAGCCACTTGACGAAGGCGAAGGCACCCTCCGGGTCGCGGCAGTAGCGGGTCAGGGTGACGTACGAGCCGCCGTAGTTGGCGGGCCCGTCCGGCATGGTGGTCAGCCGCCAGGCCCCGGACGTCTTCGGCGCGGTGTCCTTCAGTCCGTTGATGGCCCACACCGCCGTGGTCATCGAGGCGACGCGTCCCCCGCTCATGGCGGCGTTGTAGTCGGGCGTGCCGTCCACGATCCGGGCGCTGAGCCCCTGCCGGAGTATCTCCACGGACAGGTCCCAGGCACGTTTGATGTGTGCCTGGTCGCCGATGAAGCGGTTGTCGGCGTCCACGAACTGCTTGGGGCTCTGGAGCAGCACCTGCTGGAAGACGTTGCCGATATTGCTCACCAGATACGGCTTGCCGGGCCCCTTCCGGAGCGTCCGCCCGGCGGCGAGGTACTTCTCCCAGGTGGAGACCTCCTCGGCAACGGCTTGCGGCTCGTCGGGCAGCCCGGCCCGCCGGAAGAGATCCCGCCGGTAGTAGAGCGCGGTCGGCCCAGCATCAAGAGGGAAGCCGATCATCCGCCCCGAAGGAGCGAAGCACCCCTTCCACTTCCAGTCGAGATACTCGTCCCGTACACCTCCGGCACCCAGCGTCCGCAGGTCAAGAAACTCGTTCTCGTCGGGAAAGAAAGTGGCGAGGTTGTCGGAGTTCACGACCGTCAGATCGGGCACATAGGCACGGGCGGCAAGACTCGTACGGACCTTCGAGTCGATGTCCCCGTCGGGTATCTGAGAGCCCTTCACCTTCAGCCCCGGCACACCGGGCACGGCACGCCGAGCGGTGGCGAGCAGCTTGTCGCTCAGCGAGCCCTTCCAGTACCAGAGGCTCAGGTGATCGGTGCCCGCGGAGGCCGAGCCATCGCCCGCTCCGCACCCCGGCAGACCGAGCAGCGCGGCGCCGAGGGAGGCCCCCAGCAGCCCCCTGCGAGACATCGTTCGGTGTGGCATAGGCGCGCACTCACTTTCGGGAGGGACAACGATGTCGGGCTCCGTGAACGTTCACGTGAACGTTGCCGTCGAGTATCGAGGCGTCCGAAAATGAGTGTCAAGACATGCGTAAGCGCTATCTGTTGCAGTGGAGAAACTCAGGCGGAAGCCCGCACCACCAGCTCGGGAATGACCCAGGCATCCGCACCGCTCAGCGGCTCCTCGCCACCCCGCAGCCGAGCCACCTGCTCGACGGCCAGCCGCCCCAACCGCCGCTTGTCGATGTGCAAGGTAGTAAGGGCGGGCTCCACCAACTCCCCCAGGGAAAGCCCGTCAAAGCCCAGAACGGCCAGATCGTCCGGCATCCGCAACCCCCGACGCCGAGCGGCACGCATGGCCCCAACGGCGATCAGATCGTTGAAGCCCACCACGCCAGTGACCTCCGGCCGAACACGCAGCAACTGCTCCGCACCCGCCTCACCACCGGCCACACTCTGCTCCGGGCACAACACAACCCAACTGTCGTCGACAGCAAGCCCATGCCGCCGCACCTCGCGCAGAAACGCCTCCCGGCGCTCACCGGGCCCCTCACTCCGCTCCCCGTCCAGAAACCCGATCATCCGATGCCCGGCCCGGACCAGATGAGCGAGCCCCTGCTCCATCCCACCGGCAACATCAATCCCGACGGCCCCGAACCGAGTCCGCTGCGGCCCACGCTCCAGAAGCACCAACGGCACACCACCCAGCCGCCGCGCCAGCACGTCGTCCTCGTTCTTGAAGTACCCGACAACGGCATCGGCCTGATGGGACAGCACATCGAGCGCCTCCCGCTCCCGAGCCTCATCGGTACGGGAGTCCCAAACAACAACCTGCCACCCACGCAGCTCGGCAGCCTCAAGCACCCCGGCGGCCACCTCGGGAAAGAACGGATTCATCAGGTCCGGAATCACCAGACCGACCGTCACGGTCCCCTTCCGCACCAGCCCCCGAGCGAACCGGCTGGGCCGATAGTCCAACACCCGAGCGGCCTCCAGCACCCGCTCCTTGGTGCCCGGATCGATCTCACCCTTGTCATTGACGGCCCGCGAAACCGTCTGCCGCGACACCCCGGCCATCTGGGCAACGTCATGAATGGTGGCCCGCCGGCGCCCCCCACCAGCCTGCCCGCCACTCGACCCCAGCCGCTCATCACCCCGCACGAGGTGCACTGTAACCGCCCACCAAGACACACCCACCGAGGGAACACCCCCAAACCCCCCGCAGCCGCAAACGCACAGGGGGCGGGGCCGTGCCGGTATGTCAACGTTCGCGACGTACGGCTCCCGCTGGAAACGCCCACCACAAAACCCAGGGCAGTACGCACGGCAGTCGCGAACGTGACATACCGGCACGGCCCCGCTCACCACAAACAAACCCCCGGCGCAAGACCTCAGAACAACGCGCTGTAGGCATTCAAGGCAGGCTGCCCCCCAAGATGCGCGTACAACACGGTGGAGCCCCCCTCGATCTCCCCCCGCCCCACGAGATCAACCATCCCGGCCATCGACTTCCCTTCATACACAGGGTCAGTCACCATCCCCTCGGTACGAGCAGCAAGCCGCATCGCTTCGAGAGTCGCCTCGTCCGGAATGCCATAGGTCCCGGCGTGGTACCGCTCGTCCAGCTCGACGTCCGCCTGGGTCAACTCTTTCTCCACACCGATGAGTTGCCCCGTCCCGTGGGCAATCCGGGCAATCTGCTCCCGGGTACGAGCAGGCGCGGCCGACGCGTCGATCCCGATGACGCGCCGCGACCGCCCACCCTTCTCCTCCAGCGAGGCGAACCCGGCAACCATCCCCGCCTGAGTGGACCCGGTCACCGAGCAAACCACCACGGTGTCGAAGAAAACCCCCAACTCCCGCTCCTGCTCGGCGACTTCATAAGCCCATCCAGCAAACCCCAGCCCGCCCAGCGGATGATCGGAAGCCCCAGCGGGAATGGCGTACGGCTTCCCACCCCCCTCCTCAACCTCCCGCAGAGCCAGCTCCCAGCTCTCCTTGAACCCGATCCCGAACCCGGCCCGCACAAGCCGCACATCGGCCCCGGCAAGCCGGCTGATGAGAATGTTCCCGACCTTGTCGTAAACAGAGTCGGGCCACTCCACCCAACTCTCCTGAACAAGCACACACTTGAGCCCAACCTTCGCGGCGACAGCGGCAACCTGCCGAGTGTGATTGGACTGCACGCCCCCGATCGAAACAAGCGTGTCGCACCCCGTCGCAAGCGCGTCAGCGACGAGATACTCCAGTTTGCGAGTCTTGTTCCCCCCATAGGCAACCCCGGAGTTGCAATCCTCCCGCTTGGCCCACAGCGAGGCCCCGCCAAGATGCCGGGTCAACCGCTCCAGCGGATGAACGGGCGAAGGTCCGAACAGCAGGGGGTAACGCTCGTACGAGGAAAGGGACATGACCAGGCCTCCCGGATTCATTCACCGTCGACGAGGCCTTCAAGGCCCCGCCAGATCTCCGCGGTGACCCGGACGGCCTCGTCCACGTCACCATCCGCACACGCCTCGATGAGCTGCTCGTGCAGCCCGGCGGAACGGCAGTTGCCGCCCTCACCGAACCGCCGCCGCTCCAGCCGCCGGATCAACGGCGTATAACGCGAAATGGTGGCCGCGGCAGCCCCGTTGCCACCCGCCCTCACCAACACATCGTGCAGCTCGTCATCGGCACGCAGCGCGGCGTCCACATCCCCCGCCCGCACGGCATGAGCGAACCGCGCGTTGGCAGAGCGCATCGCGTTCACATCCGCCCCCCGCAACCGAGGCACGGCGACCCGTACGACGAGCTCATGCATGGCCCCGACGACGGCAGCCGCATCCCGCACTTCCCCAACCACCACCGAGGTCACCCGCGTATAACTCTGCGGCTTGCTCTCCAGCAGCCCTTCGTCGACGAGCCGCGAGAAGGCCTCCCGCACAGGCGCCCGCGACAACCCGAGCCGCTCGGCCAGCTCACCATCGCGCACCACGGCGCCGGGCTCGATCTCCCCGGCCACGATGGCGTCCCGGATCGATGCGTAGGCCTGGTCCCTGAGCAAGGTGCGCGGCACTGGCCGAATGGTCCCCATGAATTGAAATGTTAGATGTCACAGAGGTCGGCACACAAGACCAGAAGGACCTGCGAGGTGCTCCACCGCCTCCGAAACAAGGTCCTCGCCGTAACCGAACCGTTCGGCGAGCGCTGCGCAGCGGGCGTACTGCTCGGCGGTGAGCGACCCCGAAGCGGTGTGCAGAAGCCGGAGCAGCAGTCGGTACCCCAGGTCGGAGTCGACCTGGGTGACGACCTCCTCCAGCACCGTGGCGGACTGGTCGGTCAACAGGGGTGCAGCTTCCCGGAGTTCGTGCAGTACGGCGTCCACCAGGTCGCCTCGCACGGCCGGCAGGACAGGCTGGTGCGCGGGAGCGACGTCCGAGAGGCGGGCCGCGCACGCATCGGCGATCCGCCGGAGCCAGTCTCTTCCGCCGGATTCGAAGCGGTCCGGGTGCACGTTCGACACGGCCGACCAGAGGGTCGTGATCGTGCCGGTGGACAGCGGGGACCGCAGCAGCCGGACGGTGTCCTCCCACAGAACGAGCGCCTGGACACCGGGGGTGCGAAATCCGTCGGCGGTGACAGTCGTCCCGAGGAGTTCGGCCGTCGGGGTGTCCCGCTCCCAGATCGGGTCGAACTGCCCGGCCAGCTCGGAGAACCCGAAGTCTCCTTCGAAGAGACGCCGGGCGACGTCCAGGGGCCGCCACACGATGGTGAGCCCGTCATGGATGACTCCGATGTGGTAGCCGAAAGGCTCGCCGAGATCACAGAACCGGTGGAAACGTTCCTCGGCGACCGGCACGGAGGCGGTCTTCAACGCCCGCAGGAAGAGCCTGAACCCGAGATCGAGGTCGGCCCGGCCGGCGATCTCCTCCAGCGCCGGCACCAGACCGGGAGCGGCGAGTTCGTCGGCGGACGACCGGATCTCCGCCAGGACCGCGTCCCGTACGGCGCCGTCCGCGACGGGAAGACGCCAGAACTGCCATGACGGGGACGGCTTCCGGCCGACCATCGACCGAGGCGGATGCGCCGCGCACGTCTCGTCGACCCGAACAAGCCAGTCCCGTATGCCGATCCCATGTACCTCCGGGTCCCACGCGTTCCCCGTGGCGGCCGACCACACCACGCGGAGTACCTCGTCGGGCAACGGGGACTCCAGGAGTCTCCGCAGGTCCGCACGGAGTTCCTCGGCATACCCCCAGTCGTCGTGGAACACGTCGAACCCGAGTCTGTGTCGCTCGTCCTCGCCGAGCCGCTCGATCCCCGACATGTCGACGGGCGTCTTGTCCTCGTGTTCGACGATCTTCGCCGTGACGAGCCCGAGTGCCGCCTCCTCACCGTCGAGCACCGCGGCGTCGGCGAACCTCTCGGTCAGCCCGCTGAGCCCGAAATCGGCGTCGTACGTCTCGAAGTACGGGCCTTGCCGCTCCTCCACGCTCCAGCCCCTCTCATGGTCATGGTCCTGCCCGGGGTGGGCTCGCACCTGAGTGTGAGCCCACCCCTTGCCGTCCCTCAGGCCGCCCAGGGCCACTCCGCGTCCCGGGCGCCCTCAAGCAGCGGGACCATCCGGAAGGCGGCGTCCGAGAGGCCACCGAAGACATGCCGGTTCCCCGCGCCGGACGGCCCGTGGCCGGCCCGGTATCCGGCGAGGTTCCAGGTGTAGACGGGAACATGCGCCGGAACCTGCTCGGTCGGGTCGCCGTAGTGGCTGTACGTGGCCTGCTCGTCCGTGACGATCAGCACGCGGTCGTGCTTCTTGTAGTGCTTGCGGACGGCCTCGGTCGTATCCGTCCCGCCGAGGTCGCCGAAACGCTCCAGCACCTTCAGTACCGACTCGCCCTGACGGAACTTCACCCGCTTGCTGCTCGTGCCGAACTCGACGAGATCCGCGTCCGCCGCCCGCAGCGCGAGCGCCGTGCCGAAGATCGCCGCCGCGTCGGCCCGGTTGAGCTCCGAGCGGTCGGACAGCCGCGAAAAGAACATCGACCCGGACCGGTCGACGAGCACAAGCGTCCTGCCACCCAGCGCCGGCACATTGGCCAGCGAGTGACCGAGCGCCTGCTCCAGCGGGTACGACCAGCGCAGCGAAGGCGCGTGCTGGTACGCGGCGAGGTACCGGAACGGGAACTGCCGAGAACGCGCGACCTCCGCGGGGTCACTGATCCGGGCGGCCACCTGGGCGGCCACCTCGTCCGAGACCCCCGCCTCGTCGAAGTTGCGCAGGTTCCGCACCAGGGCCATCGAACCCATGGACGGGATGACGGCCTCCCAGGCCGCCTTGTCCATCGGGCCCTGCAGCCAGCCGGCCAGCGCCTCCCAGGTGATGCCCGCGTCCGCGAGGCGCTGCGCGCCGTGCGCACCGGTCACCACCTTGCGCCGCTTGGCGGGCCGCAGTGCCATCAGGTCACGGTGGGCCGCCAGGACGGGCAGCGACGTGGGCACGACCGCGGTGTCCGGGTTGTGCCGCCGGTCGAGCGCGTACTGGAACAGGTCGCCCTGCCACGGCTTGTCCGGGTCCGGTGCCGCGTGCACGAGGTTGAGGATGTCGCCGAAGCGGTAGCCCTTGGACGCCGTGTCGTACTTCAGCAGCGACTTGCCGCTGTAGAGCCGGCGTACGGCGTCGGCGATGCCGCGCTTCACGGGCTTGGGGATGTTGCGGCCGTACCGCGCGGTCCAGTACGCGAGCAGCTCGCCGGGCTCGTCCGGGCGCCGCAGCACGGAGGCGACGACCTGCCGGTTCGCCGGGCCGTCCGTGGCGCCCGCGTCGAGGCGCGCCTTGACATACTCGGCGGCGCCGACGATGGACGCGGTCCGCATGTTGCCCTCGCCGCGCAGCCAGGCCAGCATGCTCGCCGTCCACGAGGGGTCACCGACGGCCAGCTCACGGACGAGCGCGGCGAACCGGTCGTCCCGGGCGTCGCCGGTCTCGTAGAAGGTGTTCTGCGAGACGAGGTTGGCGATCGCGAGCAGGAAGAGCTCGGAATGTGCGTCGCGCTCACGGCCGCGGCCGCCCTCGTACGTGCGCAGTACGCGCCCGGTCGAGGTGACCCGCGAAGTGCCCTGGGCCTTCGCCGCCTTGGTGTTGAATCGCGCCATGGTGAATTCCCCCGAATTCAGTGGTGTTTCGGAGGGAGACACAGCAAATGGAGCGTGCCCGAGGTCGGGAGTCGGCGACGGACTTAATCGGATGCTCTACCGGATTGAGCTACACCGACCCGAAGTCGATGACGGGATTTGAACCCGCAACCCTCTGATCCCTGAAGTAACCGCAGCCTGCGCACCGGGCACACACCATTTGCTGCGCCTCCCGAGATCAAGTCGGCGGCGGCCTGGATTCTTTGAAAGAGAAGTAGCCGCCGCCATCGCACCGGGAGGTGCATGAAGTTGTGGTGTCCAGAGTTCAAGGCCGGCGGAACCGACGTAGGTGCTCTAACCCCTGAGCTACACCGGCGCGTTGTACCGGTGACGGGACTCGAACCCGCGGCCGCCCCATTATCAGTGGAAGTAGGTCCTGCCTTCGCACCTGGACGTTCATCACTCTAGGGCGCGTACCGCGAGCCGGGCGAACGATTATTTCGTACGGGCGCACCGGACAGGTCGCCTCCGGGCAGGGTCCCCGAGCCGAAGGGGGCCCGAGGTTCGCCGGGGTGAGCGGGCTGCCATAGGAACTCCCTATGGCAGCTGCTCACTTTTGGTCTTTGCTCCTCGTTCTTTTCCGAACGTACGGTGAAACAGCTCGACGAGATGCTCACCGAGCGGACGAATACACAATCGAGAGAGCAGGCGGCATGACCACGATCGAAAACGGATCGGGAACGCAAGAACTCAAGGGAAAGCGGGCCCTGGTCACAGGTGGTTCTCGCGGAATAGGAGCGGCCATCGTGCGCCAACTCCTGGACGCGGGCGCCGAGGTGCTCACGACCGCCAGGTCGACGACGAGCACGGTGCCGGAGGGGGCCGCCTTCGTGACGGCCGACGTGCGGACACGGGCCGGCGCGGAGACGCTCGCCGCGGCCGCGCAGGAGGTGCTGGGTGGGGTGGACGTCCTGGTCCACAACGCGGGCGGGGCGCAACCGTACGCGAGCACTTCCGCCATCCCCGACGAGGAGTGGCAGGACCAGCTCGACCTGAACTACCTGGCCTCGGTGCGGCTGGACTCGCTGCTGGTACCGGGGATGCGGGAACGGCGTTCCGGGGTGATCGTGCACGTCTCCTCGGCCGCGGTCACCGCCACGCCGCCCCCGTTCCTGCACTACACGGCGGCGAAGGCGGCGCTGGAGAACTACAGCCGGGGCCTGGCCCTGGAGCTGGCCCCGTCCGGGATCCGGGTCAACACCGTGACGCCCGGCCGAACCGCCACCCCCGGCGGCGAACTGACGCGGGAGCAGTGGGCGCGCCTGGACCCGACGCAGGGCCAGAACGACAGCACGGTGCCGCTGGGGCGCGAGGGTCAGCCCGACGACATCGCCAACGCGGTGCTGTTCCTCGTGTCCGACCGGGCGAGCTGGATGACGGGAAGCAATCTCGTCATGGACGGCGGCGAATTCCCCAGGGGCTGACGCCGACGAATTTCGTCCGTCAGGACACAGGTGCGGCGGAGGGTGGGAATGAAGGTGAGAAGGAGGCGGACTCGGACCAGGTCTCCTCGCGCAGGAGGTCGAGCAGGGCCGTCTCCGCCGGGCCCGCGCCGTGCCGGAGCACGGCGATGACGGGCTGGGACACGACCGGGAACACCGGACGCACGAGATGCTCGTAGCCGTGGGGCACCGCGGAGGCCGGGACGAGCGTCACTCCCAGCCCGTGGGCGGCCCAGCGCACGGCCGTCGCGGTCTGGGACACGCGGGCGGCCGTGGTCGGGGTCAGATCGTTGTTCCGCAGCACGTTCAGCAGCACGCCGTCGAGCGCGCTGTCGCGGTCGAACCTCACCCACGGCTCCCCCGCCAGTTCGCGCAGGTCGACCCGGTCCGCGGCGAGCAGCCGGTGCCCGGCGCCCAGCACCACGACGAACTTCTCGTCGCCGAGGTGATGGGCCTCGGAGGGGCTCCGCTCGCACGCCGCCATCAGGGCGAGGTTCAACACGCCACGGCGGCACAGCCGCTCCAGCTCGGCGGAGCTCGGCTCCTCGAAGACGGTGACCTCCAGCCGCGGGAAGCGGCGGCGCAGCGTGCCCAGGGCGCCCGGCAGCTGCCGCGTGCCGAAGCCCATCTGCGCCGCGACCACCAGCTCGCCCACCAGTTCGTCGGCACCGGCCCGTGCCGTCGCCCTCGCCCTCCGCGACGCGCTGACCGCGACCTCCGCCTCCCGCAGGAACGCGCGGCCGACCACGGTGGGCACCAGTCCGGTGGGCGTGCGGGCGAAGAGCTGCACGCCGAGTTCCCGCTCCAGACCGCGGATCTGCTGGGACACCGACGGCTGAGCGACGTGCAACAGCTCCGCCGCCGCCGTCACCGAGCCCTCCTCGGCAACGGCCAGGGCGTACTCGTACTGACGAAGGCTCATGGACTCCCGTCCCCTCCCACGTTTCCCACGTTGTAATAGGTGTTACAACACGGAAGGGGACGGGTTTACTCCACGTCCAGGAGCCTTGCGTACGAGACGGGGCTCAGCCGCGCTTCTGACGCCGCCAGGGACCGGTGATCGCCAGCATGATGCCCGGCTCCTGGATGTTGGCGTACAGCGTCCTTCCGTCGGGCGAGAAGGTGACGCCGGTGAACTCGCTGAACTCGGGCTCCGCCTCGGTGCCGATGTTGAGGTCGTTGCGGGCGATGGGGTACGTACGGCCGCTGTCGGTCGCGCCGAAGAGGTGCGAGACGCCCTCGCCGTCCTCGGCGATGACGAGGCCGCCGTACGGGGAGACGGTGATGTTGTCGGGGCCGTCGAAGGCGCCGTCCTTGGACGGGTCGGGGTTCACGCCGAGGAGGACCTTGAGGGTCAGCGTGCGGCGCTTGGGGTCGTAGAACCAGACCTGGCCGTCGTGCTGGACGGGGCTCTCCTCACGGGCGTACGAGGAGACGATGTACGCGCCGCCGTCGCCCCACCACATGCCTTCGAGCTTGCGGGCGCGGGTGACCTCGCCGGGGCCGAACTGCTTGCGCACGTCGACGGTCTTCGCGTCGCGGTCGGGGACGTCCTCCCAGTCGACGCCGTACACCGTGCCGATCTTCGTGGCGCGGGAGAGGTCGTCGACCGGGCGGCCGCCGGAGTCGTAGCACTTGGGCGCCTGGAGCACGCCCGCGTTGTCGGCGAGGGTACGGAACCTGCCGGGGCCGTAGTGGAAGCCCTTGGGCGGGGTCCAGCGGTAGAAGAGGCCGTTGGGGCCGGCCGCGTCCTCGGTGAGGTAGGCGTGGCCGCGCTTGGGGTCGATGACGACGGCCTCGTGGTCGTAGCGGCCGAAGAACTTCAGGGGCTTGGGGTTGCGGTTGGCGCGCCGGTCGGAGGGGTCGACCTCGAAGACGTAGCCGTGGTCCTTGGTCATGCCGTTGACGCCGGCGCGGTCGGAGTTCTCCTCGCAGGTGAGCCAGGTGCCCCAGGGGGTGCTGCCGCCCGCGCAGTTCGTGGAGGTGCCCGCGATGCCGACCCACTCGGCGACCGCGCCGCCCGGACGCACCTCGACGACCGTGCAGCCGCCGGACGCGGCCGGGTCGTAGACGAGGCCCTCGGTCAGCGGGACCGGGTACTTCCAGTTGGCGCGCGGGCCCTTCAGCTCGTGGTTGTTGACGAGGAGGGTCGTGCCGCGCGGGCCGTCGAAGGTGGCCGTGCCGTCGTGGTTGGAGGGGGTGAACTCGCCCGACTCCAGCTTGGTCTTCCCGCTGTACGTGATGACGCGGTACCGGAACCCGGCGGGCAGCGCGAGGACGCCCTTGGGGTCGGGCAGCAGCGGGCCGTAGCCGACGGCTCCGCCGTGCCGGTCGGCGTGGTCGGCATAGTCGGCATCGTCGTCGGCATCGCCCGTGGTCTCGGTGTCCGTGGACGCGAGGGCGCCGGGCGCGGTGGCGAGTGCGCCGACGCTGCCGACCAGGGCGACACCGGCACCGGTGATCGCGGATCGTCTGGCGAAGTCCCTGCGGGTGAGCGACATGCTGTCTCCTGTGACGGTGGAGTGTGACCGTGGCGAGGCGGTGACGCGTGGGGGTGGCGGACCCGACTGTCGGGCACACCGTCCCGCCCGTGACTGAACGCCGGTTGAACGCGGACCGACTTCCCAGGGCCCGCTTGCATGAATCCGGCTGGATCCGGCCGGATCCGGCGGGATCCAGCCGCTTCCGCCCGTCCGGAGCAATGCCGCCCCGTACGGCCCATCAGTCCTCGCATGCGAACTGTTGGCCGGAATAATCTCCATACCAAGGACCCGTACGACCCATGGGAGGCGAGCCGAAGTGGACGCGCGTCAGGCAAGCCACCGCCATGAGGAACGGCTGATGGCGCTGGCCAATGTGAGCGGGGTCGGCAGTGGGCGCGACGAGGAGTCCGGCGAGGACGTCATCGTCGTCTTCGTCACCCGCAAGGTTCCCCGCGACCGGCTCCGCCCCGAGGACGTGGTCCCCGACGAACTGGAGGGCATCCCGGTCCGAGTCCTGGCCATGGGCGAGGACGAGCCCTGACGCCCTGGTTTCCCCTCGCCCCCGCCGCCCCTACCCATTCCCGTCACTGACTCAGGGGCTCCGCCCCCGAACCCCCAAAAGACTGCGCAGTTCCCCGCGCCCCTGGGTCTTTAGGCCTTTAGGGGCGCGGGGAACTGCGCGAGCAACCCACGACGGCCCGCGCCCGAAAACGCACCCCACGGGGTCTGGGGCGGAGCCCCAGGGGATGGGAATGGGTAGGGGCGGCGGGGGCGAAGAAAACCCCCCTACCCCCCTTGCTGCGACCGAGCCTTGAACGCCGCCTTCCGGGCCTCCTTGGCGACCTTCTTGTCGGGATGCAGCCGCCCCATCGCCTCCAGCACATCCGGCGTAGCAGGGTGATCCACCCGCCAGGCCGCCGCGAAGAACGACCCGTGCTGCGCCGCAAGCCCCTCGACAAGCGCCTGCAACTCCGCGGAATTCCCCTCCGCGGCCAGCTGCGCGGCAATCGTGTCGACGGTCAGCCAGAACACCATCCCCTCGGAAGGCGCGGGCACGTCCGAGGCCCCCCGCTCGGTGAGCCAGACCCGCGCGAGCCCACCCAGCTCGGCATCGTCGAGCACCTCACGGAGCGCGGGCGAGGCCTCCGCACCGACCAGCGAAAGGGCCTGCTGGCAGCGCAGCCGCCGCAGCGGCGCCCCCGCGTCGGAACCCTTCGCCGCCGCGAGCAACTCCCGCGCCGCGGCAAGGGGTTCACGCCGGTCGAGCCACTGCTCGGTCTCGGCCTGCGCGGCCGCCGGCGGAAACGCGGAGGTGCCGTCGAGCAGTACGTCCGCCCCCTTGTCCGCGAGGTCGCCCACCGCGGGCGCCGCGAACCCGGCTTCGAGGAGCCGCGCCCGGATCCCGTACACCCCGAGGGGGGTGAGCCGCACCATCCCGTACCGCGAGACGTCCGTGTCGTCGACCGGCGCCGCGGGCTCCTCGTCGGCGTCGGCCATGAGGGCCTCGTCGACGGGCTGGAAGTCGACGAGCCCGATCGGCTCAAGGAGCCGGAACTGGTCGTCGAGCCGCATCATCGCGTCCGACACCTGCTCCAGGACGTCGTTGGTGGGCTCCCCCATGTCGTCCGGCACGATCATCGAGGCGGCGAGCGCGGGCAGCGGCACCGGGCCGTCGCCGGGACCGTCCTCGCTGGAGGTCAGCAGGTAGAGGTTGCCGAGGACCCCGTCGAGGAACTCCGCCTCGGCCTCCGGATCCCAGTCCAGCTGGGAGAAGTCGACCTCGCCGCCCTCGCCCATGGCCTCCACGAGGTCGTCGAGGTCGGGCACACTGGCGTCGGCCAGCACCGTCTCCAGGGCGCCGAGCCACAGTCCCAGTACGTCCTGCGGTGCTCCGGAGAGGACGAGTGCCAGGTCGGCGCCCGCGGTGACGGTGCCCTCCTCCTCGTCCACGACCTCGACGAGCCCGGTGTCGACGGCGACCCGCCAGGCCTCGCTCGCGTAGGCCGCGGCGTCCCCGCCGTCGAGGCGGAGCTCCGCGGCGGCGGCCGGCAGCTGTTCCTCGACGAGTTCGCCGCCGGCCCCGACCCTGGTCTCCGGACCGGCCCAGCGGGCGAGCCGCACGGCACGCGAGAGAAGCGGCGTGGCGAGGGCGTCCCGCGCGAGCTCCGCTTCGGAGTGCAGACGCACCGGCGGCAGGGGGGAACTGTCTGACATCGGCTGGTTCTCCTAGGACGAACGTTCGGGCGTACATCTCGGACGTACACGAGGCCCGCGGGCCGCCCGGGAAAACGCCTGCCGGCCGCCCCGGACACGCAGCCTCAGCCTAGACGGATTTGGACCCATGCCGCCCGGTTCATGAACCTGTCAGAAGTGTTAACTCAGGAAACCTTGACAAGTGCCGTGGCCAGACACGAGATTGACGCGCGTAGAAACTCGCGAGTAGCAGTCCGCCGCGGCTTCTACGCGCGTCACGGACCGCCCCACCGGTTACGGCTCAACCCCTGCTTTCGTCCGTCCTCGCTCCACAGCTCCACCCTCGTCCGTTCACCGCGCCACCCTCGTCCCGGCGCCCACGCATGTCCCCGGAGGGATCCCGTTGCCGAGCAAGTCTTCCGCACGCATAGCCGCGCTCACCGTCGCCGCCGTCTGTTCCACGGTCTCCGCTGTGGTCGTCACCTCGCCCGCCCACGCGGATGCCGTGGCCGTCCACGACATCCAGGGCTCCACCCGTACGTCCCCGCTCGCGGGTCAGCAGGTCACGGACGTGGCCGGCATCGTGACGGGCACGAGAACCTACGGTTCGTCCCGCGGTTTCTGGATCCAGGGTCCGTCCGCGGACGACAACCCGGCCACCAGTGAGGGCATCTTCGTCTTCACCAGCTCCACGCCGAAGGTCGCCGTCGGCGACTCGGTCACCGTCTCGGGCACGGTCACGGAGTTCGTGCCGGGCGGCGCCTCCTCCGGCAACCAGTCGGTCACGGAGATCACCCGGCCGACGGTGACGGTGGTGTCGAGCGGCAACGCGCTGCCCAAGGCCACCGTCATCAACAGCCGTTCCGTACCGGACGCGTACGCGCCCGAGGGCGACGCGGCGGCGAGCGGTTCGGTCAACGGTCTGACGCTGCGGCCGAAGAAGTACGCCCTCGACTACTACGAGTCGCTGGAGGGCATGAACGTCGCGATCGGCTCCTCGCGGGTGGTCACCGCGACCGACCCGTTCTCCGAGCTGTGGGTGACGGTCAAGCCGCACGAGAACCCGAACCGCCGCGGTGGCACGGTGTACGGCGCGTACTCCTCGCAGAACACCGGCCGGCTGCAGATCCAGTCGCTGATCCCGACCGCCACCGAGCCGTTCCCGACGGCCAACGTCGGTGACACGCTCAAGGGCACCACCGAAGGCCCGCTCGACTACACCCAGTTCGGCGGCTACACGCTGACCGCCCGCACCCTGGGCACGGTGAAGGCCGGCGGCCTGGAGCGCGAGACGACGCGCAGGCAGTCGCGTTCGGAGCTGGCGGTGGCGACGTACAACGTCGAGAACCTCGACCCGACGGACGCCACGTTCGCCGCCCACGCGGCCGCGATCGTGGACAACCTCCAGTCGCCCGACATCCTGTCCCTGGAGGAGATCCAGGACAACAACGGCGCGAAGAACGACGGCACGGTCGCCGCCGACCAGACGATGCAGAAGCTGATCGACGCGATCGCCGCCGCGGGCGGCCCGGCGTACGAGTGGCGCTCCATCGACCCGGTGAACCTCGCGGACGGCGGCGAGCCGGGCGGCAACATCCGTCAGGCGTTCCTCTACAACCCGGAGCGCGTGTCGTTCGTGGACCGCGCGGGCGGCGACGCCACGACGGCCGTCGGCGTCACGAAGGTCCACGGCAAGGCGCAGCTCACGGTCTCGCCGGGCCGTATCGACCCGGCGAACACCGCGTGGACGAACAGCCGCAAGCCGCTCGCGGGCGAGTTCACCTTCCGCGGCAAGTCGGTCTTCGTGATCGCGAACCACTTCGCGTCGAAGGGCGGCGACCAGTCGCTGCACTCGCAGTTCCAGCCGCCGGCCCGCAGCTCGGAGACCCAGCGCCACCTCCAGGCGACCGCGGTGAACGCCTTCGTCAAGGACATCCTCGCCAAGCAGAAGAACGCGGACGTCGTGACGCTCGGCGACATCAACGACTTCGAGTTCTCGACGACGACGAAGCTCCTGGAGGACGACGGCGCCCTGTGGTCGGCCGTCAAGTCCCTTCCGAAGAGCGAGCGTTACAGCTATGACTACCAGGGCAACAGCCAGGTCCTGGACCAGATCCTGATCAGCCCGTCGATCCGCAAGGACTGCGACTTCACGTACGACAGCGTGCACATCAACTCGGAGTTCTCCGACCAGATCAGCGACCACGACCCGCAGGTGCTGCGGTTCCGCCCGTAGTCACCACAGGAAGCCCGTAGTCGCCGCACGAACACGCCGGTGAGCCCGGCCCCACGTCAGGGGGGCCGGGCTCACCGGTGTCCGCGTAGAACGTCAGGCTCCGAAGGCCTGGTTCAGCCAGCCCTGCCAGGCCGCTTCGTTCCGCTTGGCGTCGGCGCCCGGGGCGAAGTCGTGGACGCTCATGCCGACGGGCGCGCCCCAGTGGTTGCGTCCGAAGAAGCGGATGAGGGCGTCGTCGGTGCGCAGCCCGATGAAGTACGGGTTGCGGAAGTCGACGACGGCGTCCAGGACCTGGCCGTCGGGACCCTGAGCCTGCACGCGTGTGCCCTCGGCGGTGTCGTCCGCGAGGCCGAGGGCCCGGCCCACGGCGGCGAAGGCGTCGGCCCCCTTGGACGCCTCGGGCCCGTCGAACGTGGCGAAGGCGGCAGGCCTGGCCGCGAACTTCGTCAGGTACTCGCGCAGGGTGTGGAGGTAGAAGTCGGTGTGCCTGTTCGCCCCGTCGTACTGGTTGTCCCAGTCGTCGACGAAGATCCCGCTGTGCACGTACCGCACCCAGGCGCGCCGGCCGCCGTCGCGCGGCTCGACGGTGTAGTCGAGCTGGTTGAGGGTCTGCTCGGAGTTCTCGTCGACGCCCTCAAGCCGGTTGGTGTACTTGTTCGGCGGGTCCCAGGCGGTGACCGTGGATCCCCAGGGGCCCCGGCCGCCCTCGCGCGGCTCCGGGGGCTCCATCGGCCACAGCCAGCCGCCGGTGCCGCTGGTGACGGCGTCCCACACCTGGTCCGGTGTGGCGTCGACCTCGAACTCGCGGGCGATCTCGAATTCCTTGGACATGGTGTGCTCCTGCGCGTCAACTAGTCGTGTCAGTCGGTGAGTTCGGGCGCCGCTGCGGACGCCTCGGAAGCCTTGGGACCCTCGGACGTACCGGATGCGCCGGCCTCGTCGGCCGAACCGGCCGAACCGGCCGCACCGGACGTCTCGGGCTTGACCGTGGGATGGACCGCCACGACTATCCGGTGGTCACGGCCCCCCTCGGCGTCGGCGGAGTCGTACTTGCGGATCAGGGCGCCGACACCGGCCGTCAGCTCCTGGATGAACGCGGCCCGGTCGGCGGCGGAGGCGAAGCGCACCTCGCCGTCCAGCGCGTACGTGGCGAGGCGCTTGCGGGCCTTCGTGGCGCCCGTGATGAGCGTGCCGACGTCCCGCACAAGCCGGGCACCGAGGGCGAGCAGCCACCGCGCCGAGAGCTGGTCCCGGAAGCGGTCCGGATCGGGCTGCACGGCGGAGAGGGCGAGCGGCGAGATGACGTACGACGCGGCGGTCGCCCTCATCAGCCGCTCGGTGACGTTCCCCTTGCGGCGCTCACCCGCGAGCTCGACCAGGCCGTGCCGCTCCAGCGCCTTCAGGTGGTAGTTCACCTTCTGCCTCGGCAGTCCGACCTTGCCGGCCAGCATGGCGGCCGACGCGGGGCCGGCCGCCAGCTCGGCCAGGAGCCGGCCCCTTATGGGGTCCAGCGAGGCGGCGGCTGCCGCCGGGTCCTCGATCACGGTCACGTCCAACATGACTCCACCGTCTCACCGAAAACTTTTTTTGTCCAGACGGTTCTTGTTGTCGGGTGGTGCCCGGGGAATTTCCGTGGCGGCCCGCCCCTTCGTCCACGGCGAGCCGGTGATCACTCGGGGACGAGTCCGAGGGCGTGGGTGTAGCGGCGGACCGTGGACTGCTTAAGGCCGGGGTACGTCTGTACGCGCTCCCACTGCGGCGTACGGGATCCGACGCCGCCGCCCGGCGAGGCCAGCGCGTCGATGTGGGCCTGCGCGGTCTCCCACTCGGCGTAGTTGAGGACCTTCGTGCCGTCGGTGCTCAGATGGAAGTGGGCGGAGATCCCGCCGGGACTGAGCTCGGGCTCGCTCTCCAGGGCCTCGAACACGGCGTCCACCCAGGCGCGTTGCCGGTCGGGGTCGGGCCCCTCGAACTCGATCTCGACGATCACAATGCACCCCGGGATCCGGGTCTCCGCCTCCTGGGCGCCGCTGCGGTGGCGCCGGTAGCGGCCGAGCCCCTCCCGTTCGATCCCGGGCACGGCCACATCGACCTCGTCCACGCGCTCCTGCCGGTGGACCTTCACGAACGCCTCGTAGTCCTGCTCGCTGCGCCACTGCGAGTGGTGCAGCAGGGTCGTGCCGTCCTCCCCGGTGTAGACGTGGTACCCGAGCAGCCCCTCGGCCGGCCACGCCCTGCGCTCCCAGGTGGCGGCGACCGCCTCGACCGTCTCCCTCTGCCGCGCGGGCGTCCCCACCCGCCAGGTACTGAAGAAGGACGCTCCCACCTCGGAGCGGGTCATCGCGGGGTGCGCGTCGGTACGACGGGTCATCACGAACTCCAGTGATCGCTGATCGGTGTCCACGGCTCCACCCTCGGACCTCAACCGGACTTCAGGTCAAGCCCGGTGACGTGGACGGGGGTTCGCCCCCGAGGACGGAACCGACCAGGCAGACGACCTGCGACGACGGGCAAACGACCGAGCGGCGGGGCCGAATGGATCGGCCCCGCCGCTCGTCGTACGGCACCGGTCGGTGACCGGAGCCGGGGGTGCGTATCAGCGGTGTCCGTTGTGGCGCCGCAGCAGCAGGCCCGCCGCGACCACCGCTCCGGCCCCGGCGATCAGTACGGGCCGGGGGTGCCGCTTTCCGGCCTGGACGGCATTGGTCACGGCCGTGCGCACCGGCCGGGGCACGTTGTCCTGGACGGCGTGTCCGGCCCGCGTGACCTTGCTCTGCACCACGTGCCCGGCCTGGACGGCCTTGTCCTGCACGACGTGACCGGCCTCAACAGCCTTGTCCTGTACGACATGGCCGGCCTCGGTGGCCTTGTCCTGCACGGCATGGCCTGCCTGCGCCGCCTTGTCCTGCACGGCGTGGCCTGCCTGCGCCGCCTTGTCCTGCACGGCGTGGCCGGTCTCGGACGCCTTGCCCTTCAGCTCGGCGCCCCGGGCCCGCGCGCGGCCCTTCACGTCGGCCTTGGCGGCCAACTCCTCGACGGTATCGCCGAGTTGCCCCCGGGTCTCCTGGATCTGCCGTCGCAGCTCGTCCGGGCCCTTCGCGCCGCCGGCGGCCTTGTCCGCCGCCTTGCCGGCCGCCTCGCCGGGCTCCACGGGATCGTTGCTGTCCTTCATCGGTGCGCCCTTTCCTTGATCTCGTCGACGTCGGCCCGGACGCTGTCGAGCGCCTCCTCGGGCATCGGCGGGGCGGCGCGCCCGAGCTGGGCCCGGCCGGTCCTCGCCAGCACGCCCGCGACCACGAAGAGCACGGCCGTGACGATGAGTGCCGCCGCCCACACGGGCAGCACGAGGGAGAGCGCGGCCGCACCGGTCGCCGACAGGGCCATCAGCCCCACGTAGGCGACGGCTCCGGCCGCGCCCAGCAGCCCGCCGCCGCGTCCCACGCGCCGGCCCTTCTGCGCCAGCTCCTCCTTCGCGAGCCGCACTTCCTGTCGTACGAGCTCGGAGAGCTGTTCGGTGGCCTGTCCGACGAGTTCACCGACCGAGTGCTGCTCGCCCGGCCGCCGGTCCGTGGTTCCGGTCATGGCGTCCCCATCCTTTCGTCCGGGACGCCCGGGTACCCCGCCGGGCCGCTGTCACCCCTGTCCGGACCCGTGATCGCCGAGTCGGGCCAGCTGACTCTGGAACCAGTCGAGCCGGGCCTGCAGCAGGGCCGCCTCGGCGACGAGCTCGGAGACCCCGAGCCCCTCGGGCAGACCGTCACCGGCGCCCGGTGCGGCGGCGCCCCCGGCCCGTACCCGCAGCCGTTCTCCGCCCAGCCGGGCGAAGGTCGCGAGCGACACCGCCGTACGGCCGCGGACGCACCCGGCGCAGGAGGCGGCGAAGCCCCGCCAGCCGGGCCTGCCCCATCCCGCGTCGGCCAGCGCCACGGCGACGGCGCCGCACGCGCAGGGGCCGACCGTGGCGGTACGCACCCGCTGCCGCGCGTACCGGAAACCGAGCTCGAAGCGGATGTAGGCGCCGAGGACCGTCACTTCGAGGAGTACGGCGCTGCGGTGCTCGGCGGTGCACAGCATGGCCTCGGCCGCCGTGCGCTCGTGCACGCAGTGGAAGCCGCAGTCGCAGCGGCGGTGCGGTGCCCGGTGCCGCAGGCCGTAGACGCAGTGCGCCTCGTCGAGCACTCCGTACGGCAGCGCGCCGCCCAGCGACACACCGGTGAACCCGGCCCGGGTGCCGTCCTGGGACAGCATCGGGTGGGCGATCTTGAATCCGGTCGGCGGCTCCGCCGGACGTTCCTCGGGGAGCCGCATCCTCATCGCGCGACCGGAACCTCTTCGGCCGCGGGCTCCAACTCCTCGATCTGCTCGGGGAGTCGGAGCTCCTCCTCTTCCCGGTGCGGCTGCTCCTCCGCGACTCCGGTGGCGAGTGCCTTGCCCAGCTTCATGACGCCTCCCGTGACAGACGACCTTCTACCGTCCCCGCCATGGTGACCGAAACGGGGGCGAGTTCCTAGAGCGCCCCTGCCACCTCGAATGCGGCAACCGATAAGAACTGCTTACCCATATCCCGTAGAAGAATTAAGTGGAGCTTCAGGATGGGGGTGCCGAGACTACCTCCATGACCTCACGACGTACCCCGCCCTTCGGCCGCGCCCTCTGCGCGATGATCACCCCTTTCACCGACGAGGGGCTGCTGGACCTGGACGGTGCGCAGCGGCTGGCCGACCGGCTGGTCTCCGAGGGCTGCGACGGGCTGGTGCTGTCCGGGACGACCGGGGAGTCGCCGACCACGACGGACACCGAGAAGTCGGCGCTCGTGCGGGCGGTGGCGGACGCCGTAGGGGACCGTGCCGCGATCGTCGCGGGCATCGGGACGGCCGACACCCGCCACACCACCGAGCTCGCGCTGGAGGCCGAAAAGGCGGGCGCGGACGGCCTGTTGGTGGTCACGCCGTACTACAGCAGGCCCCCGCAGGACGCCGTCGAGGCACACTTCCGCGCGATCGCGGACGCCTCAGGACTGCCGCTCGCGCTGTACGACATCCCGGGCCGCACGGGCACGCGCATCGAGCCGGAGACGATGCTGCGGCTGGCCGAGCATCCGCGGATCGTGGCGGTGAAGGACTGCGCGTACGACCTGCTCGGCACCCAGAAGGTGCTGGCCGCCTCGGAGTTGGCGTACTACACGGGCTGCGACGAGTACGTGCTCGCGATGTACGCGATCGGCGGTGCCGGATACATCAGCACGGTGGCGAATGTGACCCCGCGTCACTTCCGTGCCGTCCTGGACGCGTTCGACGGCGGCAACCCGGACGAGGCGATCCGGCTGCAGCAACTCACCATCCCGCTCACGGAGTTGATGATGGGCTCCGGCCTCCCCGGCACGGTGACGGCGAAGGCCCTGCTGGGTGCCCTCGGCCTGCCCGCAGGCCCGGTCCGGGCACCGCTGCGGCCCGCCGGCCGGGAGACGGCCGACGGGCTGCGGACGGCGTACGAGCGGCTGGTGGCCGCCTCGGCCGGCGTGTGACCGGAGCGTGCTCAGCGTTCGGCGAAGACCGGTTCCCAGCGCCCCGCCGCACCGTCGTTCCCCTTGCGGAAACCGCTCAGCGGGACGGTCTTGTCGCTGCCGATCGTGACGAGCACGAGCCGGTTGTGGAACTCGTTCGTGCCGGGCGCGATGTCGAAGGCGATGAGCCGCTTGTTGTCGACCCAGGCGAGCAGCTGCTGTCCCGGGATCTTGTAGAGCCGCTTGCCGGTGTCCGGGTCGTTGATCTCGGAGGCGGTGGTCTTGATACCGCCCGCGAAGTCACCGGCGGCGAGCCTGCCGTCCGGGGACAGCCCCGCCTCGACGGACCAGTGGAGGTACTTCTCCTTCGCGGGCTTGGGGACCTTGTTGCCCTCGAAGTTGTAGTACTGCATGTGGGGTTCCATCATGAGCCCGGAGTAGACCAGCGTGCCGTCGTGGCTGAAGGCGAAGTCCTGGCGGACGTTGAGGGTGTCGGCGTCGCCGACGGCCTTGCTCCAGGAGCCCTTGCCGGAGTCGACGTCCAGGATGTAGAAGCCGGTCCGGCTCGTCTCGCCGAACCGCGTCATCCAGTCGTTCTTCTTGCCGTCGCCGTCGCTGTCATAGTCCGTCCGGGTCTGCAGGTCGGGGTTCTCGTCGTACGTCGTCGCGACGAGCTTGCTGCCGTCGGGCGAGAACCTGACTCCCGCGACGCCGCGGTCGACCGGGATCCAGCGCTCGACCTCGCCGGTGAGCAGGTCGAGCAGGCCGATCCGCTCGGTCGGCAGCTTCCGCTCCAGGACGGCGGCGGTGCGCATACCGGGAGCGACGTCGAGGACGGACCACTTGGTGGTCTTCACATACTTGCCGGTCTCCTGGTCGAGGAGGTGGTAGATGCGCCGGTAGACGCCCCGGTCCTCGGTCTCCTTCACGGTCCTGGCCGTGAAGTAGGCGGCCAGCGCCGTGTTGCCCGCCGCGACGAGGTCGCGCGGCGGCGACTGGTCCGGGTGGGCGATGATGTCGCTCCGGTTGATCTCGCTGGCCAGCCGGGGCTCGTCCTTGCCGCCGCTCAGCATCGGTACCGCCACCCCGACGGCGACGGCGAGCGTGGTGGCCACCGCGGCGCCGGCGATCGTACGGGTCCGGCGGCGGCGCCGGACTGCGAGGACGCGGCCCGCGAAGCCGGGCGGCGTGGTCATGGTGTCCGCGGCCTGCTCGTGCAGGGCGTCACGCACCAGTTGATCCATGTTCACGGACGTACCTCCACCGGTGAGAAGTCGCGGGACGGGCTCTGTTCCGCGTCGGCGGGTCCCAGAGCGGCCAGTTCCGGCGCGAGCGCCCGCAGTCTGGCGAGCGAGCGGTGGGTGGTGGACCGCACGGTCCCCACCGAGCAGCCGAGGATCCGGGCCACGTCGGCCTCCGGCAGGTCCTCGAAGTAGCGCAGTACGAGCACGGTCCGCTGCCGGGCGGTCAGCCGCGCCAGCGCTCCGCGCATCACGATCCGCAGGTCGGCCGCGGAGGAGGCGTCCGCCGTGGCCGTGCCGCCCGTCCCCTCGGGCGGTTCGGCGACCGTCAGCTCCCGTCTGCGCCACTTCAGCCGCCATCGGCTCACCTGCTGGCGGTACAGGATCTGCCGTACGTACGCCTCCGGCTCGTCGATGCGCTGCCATCGGCCTGCGGCCTTGACCAGCGCGTTCTGCAGCAGGTCCTCGGCCGCGTGGCGGTCGCCGCCGCTGAGCAGCACGGCGGTCCTCAGCAGCGCCGATGACCGGTTCTCCACGAACTCCCGGAACCGCTCGTGCCCTTGGGCATCCATCGTCACCTTCTCTTCCCCAGCGGGCTCTCCCCCGCTCCCACCCGTACTGACGTCCCGGACGGGCCCCCGCTATGCCTGCCGACCCGAGGAATTCCTACGGTCCGGAGGGGGTTGCTCGCGCAGTTCCCCGCGCCCCTGGGGTGGGTGGGTGTTCCGTGTGGTTCGTCACGCGCGGGTGCGTGGGGGCTGAGCGCGCAGTTCCCCGCGCCCCTAAAAGCGGGGCTGCGCCCCTGGCTTTTATCTTTTAGGGGCGCGGGGAACC
>NZ_JBHXSU010000020.1:0-170706 GCF_042715345.1 Streptomyces sp. NPDC058697
CGGTGGGGGCTGGTCGCGCAGTTCCCCGCGCCCCTAAAAGCGGGGCTGCGCCCCTCGCTTTTGTCTTTTAAGGGGCGCGGGGAACTGCGCGACCAGCCCCCACCGGCCCGCAGACAATGAACCCGCCTACAGCCACCCCTGCTGACGAGCCTCCCGCATGGCCTCCATGCGATTCCGCGTCGCCGTCTTGCCGATCGCCGACGAAAGGTAGTTACGAACGGTCGACTCGGAGAGATGAAGCTTCGACGCGATGTCGGCGACCGTCGCACCGTCCACCGAAGCCTTCAGCACATCGCACTCACGCGCGGTGAGCGGATTCGGCCCGGCACCCAGCGCGGCCGCCGCGAGCGCCGGGTCGATGACCGTCTCACCCGTCAGCACCCGGCGGATCGCCTGGGCCAGCTCCTCCACGGGCCCGTCCTTGACGAGGAAACCCGCGGCGCCCGCCTCCATGGCCCGCCGCAGATAGCCCGGCCGGCCGAAGGTGGTGAGGATCAGCACCCGGCAGTCGGGCACCTCGTCCCGGAGCAGCGCGGCGGCGTCCAGGCCGCTGATGCCGGGCAGTTCGATGTCCAGGAGTGCCACGTCCGGCCGCGACTCCAGGGCCGCGCCCACGATCGCGTCTCCCGTTCCGACCTGTGCCACCACCTGGATGTCCGCCTCCAGGCCGAGGAGGAGGGCGAGGGCGCCCCGCATCATCCCCTGGTCCTCGGCGAGCAGAACGCGGATGGATTTGGCGGGCCGGTAGTCCCGGGGCATCTCGTTCACGCGCTCAGAGTAGGCCGGGGAAGTGCTCCGCCGGGGGTGCGTTGATGGGTGCGGGCCCGGTGGGGGCTGGTCGCGCAGTTCCCCGCGCCCCTTAAAGGCAAGGGCTACCGCCCCCAAAGACGAAAGTGCGGGGGCGCAGCCCCTGCCTTTTGTCTTTAGGGGCGCGGGGAACTGCGCGAGCAACCCCCACCCACCCGCAGCCGAACATCACACCTCAGCGGAGCTATCGGCTGGGCACGCGCTCAGTCGACAGCTCCGGCACACCCATCCGCTCCGCCGGATCCACCGGCAGCTCCGCCACCACCGAAAACCCACCCCGCACACCCGGCCCCGCCTCCAACAAACCCCCCGCCGCCGCAAGCCGCTCGGTCAGCCCCTTGAGCCCGGTGCCGCCGATGCCGGGCACGGGCGACCCCAGCGACCCTGGCCCGCCCGGCGGCGCCACCCCGCGACCGTCGTCCGTGAGGCGGAGCCGGACCCGCTCCGCAGAACCATCCACCGTGATCTCACAACGCCCCGCACCACTGTGGCGCACCACGTTGGTGACCGCCTCGCGGACGACCCAGCCGAGCAGGACCTCGGTCTGGGCGGCGAGCGGCGGCCCGGACTGGCGGACGACCGGTTCGATGCCGGCGGCCCGCAGGGCCGACCCCGCCCGTTCGAGATCCGCGGCGAGGCTGCCCTCGCGGTAGCCGGTGACCGCCTCGCGGATCTCGGTCAGCGCCTGGCGGCCGACGGACTCGATGTCGGAGACCTGGACCAGCGCCGCGTCCATGTCGCGGGGCGCGAGCCGACGGGCCGCCTCCGACTTCACGACGATGACGGAGAGCGTGTGGCCGAGGAGGTCGTGCAGGTCGCGGGAGAAGCGCAGCCGTTCCTTCTCGACGGCCTGGCGGGCCAACTCCTCGCGGGCCGCGCGCAGTTCACGTACGGCGTCCGACAGGGACAGGATCGCCGCGGTCACCATGGTGGACAGGAACGTGCCGTACGCGACGTTCACCGCGCCCCAGCCGTCCCGCAGCCCGGCCACGACACCCGCGAGCGCGCTCAGTCCGATGCCGGTCTTGCCGAGCCACCGCCCGCGGACGATCGCGCCCGCGGCCAGGCCGAGCAGCGGGAAGAAGAGCAGCCAGCTGCCGCCGTACAGGCCGCCGAGGAGACAGGTCACTACGCCGAGGGCCAGCAGCGCGCCCCGGGTGGAGCGGGCCTCGCGGGCCTCCTTGGTGAAGGCCCGGAACACCACATGGATGTAGAGGGAGTTGAAGACGAGGAGGCCGATGCCGCCGATCCACGGGTTAGGGGTCTTGCCCTGGAAGAGGTTGGAGAAGGCGCCCATGCCCATCAGCAGCCAGGGGAGGAGCGCGAAACCGCTGGGCGGCGGGCCCAGGTGCTCCGGGAGCTTCCCGGTCTTCCGTACGGCCTTCTGGTCGGCGGCGAACGCGTCGCGGTCGGCCTTCCAGTCCGTCCGCTTCTCCTGCCACGCGGACATCTGGCAGATGGTCCTTCGCATCCAGGACATGGCTCCAGCCCCCGTTCAGACGGTCCGCGCGGTCCTGCGGTACGAGACCACAGCGTACGAGCCGAAGGCCAGCAGCCAACCGGTCAGTACCAGCACCGCCCCGAGGGCGGGCGCGTGTCCGTCGGCGACCGACGTGCCGAGCTGCGCGAACCGGTTCGTGGGTGTGTAGGAGGACAGCGCCTGGAGCCACCCGGGGAAGAGGCTCAGCGGGAACCACAGGCCGCCGACCACCGCGAGCGTCAGGTTGCACACCATGTTCATCACGCCGGTGGCCTGCGCGGTCAGCCGGTAGCCGTTGCCGAGGCCGAGCAGGGTGAAGGGGATCGAGCCGAGCCACAGCAGCAGCGCGATCACCGCCCACTTCCAGGCGTCGAGCCGTACGCCGTTGACCAGGCCGCCCGCCACGAGGACCGCGACCATCGCGGGCAGTACCGTCACCGCACCCGTGAGAGCCCGGCCCATCACGACCTGGCGAGGGCTCATCGGCGTGATCCGCAGCTGTCGCAGCCAGCCGATGCTCCGGTCCTCGGCGACCCCGCCCCCGGTGTTGAGGGCCGAGCCCATCGCTCCGTACGCGGCCATGCCGATCATGGAGGCGGTCTTCCAGCTGCTGTCCTCGCCGTCGCCGAGGTTCGTGAACAGCAGGTACATCACCACCGGCATCACGACACCGCCGATCACGAAGCCGGCGTCGCGCAGCGTCCGGCGCACTTCGAGCCGCAGATAGTCGAGCATCACACCGTCTCCAGGAAGGTACGGGCAGTACGGGCAGGGGTGTCGGAGGAGGTCAGGGCGAGGAACGCGTCGTCCAGCGAGGCCGGTGCGACCTCCAGGCCGCGTATCGCGCCGCGCTCGGCGAGGGCGATCACCGTCGCGTCCGAGTCGTCGGTGCGCAGCCGCGCCCGGTCCCCGCGCACCTCCACGGAGACCACACCGGGCAGGGCCGCCAGCCCGTCCGGGCCGGCGCCGGCCAGGTCGAAGGCGACGAGGCTGCCGCCCGCCGCCCGCTTGAGCTGCTCGCCGGTGCCGTCGGCGACGATCCGCCCGTGGTCGATGACGACGATCCGGTCGGCGTTGGCGTCCGCCTCTTCCAGATAGTGGGTGGAGAAGAGGACCGTGTGACCGCGCCGCGTGAACGCCCGCATCGAGTCCCAGAAGGCGTACCGCGCCTCCACGTCCAGCGCCGCGGTCGGCTCGTCGAGCACGAGCAGCGCGGGGTTCCCGACCAGCGCGACCGCGAACCGCACCCGCTGCGTCTGGCCCCCGGAGAGCCGGTCCACCCGCCGCCCGGCCAGCTCGGCGATGCCCGCCAGCTCCAGCGCCTCGGCGACGGGCATCGGCGCGGGATACGTACCCGCCACGAACCCGACCAGTTCGCCCACCGTCACCCGCGGCACCGGCCGGCTGTCCTGGAGCATCGCGCCCACGCGCCCCGCCCGTACGGCCTCCTCCGGGGCGGTGCCGAAGAGGCGTACGACGCCCTCGTCCGGCTCGTTCAGGCCCAGCAGGAGCGAGATCGTGCTGGACTTGCCGGCGCCGTTGCGGCCCAGCAGCGCGACCGTCTCGCCGCGCGCGATCTCCAGATCGACCCCGTCGACGGCCCGCACCGCACCGAACGCCTTCACCGCCCCCGCGAAGGAAACGGCCTGGTCCGCGGCCCCGCCCGCCCCGATCTCCGTCGCCGTCCCCGCCGCCGAGTCCCTCGTGTCCGCCATCGTCCCCGTCCCCGTCCTCGTCATGGGTACGACGCTACGAATCCGGGGACCGGCGGGGCAGATGCGCAATGTACGGACTCGGGCAGGACAAATGTCACTGCCGGGCCCGTGCCACCCATCTGACATGCCGTCAGGAGTCTTCACATGTGCCGGGCCCTGAGCTATACAGGTGGTCGCCGGACTGGAACGCGTTCTAGAACAGGCGGGTTCCTCGGCTCAGTGTCGACCTCGGTGCGGCCGACGGTGCGGACGGCCGTACCGGGGTCTTCCCCGCCAGCAGTCAGGAGCCCCATGCCCATCGACGTTGCCCAGGCCCTCGCGGCCGAGCCCCGGTCCGCCGGGATCGCCTGGGGTCACAAGGACGTCCAGCTCTACCACCTCGGCCTCGGCGCCGGCGCGAACCCCGACAAGGACAGCCCCGCGACGGACCCGGACGAGCTGCGCTACACCCTGGAGTCGCGGCTGCACGTGCTGCCGAGCTTCGCCACCGTCGCGGGCGCCGGCTCGCCGGGCGTGATCAACAGCCTCTCCATGCCGGGCATCGACGTGAACCTCGCGCACGTCCTGCACGGCGGCCAGACCGTCACACTGCACCGCCCGATCCCCGTCGAGGGCCGGGCGACCGCCACCGGACGGATCGCGGCCGTCTACGACAAGGGCAAGGCCGCCATCCTCGTCATGCGCACCGAAGTAGCCGACGACGAGGGCCCGTTGTGGACCAACGACGCCCAGATCTTCGTACGCGGCGAAGGCGGCTTCGGCGGCGACCGCGGCCCCTCGGGCCGTCCGGAACCGCCGACAGGCGATCCGGACCGGACAGTCGAGCGCGCGATCCGCGAGGACCAGGCGCTCCTGTACCGGCTCTCCGGCGACTGGAACCCGCTGCACGCCGACCCCGAGTTCGCCAAGCTCGCCGGCTTCGACCGGCCGATCCTGCACGGGCTGTGCACGTACGGGATCACGCTGAAGGCCGTCGTGGACACGGCACTCGGCGGTGACGTCGGCCGGGTCCGCTCCTACGCCACGCGCTTCGCCGGGGTCGTGTACCCGGGCGAGACCCTGCGCATCCGTATGTGGCAGGGGGACGGCACGGTCCGCGTGACGGTGGGCGCCGCCGACCGGGACGACGCACCGGTCCTCGCCGACACCGTCGTCGAGCACAGCTGAGGGATCAGGGACCAGGGACTTACGCACGTTTCCGAGGGGAGCCGCACCATGCGCGCAGCCGTACTGCACGAGATAGGCCAGGACAAGCTGGAGATACTCGACGACGTCGAGGCGACGGGCTTCGGACCCGGCCGGGTGAGGATCCGGGTGCGGGCCACCGGCCTGTGCCACTCGGACCTCTCCGCGATGGCCGGGGTGCTGCCCCAGCCCGCGCCGTTCGTCCCCGGGCACGAAGGGGCGGGCGAGATCCTGGAGGTCGGCGAGGGCGTCACCAACATCAAGCCCGGCGACCGGGTCGTCGTCTGCTGGCTGCCCGCCTGCGGCGCCTGTCCCGCCTGCAAGCGCGGCCAGACCCAGCTCTGCCTCGCCGGGTTCATGAACGCGGGCACGCCCAACTTCAAGCGCCCCGGCGGCGATGTCTTCGGCTTCGCGGGCACCGGGACGTTCACCGAGGAGGTCGTCGTCGACGCGGGCTGCGCCGTGCCGATCCCGGACGACGTGCCCTTCGACATCGCCGCCCTCATCGGCTGCGGCGTCACCACAGGACTCGGCGCCGCCCTCAACACCGCCGACGTGGAAGCCGGTTCGTCGGTCGCCGTCATCGGCTGCGGAGGCGTCGGCATCTCCGCGATCCAGGGCGCCCGGCTCAAGGGCGCCGCCGAGATCGTCGCCGTCGACCCGGTCGCCTCCCGCCGCGAGGCCGCGCTGAAGTTCGGCGCCACCAGGGCCGTGTCACCCGACGAACTCCCCGACGCCAAGCAGACGGTGACCGCGGGCGAGGGCTTCGACTACGTCTTCGAGGTCGTCGGCCGCTCCGCCACCGCCCGCACGGCGTACGACAACACCCGCCGCGGCGGCACGCTGGTCGTCGTCGGCGCGGGCGCCATGGACGACCACCTCCAGCTCAACATGTTCGAGCTGTTCTTCGACGAGAAGCGGATCCTGCCGTCCATGTACGGCGGCGGTGACGTCCTGCGGTCCTACGAGCGGACGGTCGCCCTCTGGCGGGCCGGGCGCATCGACCTGGAGGGGCTGATCACCCACCGGGTGCCGCTGAGCGACATCAACGAGGCGCTCGACCAGATGCGTACGGGCGTGGCGCTGCGTACGTGCATCGAGATCTGACCTCCCGATCCGACCTCGCCATCCTCTGGCCACCGAGCAATCCTCTGGCTACCGACGGCTGAAGGGACCTTGATGTCACTGCCACTTGAGGGCCGGTCCGCGATCGTCACGGGCGCGGGCCGCGGCCTGGGCCGGGCGGAGGCGCTGGAGCTCGCCCGGCTCGGCGCCGCCGTCGTCGTCAACGACTTCGGACAGCCCGGCCGGGACGGCTCCGGCGCCGCGTCCGCCACGCCCGCCGAGGAGGTCGCCGCCGGGATCCGGGCGGCGGGCGGTCGCGCCGTCGCGCACACCGGTGACGTGGCCGACCACCAACAGGCCCGGGAACTCGTCGAGTTGGCGGTCGCCGAGTTCGGACAGCTGGACATCCTCGTCAACAACGCGGGCATCCTGCGCGACCGGATGGTCTTCTCGATGTCCGAGGACGAGTGGGACTCGGTGATCCGGGTCCATCTGAAGGGCCACTTCAACACCACCCACTTCGCGGCCGCGCACTGGCGGGCCCGGTCCAAGGCGGCGGACGCGCCGGTGTACGGGCGGATCGTGAACACCTCCTCGGAGGCGTTCCTCGCGGGCTCCGCGGGACAGCCCAACTACGCCGCCGCGAAAGGCGGAATCGTCGGGCTCACCACCTCGACGGCACTGGCGCTCGCCAAGTACGGCGTCACGGCCAACGTCATCTGCCCGCGCGCCCGGACCCGGATGACGGCGGACGTCTTCGCGGGCTTCCAGGAGCCGACGGGTGACGGGTCGGGGGACCGGCTCGACCCGCTCGCTCCCGAGCATGTCGCCCCGCTCGTCGGCTACTTGGCCTCGCCCGCGGCCGCACACGTCAACGGTCAACTGCTCGTCGTGCACGGCGGGATGGTCGCGGTCGTCGAACGGCCGCGCGTGGCCGCCAAGTTCGACACCAAGCAGGACGCCTTCACGTACGACGAACTCGACGCGCTGCTCACACCGCACTACGCGGACCGGCCGGCGGGGGAGACGTTCGCGGCGGCGGAGGTGCTGGGACTCAAGCACGAGTGACAGGTTGTGCTGTGCTGCCGCCCGCACGGAAAGGCCCCGCCCGACAAGTGTCGGGCGGGGCCGTGTGACGCTCCGGACCTGAGGTCGTCAGGCCGCCGTGTCGCCGTGCTCGGCGGGCTTACGGTGCCGGCCGCGAGGGGTCGCCTCGCCCTCCTGCGCGGAGACGGGCCCCCGGTGCCGGCCGTGGCCACCGTCGTCTGCTGCCTGGGCCACCGTCGCCCGCGGGTCGGTGACCGTCGTCTCCATGGTGTTCGTGTCGCTCATGTGGAAATTCACCCCGTGTCAACAAGATCCTTCGGTACAGCGCGGGCGAGTCTAACGGGCGGGTGTGACAGTGCTGAGGGGTGGTTGGGGCTACTCGGTGGTCACTTTGAGGGGCGCGGGAGGGGACGCCGTTTCGGCACTCACCCGGAGCGCGCGGAGGGCCGGCGGGCACTCGGTACTCACCTGCTCGATGAGGAGTGGGTTCACCGCCTGGACCGGCGGCTGGACCGTCGGCTGGACCATGGCCTGGACTGCTGGGCGAATGCTTTCAGCGGGAGCCCAGCCGGTCCCCTCGGCGGCCAGGGGACCGGGGCTCTCCGGGTCGATCGGAGCCAGGAGAAGAGTGCTCTCCGTGTCCGCCGGGACCATGCAGAGGGGGCTTCCGGCAACTGCGTCACCGACGCCTTCGACGGGCGCACGGTCCGCGTGCTCGGCGGCCGAGTAGCCTGCGCCGGCCGCACCCACCTGCCCCGTGCCTTCGACGGCGGTCCAGCCCGCACCGACCTGCCCCGTGTCCTCGATGGCAGTCCAGCCTGTGCCCTCTCTGCGGGCCGGCTCCGGGCGCTCCGGGGAGGCGGCGGCCCAGTCCGTGCTGCCCGCCGTGCCCGTGCCCGTGCCCGTGTTCGTGTTCGTGTTCGTGCCAACCGGCCCCGTACCAGGGCCAGTTGGCCGTCCCGCCGCCGGTCCCGCCCCCTGTGCCAGCCGGCGGCCCGCGAACGCGTTGGCCATCGGGCGTCCCGTGAGCGGGGCCTGTTGGAGCGGTACGGGACGGGCCGCCGTGGGCTCCGGGGGACCCGTGACCGACGGCCCCCTGGGCGCGTCCCCCCGCGCCTCAGCCGTACGGTCCGGATCCCCCGGGCCCCCGTCCCCCGACCCCGTGGGTGCTCCGACCCGTGACACGCCGCACGGCACCGCCCCCGTCGCGTACGGCAGATGGAGCACCCCGTCCCTGGTCCATTGGCCCGAGCCCGCCAACCAGCCGTCGGGCGCGGGCAGTTGGTGGACGTGCCGCTCGGCGGGACGCCACACGCCGAGCCAGCTGCCCAAGGGGCCGCCGATCCGCAGGGCCACCGCGCAGCTCTCCGGGGTGAGCACCTGACCCGGCTGGATCGCGAACGGGGCGACCGCGCGGCCGGGCAGTTGCAGGTACTCCGGGAAGCGCACCGGCAGCGTGCTCCCCAACACGCCCCAGCCGAGCCGCTCCTGGCCGGGAGACGGCGCGTCCGAGCGGATCAGGAGCAGCCCGCTGTCGGCGTCCGCGAGCAGCAGCCGGTCGTTGCTCCGCTCGGAGATCTGCAGCAGCGGCGACACCTCGCCCCCGCGCTCCAGATCGACCACGACCGTCTTGGTCCGGCCGTCCAACTCCCGGTCCAGCGCCAGCAGTCGGTCCCCGCCGCCCAGCCACACCCCGCCCGAGCAGCGGCCCGGTACCTCCGCGAGATGCTCGGGCCCGAAGGCGCCGCCCGCGACCAGCCACACGGCCGTCGAACTCCGGCCCACGGCAAGGGCGTACGCACGCGTGCCGGCCGGAGCGGGCGGCAGCAGCCGCAACTCCGTGCCCACGTCCGGGCATTCGACCGCGCCGAGCAGTACCTCACCCGTCCCCGGGCCCGTCGGATACAGCAGCGAGAACGTGTGCCGTCCGTCGACGAGACGGTGGATGAGCACCCGCCCGTCCGCCATCGGCAGCACCTCCGTGCCGGGCTCCTCCGGCTGGTTGCCGGGCAGTGGCACGGCGTACGGCTCGGGGCCGTCCAGTGTCCAGCGCTCCGGGAACCAGGAGTCGCCGCTCCGGGCCAGGCGGGCCGCGTACGACCCGTCGACGGTGATCACGCACCTTGCTCCCGCGGCCCATTCGTTCTCGTTCACCGCCGCGGACGATGGGGTTCCCCCCTGCTCGAGCGAAGTCGAGACCTCGGGGGAGGCACAGGCCGTCATCGTTCGGTCACCTCCGGCCACGAAACCTAGTTTTCGCACGCACAGGCGTGGGACCCGCAGGTGACCGCTTCACACATAAGAGTGGCCAGTTTCTGATTCACCTGAGGGAACGGGGGCGTGTGTGCTGAGCGGGAGTGGGGCGGTTTATGGTTAGGGCTGCCTAAGTGGCGCTTGAGCGTTGCCTGTGGGGTTCCTGGGATTCCTGAGTTCCCCGCCGGGTTCTCGCGCGCTACCGAGGTGCGGGTCCGGGTCCGTCTCGGCCCCGATCCTGGACCTCAACCCGAACATGAACCACCGGAGTGTGTGCCTGATGTCCCTACGACGCCGCGGTTCCGCCGCCGTCGCCCTCGCCGTGGCGGCCGCTCTCTCGCTCGCCGCCTGCGGGTCGGGCGACGACTCGGACTCGGGTTCCGGCTCCGGCTCCGGAAAGTCCGACAACGGCGCCGGCAGCAAGTCCGTCGCCACCGGAGGCGAGGACTTCGCGAAGGCGGCCGTGGAGACGGCCAGGATGGGGACCACGGCCAGGGCCGGCGAGTTTCCGCGCACGATCGAGCACGCGATGGGCGAGACCGAGCTGAAGGCCCGGCCCAAGCGCGTGGTCGTCCTCGACGTCGGCGAGCTCGACAACGTGGTCTCCCTCGGCGTGCAGCCGGTCGGCTGGGCGCCCACCGAGGGCTCGGCAGGCATTCCCTCGTACCTGAAGAAGGATGCGGGCAGCCCCAAGGACATCGGCACGATCAACGCCCTCAACCTGGAGGCGATCGCGGGCCTGAAGCCCGACCTGATCCTCGGCAGCGAGCTGCGCGCCGCCAAGCTCTACCCGCAGCTCTCCAAGATCGCCCCCACCGTGTTCTCCATCCGTCCGGGCTTCACCTGGAAGGAGAACTACCTGCTCAACGCGGCCGCGCTGGACAGGACGGCCGAGGCGAAGACGCAGCTCGCCGCGTACGAGAAGAAGGCCAGGGCCCTCGGCGACGAGATCGGCCCCGACAAGCCGACCGTCACCATGCTCCGCTACCTGCCGGGCATGATCCGCCTCTACGCGAAGGCGTCCTTCATCGGCACGATCCTTGAGGACGTCGGCATCCCGCGCCCCAAGAACCAGCAGATCAACGACCTCGCGGCGGAGATCAGCCCGGAGCGGATCGATGACGCCGACGCCGACTGGATCTTCACCGGCGTCTACGGCGACGCGAAGAAGACCGACCGCGCCACCGCCGAGGACAACCCGCTCTGGAAGAAGCTCGGCGCGGTGAAGGACGGCCAGGCCAAGGACGTACCCGACGAGACCTGGTACCTCGGCCTCGGCGTCACCGCGGCCGACAAGGTCCTCGACGACCTCAAGGGCTTCCTCGCCAAGTAGTCGGGACGGAACGAGGCGGGACAGGGGGGGGCGGGACGGGGCGGGCCATCGGTCGATCGAACCGCCCGAAGTGGGGTCGCCCGGTCACAGCTGGTCAAGTAGCCCGCGACCGGTGGGGCACGGACACAAGGCAGGTAGCCTTTTGTTCGTGCCCCGTCTGTCTGAAGTCATCGCCGCGCTCGACGCTCTCTGGCCCCCCGCGAGCGCGGAGGACTGGGACGCGGTCGGGACGGTCTGCGGAGACCCCGACCAGGAGGTCTCCCGCGTACTCTTCGCCGTCGACCCGGTCCAGGAGATCGTGGACGAGGCGGTGAAGCTGGACGCCGACCTGCTGGTCACCCACCACCCGCTCTATCTGCGCGGTACGAGGACGGTCGCGGCCTCGACCTTCAAGGGCCGCGTCGTGCACACCCTCATCAAGAACGACATCGCGCTGCACGTCGCCCACACGAACGCCGACCGCGCCGACCCGGGCGTGAGCGACGCCCTCGCCGGAGCCCTGGACCTCCGCGTCGTACGCCCCCTCGTGCCGGACCCCGCCGACGCCGACGGCCGCCGGGGCCTCGGCCGGGTCTGCGAGCTGGACCATCCGCTGACCGTCCGCGAGTTCGCCGCCCGCGCCGCCGAACGGCTGCCCGCCACCGCGCAGGGCATCCGCGTCGCGGGCGACCCCGAGGCGCTGGTGCGGACCGTCGCGGTCAGCGGCGGCTCCGGCGACAGCCTCTTCGCCGACGTACGCGCGGCCGGCGTGGACGCCTTCCTCACCGCGGACCTGCGCCACCACCCGGCGGCAGAGTTCATTGCGGATCACACCCACAGTCCCCTCGCGCTGCTCGACGCGGCGCACTGGGCCACCGAGTGGCCCTGGTGCGAGCTGGCCGCCGCCCAGCTCGACGAGATTTCCGACCGTCACGGCTGGGACCTGCGGGTCCATGTCTCGAAGACGGTCACCGACCCGTGGAACTCCCACTCCCCTTCACCTGGAGCCCCCAACTGAACGCCGCGCCCGCCGACCAGATCCGACTTCTCGACGTCCAGTCCCTCGACGCCCGCCTGCAGCAGCTCGCGCACAAGCGGAGGTCGCTGCCCGAGCACGCCGAGATCGAGTCGCTGACCAAGGACCTCACGCAGCTGCGGGACCTGCTCGTCGCCTCGCAGACCGAGGAGAGCGACTGCTCCCGCGAGCAGACCAAGGCGGAGCAGGACGTCGACCAGGTGCGCCAGCGTGCCTCCCGCGACCAGCAGCGCCTCGACTCGGGTGCCGTGACGTCCCCCAAGGACCTGGAGAACCTCCAGCGGGAGATCGCGTCCCTCGCCAAGCGCCAGGGTGACCTGGAGGACGTCGTCCTGGAGATCATGGAGCGCCGCGAGTCCGCGCAGGAGCGGATCGCCGAACTGACCGAGCGGGTCTCGTCCGTCCAGTCGAAGATCGACGACGCGACGGCCCGCCGGGACGCCGCGCAGGAGTCCCTCGACGGCGAGGCCGCCAGCGCGACGAAGGAGCGCGAGGTCATCGCGGGCTCCGTCCCCGCCGACCTCCTCAAGCTCTACGAGAAGCTCCGCGAGCAGCAGGGCGGCGTCGGCGCGGCCCGCCTCTACCAGCGCCGCTGCGAGGGCTGCCGCCTGGAGCTCAACATCACCGAGGTGAACGACGTCAAGGCGGCGGCCCCGGACACGGTCCTGCGCTGCGAGAACTGCCGCCGAATCCTGATCCGCACGTCGGAGTCGGGCCTGTAGGCGTTTGTACGGGCCTTTCGAGACCTGTTCCGGTCTGTAAGGAGCTTCGGCTTGCGCGAGTTGATCGTCGAGGCGGACGGGGGTTCCCGGGGAAACCCGGGGCCCGCGGGCTACGGAGCCGTGGTCATCGACGCGGCGACGGGGGAGACGCTGGCCGAGACGGCGGAGTACCTCGGCGTCACCACGAACAACGTCGCCGAGTACAGCGGCCTGGTGGCGGGCCTCCGCGCGGCCCGCGACCTCGACCCCACGGCCACCGTGCGGGTCCGCATGGACTCCAAGCTCGTAGTCGAGCAGATGTCCGGCCGCTGGCAGATCAAACACCCCGCGATGCGCCCCCTGGCAGCCGAGGCCCACGCCATCCTCCCGGCCGACCAGGTCACATACGAGTGGATTCCCCGAGCGCAAAACAAGCACGCGGACCGCCTGGCCAACGAGGCGATGGACGCGGGGAAGAGGGGCGAGCAGTGGTCGCCGTCGACAGCGGACGCGAGGTCAGCGCCCCGTAAGGGGCGCGGGGAACTGCGCGATCAGCCCCCACCGGCCGGCAGCCGGACGACTTCCGCCGGCACAACCGACGTACGCTCCACTCCGGAAGCGCCGGGCCCGGTGGCGCCCCTTAAGGGGCGCGGGGAACTGCGCGATCAGCCACATCCGACCCGCAGCCGAACAACTCCCGCCACCCCCCACACCAACGACATCCGAGCCGCACGCAACGTGGCCTCCGAGGCACCGACCGCCGCCGGAGCCGCACCACCAGACCTCGGCACCCCCACCACCTTCGTACTGCTCCGCCACGGCGAAACCCCCCTGACCCCCCAGAAGCGGTTCTCCGGAAGCGGCGGCAGCAACCCCGCCCTGTCGGAAACGGGCCGCCACCAGGCCGACCGCGTCGCAACAGCGCTGGCCGCCCGCGGGACCGTACAGGACATCATCTCGTCCCCCCTCGCCCGCTGCCGCGAAACCGCAGAGATCGTCGCCGCCCGGCTCCGACTGGACGTACGGATCGAGGACGGGCTCCGCGAGACGGACTTCGGGGCCTGGGAGGGACTGACGTTCGCCGAGGTCCGCGAGCGGTACCCGGACGACATGACCGCCTGGCTGAGCTCCCCGGACGCCGAACCCACCGGCGGCGGCGAGAGTTTCGAGGCGGTGGCCCACCGGGTGGGCGCGGCCCGCGACAAGCTGCTCGCGGCGCACACCGGCCGCACGGTACTGCTCGTCTCCCACGTCACGCCCATCAAGACCCTCGTACGGCTGGCCCTGGGTGCCCCGCCGGAGGCCCTGTTCCGCATGGAACTGTCGGCGGCGTCCCTGTCGGTGGTTGCGTACTACGGGGACGGCAATGCGAGCGTGCGTCTCCTCAATGAGACGTCAGCGTTGCGCTAGAGCGGGGGTTGGGCTCGGGTGGTGGGTCGGCTGCGGGCCGGTGGGGGCTGGTCGCGCAGTTCCCCGCGCCCCCAAAAACAAAGACGGCGCGCCTCAGCTCGGGGCGTGTCCCAAGCTCGCGGCCTCCCTCGCCAGAGTCTCCACCCGCGCCCAGTCCCCACCCGCTATCGCGTCAGCGGGCAGCATCCAACTCCCGCCCACGCAAAGGACGTTGGACAGGGCCAAGTACTCCGGTGCGACGGCCGGCCCGATGCCCCCCGTCGGGCAGAAGCGGGCCTGGGGGAGCGGCCCCGCCAGGGACTTGAGGTACGCCGTACCGCCGGCGGCCTGGGCCGGGAAGAACTTCATGTCGCTCACGCCCCGCTCCAGCAGCGCCACGACCTCCGACGTCGTGGAGACCCCCGGCAAGAACGGCACCCCGGACGCTTTCATGGCATCAAGCAGTACGTCCGTCCAGCCCGGGCTCACCAGGAAGCGCGCCCCGGCGGCCACCGACTGGGCCACCTGTTCCGGCGAGATGACCGTGCCGGCCCCGACCACCGCATCCGGAACCCCGTCGGCGATCGCCCGGATCGCGTCGAGTGCCACCGGCGTCCGCAGCGTCACCTCGATCGCGGGCAGCCCGCCAGCGACGAGCGCGCGGGCCAGCGGCACGGCGTCCGCGACGTCGTCGACGACGACCACGGGCACGACGGGCGCCAGTTCGAGCACGGACGAGGACAGCGGTGAGGAGGACCGCGGTGAGGAGGACAGCGGTGAGGAGGGCAGGGGCGAGACCATGCGCTCATCCTGCCCGCGCCCCGCAGCATGCGCAAAGCCCGTTGCGTATGCTGCAATAGGCGACTCGCGAGCCCAGCGAACCCTTCGTGCTCAGCAAGGGGTAGCCCCGCCCGCTCAGTGAATCTCGTCCACCAACACGTCCAGCATCCACGCCCGCCCAGCCCCCGCAGGAGCCCCCGTCTCCACCACGTACCCGAGATCCCGCAGCGCCTCCACCAGCTCCGCGGGCCCCGAAGGCACGGCACCGGACTGCATGAGGCTGCGGACGATGCGGCCCTTGGTCGCCTTGTTGAAGTGGCTGACGACCTTCCGGGTCGGCGCGTGCAGCACCCGTACGCTCGCCGTGCGCCCCGCGACCTCCCCCTTCGGCTTCCACGCGGCCGCGTACGCCGAGGACCGCAGGTCGAGCACGAGGCCGCTCCCCGCCGCCTCGGGCAGCACGGCGGCCATCGGCGCCCGCCAGTGCGCACCCAGCGCGCCGAGCCCCGGCAGCTTCACGCCCATCGAGCAGCGGTACGAGGGAATCCGGTCCGTCACCCGCACCGCACCCCACAGCCCCGAGAAGACGAGCAGCGAGCGCGTCGCCCGCCGCTTGGCGGCCGTGTCGAGCGAGGCCAGGTCGAGGGCGTCGTACAACACCCCCGTGTAGATCTCCCCGGCAGGCCGCGCCCCCGCGGTCCGCAGCTCTGTGTTCTTGGCGACCTCGCCGCGCAGGCCCTCGCTCAGTCCGAGCACCTCGCGGGCCTTCTCCTCGTCGCCCGCGCAGAGTTCGACGAGCTCCTCGAACACCGCCTGCCGCGCCTCGGCGAGCCCCGGCAACGACAACGACTCCGGCTTCAACGGCGCGCCCCGCCCGGAGGGAGCCTTTCCTTCGGACGGCGGCAGCAGCACAAGCACGGCGGTTCTCCCTGGGGCGTTCGGTACGTGAGAGGGGTACGCGCAAGCCTACGGGGTGCCGCTCGCCCCACCCCGCCATACGCTCGCCCTATGCCCCGCCGCCAGATACGTGTGACCGGCGCAGCCGAGGCGCCCCTGCGGGCCGCGCTGCGCGCACTGCGCACCGAACTCGACGTACCCGAGGCCTTCGGGCCGCAGGTGCTCGCCGAGGCGGAGCGGGCCGCCCGTGAACCCACGCTTCCGGCGTACGACGCGACGGACATCGCCCTCTTCACCATCGACCCGCCGACGTCCACCGACCTCGACCAGGCGATGCACCTGTCCCGCCGCCCGGACGGCTACCGCGTGCGGTACGCCATCGCCGACGTCGCGGCTTTCGTCGTACCAGGCGGTCTCCTGGACGCGGAGGCACACCGCAGGGTCACGACCCTCTACTTCCCGGACGAGAAGATCCCCCTCCACCCGCCGGTGCTGAGCGAGGGTGCCGCGAGCCTGCTGCCCGGCCAGACCTGCCCGGCCGTCCTGTGGACCATCGACCTGGACGCCGACGGCAGTCCCACGGCCACCGACGTCCGCCGCGCCCTCGTCCGCAGCCGCGCCAAGCTCGACTACGCGTCCGTGCAGAAGCAACTCGACGCAGGCACCGCCGAGGAACCGCTCGCCCTCCTCAAGGACATCGGAATCCTGCGCGAACAACGGGAAGTGGCCCGCGGCGGCATCTCCCTCAACGTCCCCGAGCAGGAGATCACCGAGCGCGACAGTGCGTACGAACTCGCCTACCGCGCCCCGCTGCCCGCCGACGGGTGGAACGCGCAGATCTCCCTCCTCACGGGGATGGCCGCGGCCGAGCTGATGCTCGCGTACGGCACGGGCGTGCTGCGGACGCTCCCGGCTGCGCCCGACGGCGCGGTCGGCCGGCTGCGGCGTACCGCGCGGGCGCTGCGCATCGACTGGCCGCACCACGTCTCGTACGCCGAGCTGATCCGTACCCTCGACCCGCACCTGCCCCACCACGCGGCCTTCCTCCAGGAGTGCACGACGCTGCTGCGCGGCGCGGGCTACACGGTCTTCCGGAGCGGCGTCACCCCGGACCTCACCACCCACGCCGCCGTGGCCGCGCCCTACACGCACTGCACGGCCCCGATCCGGCGCCTGGTCGACCGTTACGCGTCGGAACTGTGTCTGGCCGCGGCAGCCGGGGACGAACCGCCGGAGTGGGTGCTCGCCGCCCTCGACGACCTGCCGAAGCGGATGGCCGAGGGCACCCGCCGCGCGGGCACGGTCGAGCGCGAGTGCGTCGACATCGTCGAGGCGGCGCTGCTCAAGGACCGCGTCGGCGAACTCTTCGACGGCACCGTCGTGGACGTACAGGAACGCGAACCCACCGTGGGAACAGTCCAGTTGGAGTCCCCCGCCGTCGTCGCCCGCATCAAGGGCGAGGCGGGGGCCGCGAGGCTGCCGCTGGGGGAGCGGCTGCGGGTACGGCTCACCCAGGCGGACCCGGGCTCGGCGAAGGTGCTGTTCGCTCCCGCGTGAGCTCTTGAACTGGCTCCAGCGCTGTGCGTATCTCCCGTACCAGCGCCTCGGGTTCGTCCGCGTGGAAGCGGATCGTGGTTACGTCCTTGGGGCGCCCGAGGAAGGTGAAGTGCCGTACGGGGGAGGAGAGTTCGAGTGTGATCGTGGTCTGCGCGCCGATGGCCAGGTCGAGCCGGCCGTCGAGCTTCTCGTGCGTGGTGACCAACTCGCGGCGTACGGAGGCGATCGAGGCGAGCGGCACGCGAACGTCGACGTGCGCGGCGCGGCGGATACGCAGGGCGGCTTTCTCTCCCGTGTCGTTGAGCACGTGCGGACGGGTCACGGACGCCGCGTGCATGCCGACGATCAGGAGCAGCGTGTAGACGTCGAGCGTGAACACGACCCGGTGGACGGCGGGATGGTTCCGCAGGAGCACCGCCATACAGGCGCTTTCGAGGACGGACACGAACCCGAAGCCGAACATCATCGCGCCCTGGCCGCGACCGTACGAGAAGGCCCGTCCGCGCCCGATGCCGTGCGGCCGCCGGGCCACCCACCGGGCGATGCTCGCCAGCAGCCGCACTTCGTGGGCGACGAGCCGCCGGATGATCCGTACGGTCCGCATGGCGCCGGTCGTCGGCGTGCCGCCGGCCGGCACACCGCCCGCCGTCGTCACCGTGTCCGCCGCCGCGCTCATCGCGCACGCTCCACGAGCAGTTCGATCGTCCGGCGGACCGCCGCGGCCTGCGCGGGGGCGAAGTCGTCGAGAAAGGCGCGGAAGAAGCTGCCGGTACCGGTCATGTCTGTTCCTTCCAGTCCTGCCAGGTCGAGTTGAGCGAGTCCCATGCCCTCCAGGGCCTCGTCGGGGAGGCAGTCGGCAAGGGCACGGGCGGCCTCCTCGACGCGAGGGTCGGCCGGGTCGACGTCGACGAGCGCGTCGAGTCGGGCGTACGCCTCGTGCGTCCGCTCCAGGGTGCCGGGCACGTCCGCGGTGGCGCGCATCGCGGACAGCAGGCGCTCGCGGTCCTCCGGGGCCGCGACCGTTTCCAGGAACGCGATCATTTCGCGGTCCTTGGCGGCCATCGCCGGTTCCGGGTCCCGGGTCAACTCGCCGAAGATCGCGGCCAGTTCGGGAGACACGGGTCCTTCGGCGGGCACTCCGCCCCCGTCCAGCAGGGCGCGCAGCCGCAGCCGCCGCTCCCGGATCGCCGCCTCCTGGCGCGCCAGATCGTCGTCGAGCTCGGCGAGCACCTCGGCGAGATCGCGGCCCGCGTCGTCCGCGAGGGCGTCCCGCACCTCGGCGAGACCGAGCCCCAGCTCGGTCAGCCGTTTGATCCGGGCGAGCACGACCGCGTGCCGCAGGCCGTAGTCGCGGTAGCCGTTGGAGCGCCGCTCGGGTTCGGGCAGCAGCCCGAGGTGGTGGTAGTGCCGGACGGTCCGCGTCGTGACGCCGACGGTCGCGGCGAGTTCTCCGATCCGCATGCCCTCAGTAGAAACGTTGACGTTGCGGCAAGGTCAAGTGGCGGCTTTCCCGGCGGGTCGCGGAGTATCCATTGACGGCTAACGATGTTAGCCGTACGGTCGTGGCTAACGACGTTAGCCAACTGTCCGAGGCCGACCCGCCACACGGCCCGACCGCCCAGCCTCAGGAGGCAGCAATGAGCACGATGAGCAGGATCGCCGCGCATGGCCCCGCTGACACGGTCGACACTGCGGACGCCGCCGCCGCGGACGCCGCACCCCGAGGCCGCCACGCCCTCCCGGTCGCACGCCGGACCGCCTGGCTGCTGAACGCACTCTTCTGGTCGGCCTTCGCCGTACTCGAAGCCGTGAACCACGGCTGGCTCGCGGGACTCCTGGCCGTCGTGTTCTTCATAGCGCCAGACCTGACGTTCCTGGTCGGCATCGGCGAAGCGCGGGGGATGGCGAAGGGCCGCCTCCAGCCCCGCGCGGTCCCGTACTACAACGCGGCCCACCGCGCGCTCGTCCCGCTCGCCCTGATGACCCTCTACACCGTCGGCCCGCTCACCTGGGCCCCGGCCTTCGCGGCCCTGTGCGGCTGGCTCGCCCACATCTCGTACGATCGCGCCTTCGGCTTTGGCCTGCGGACGAAGGAGGGCTTCCAACGTGACTGACGGGCAGGGCAACCAAGGTGCCGGCGGGCAGGGCACCCGAGTCGCTGACAGGCAGGGCGCTCAGAGCGATCAGGGCGCTCAAGGCAGTGGGCTCGGTGGGCTGTCGCCGCGGGCCCGTTCGATCGTCGCGGCGGCCCGGGCCCTTCTGGAGGAGGCGGGCCCAGCCGCGCTGACGATGCGGGCCCTCGCCGACCACCTGGGCATCAAGGCCCCGTCCCTCTACAAGCACTTCCCCGACAAGTCGGCCGTAGAGGTCGAGCTGATCGCGCAGATGCTCGCGGAGTCCGCGGCGGCCCTGGAGGCTGCCGAGACCCGGGCCCCGGGCTCGATCCCGGCTCTGGCCGAGGCGTATCGCGCGTACGCCCTCGAACACCCCCACCTCTACTGCCTGGCCACCGAGCGCCCGCTGCCCCGCGCCTGCCTCCCGCCGGGCCTTGAGGACCGAGCCGCCGCGCCCCTCGTCCGGGCCTGCGGCGGCGACATGGACCTGGCCAGGGCGACCTGGGCGTTCGCCCACGGGATGGTGATCCTGGAGATCCACGGCCGATTTCCGGACGACGCCGACCTGGCAGGGGCATGGAAGAGGGGCACGCAGGCGTTGCACCCCTGAGGAGGTACGACGCCATGGGGGCACGGGGTGATGGTGAGCGGGCGGGTGGGCTTCGCCAGCCGGGCGGGCTCGGGCAGAGGTCTGGGCTCGGGCAGAGGTCCGGGTCGGGACGGGCAGGTGTGCCAGGGCGGGCGGGTGAGTCAGAGCAGACGGATGTGCCTGGACTGCCACTGCCACTGCCACTGCCACTGCCATTGCCAGGCGGGCCCGGCCGGACGTCTGGGTCCCACGGGACGTCTGGGCCCCACGGGACACCTGGGCTTGGCCGGACGGCCGGGCGCGGAGCGATGGGTGGCCGTGAGCAGACGTCTGGCCGCGAGGTGGTGGCTGGGGGTGAGCCGGTGACTGGGAGCGAGCCGGTGAGTGGCCGTGATCCGGTGAGCGGGCGTGATCCGGTGAGCGGGCGTGGGCGGATGGCGCCCGGCCGCGAGCAGGCCGTCTGGACCCGGGCGACGCTCGGCTGCGGTGGCCGCCCCCTCGACCTCCTCACCGCCCACTTCGACCGTCACCGCTACGCGCCGCACGCCCACGAGGAGTTCACCATCGGCGTCTGCGTCGGCGGCTCCGAGATCATCGACTACCGAGGCGGCCGGATCGAGCCGAGCCCCGGCTCGATAGTCGTTCTCGCGCCCGGCGAGACGCACACCGGCGGCCCGGCGGCATCCGACGGCTACGCCTACCGCGCCCTGTACGCCGAGATCCCCCTGCTCACAGAGGGCACGTACGACATCCCGCACTTCCGCGACCCCCTCCTCGACGACCCCGAACTGGCCGCCGCCCTACGCCTCGCACACACCGAACTGAGCGTCTGCCCGGACCCGTTGGAGGCAGAGTCCCGCATCCCGTGGCTGCTCACGGCCCTGGCCCGCCGCCACTCCTCGGCCCGCCCGGTGTGCGACACGATCCCGGGCGCGAACCGCATAGCAGAGACGGTCCGAGCCCGCCTGGCAGACGAACTCCTCGCCCCACCCTCCCTCTCCGCCCTGGCCGCGGACCTGGACCTGTCCCGCTACCAACTGCTCCGAGCCTTCCGTACGAGCATGGGGATGCCGCCGTACGCCTGGCTGGCCCAGCACCGCGTGAACCGAGCGCGCTGCCTGCTGGAAAAGGGCCACCGCCCCGCAGATGTGGCCGCATTGGTCGGCTTCGCGGACCAGGCGCACCTGACGCGCTGGTTCCGCCGGGTACTGGGCGTGACCCCGGCGGCGTACCGCAACAGCGTTCAAGACACCCGCCGCTGACCAGGCCGAGACTGCGCCCATGACTGCACGCGGCTGGTTTCTGTTCTCCCTGATGGGAGTGCTCTGGGGCATCCCCTACCTGATGATCAAAGTGGCGGTGGACGGTGGCATGTCCGCGTCCATGGTGGTGTTCACACGATGCGCGCTAGGCGCGGCTCTACTCCTCCCCTTCGCAATCCGCCAGGGAAACCTGGTGGGAGTCGTACGGGAACACTGGCGCCCCATGCTGGCTTTCGCCTGCATAGAGATCATCGGCCCTTGGTGGACCCTGACCGATGCCGAACGCCACCTCTCCAGTTCGACGGCGGGGTTGCTTATCGCGGGCGTACCCATCGTCGGCATACTCCTGGCCCGCTACTTCGGAGACACGGAACGCCTGGGCGCCCGCCGCATGGTCGGCCTGGGGCTGGGCCTGGCCGGGGTGGCGGTCCTGACGGCCCCGCACCTGACAGGCGGAAACGCCCGGGCCCTGACGGAGATGCTGGTGACGGTGGTGGGCTACGCGACGGCCCCGCTGATCATGGCCCGCTACCTGAAGCCGGTCCCGACCCTGCAACTGATAGCCCCGTGCCTGCTCCTGGCGGCGCTGGTATACGCCCCGGCGGCGGCCCTGACGCGACCGTCATCGCTCCCATCCCCGTCGGTGCTGGCGTCCCTCTCCGGCCTGGGAGTGATCTGCACGGCGCTGGCCTTCGTGGTCTTCCTGGAACTGATCAGGGAGGCGGGGCCGACGAGGGCGGTGGTCTTCACGTACGTCAACCCGGCGGTGGCGGTGACGGCGGGCGTGCTGTTCCTGGACGAGGAGCTGACGGCGGGAGTGGTGGCGGCGTTCACGCTGATCCTGCTGGGCTCGTTCCTGGCGACGGCGGGGCAGAGGAAGCCGGACGAGCCGCCCGCTGGAGCGGAGCCGGCCGCGGGCCCGGTAGCATGGTCGACACGGCAGACGAGCCGGGCGGACGGCCGCGTGGAGTCTCCTTCGGGGGCGCTTCCCGAGGAACGTCCGGGCTCCACAGGGCAGGGTGGTGGCTAACGGCCACCCGGGGTGACCCGCGGGACAGTGCCACAGAAAACAAACCGCCCAGCGCTTCGGCGCTGGGTAAGGGTGAAACGGTGGTGTAAGAGACCACCAGCGCCTGAGGCGACTCAGGCGGCTAGGTAAACCCCACCCGGAGCAAGGTCAAGAGGAGCGCGGTAACACGCGCTCTGCGCGGACGTTCGAGGGCGGCTCGCCCGAGTCCGCGGGTAGACCGCACGAGGCCGGCGGCAACGCCGACCCTAGATGGATGGCCGTCTCCCCGGCCGCCGCGAGGCAGCCGGGCGACAGAACCCGGCGTACAGCCCGACTCGTCTGCCGCTTGGGGCCCATGACCAGCGTAATTGCAGGTCAGGGCCCCTTCTTCATGAATCGGCGGGCCTAGTCCGACCCCGGTCCGTACCGGTTGAAACCGGACCTCACGGCTACGAACGTAGCCACCAAGGTAGCCACGAAGGTAGCCACCCACGCGGCCACTGTGGGCACTCGTCCTGATCACTGGCCTGCAGTGATTCTCCGTGCATTACAGCCCGGCTTGCCTGAAGGTAAGACGCCCTCCACCAGCGGCGGGCTGGTGGAGGGCGTCAGGGGTTTGATGCGGGAAGCCTCGGAGGCGTCACGCGGCGATGAGGGTGGCGGCCGGATTGGGCCGTGCTGTCAGGCCAGCGGCAATGGCCCCGTGCGTCTCGCCGTGGTCCTTGAGGAGGTGGCTGTACGTACGCCGGATCTCCTCGACGGTGTCACCCACCCATGCGGCGACGGTGTGCTCCGGGATCCCGTTCTGGAGGCAGGTTGAGATGAACGTGTGCCGGAGGTCGTGGAAGGTCGGGAGGTTCCCTTCCTTGTCCTTGATGCCCAGTCTCCGCAGGGCGGGTTTCCATAGGTCATCGTTGAAGGTGTTGCGGTTAATCAGGTTGTTGCGCGGCGTCCAGAAGTAGGCGTGTGCTGGACCGCGCTGGCACTCGTTGATCTTGCTCTTGTGCTCCCACAGCACGGTCTCCGTGAGTCGAGCCGGGAAGCATGCTTGGTGCTCCGCCAGAGCCTCCAGGAGGTACGGGGGTGCCGGTACGACCTTCGAGTCAAGGCGCGGGCTCGTTTTGAGTCGGTCTACGAGAAGGCACTTGTAGTCCGTTTCCTTGATTCTCAGCACCTGGCGATGCACGGTCAGTAGGCAGTGGTCCCAGTCGATCACGTCCTCGCATACGGCGAATGCCTCCGCCTGCCGGGCGCCGCACGCGAAACCGAACATGGGGATGAGGCGGTAGCGCTTGGGGAACTCGTCGTAGATCGACCAGCACTCTTCCGGGGTGAAGACGTATGACGTTGATCGACCCACGTACGGGCCGTCGACCTCGTACGTCGGGTTGGAGCCGATCTTCCCGTTCTGGAGCGCATCCTTCATGATCATCTGGAAGACCTTCCAGTGACCGTCCGCAGTGGAGTTGGCGATGTTCTTGTTCGCCTCAAGTTCCTGGACCCAGGCCTCGACCTGGCGCTTCTCGATGGTTCTGAGTCGTTGGTTCCCCCACCGTGGATTGAGGTGCACGCGGACGGCTATCTCGTACTTCTCGATGCTGGCCTCCTTCGCGCGGCGCCTGCTGAGCCAGTCGGCCGCCCACTTCTCGAAGGTGAGGTTCGCTTTGACGGGCTCCGGTGCGACACCGGTAGCCATGCCGTCCAGGATCCCCTGAGCTTGAGCCTGGGTCAGGCCAGGTGAATCGGGAATCGTGGCGCGTGTGCGTTTGCCCTTGCTGTTCGTGACGTTGTGGTACCAGGAGTGGTTACAGCCAGCCTTCTTGGGTCTGTTTTGGTCAGGGCAATCGCACCGCTTGTAGACGGCGGGCTTGTGAGCCACAGGGTGCCTCGCGTGATTGATGTCGGATCTTCGGGGTTGCCCTGGCCAGGGGGAGTTGGGACTCTACGTAGGCGCAGCCCTGGCTGGTCAAGCCGTCGAGCAGGGGGTGGGGCGGACGGTGATGCGCCCGCTATTCGCGGCTATAAGTCCCGTACCGGTGTGCAGAATTCACTCCGTACGCGCGTCGAGCCATGCCTCAAAATCGCGCTCGCGTACGCGAAGGATGCGATCGCTGATGCGCACGATGGGGATGTCCCAGCTCTTGTAGTTGTCAAGCAGAGTGCGCTTTGGGAGTTCCATCCGCTCGGCAATCGTCTCGAAACTCAGCAAGGTATTTGAACCACCGCGAGGCATAGTCGTCCTTGTTGATCCGTAGGTGCCCTCCGGCGACCTGATCCGGCCGGATGGAGCCGGTTGCGTCCAGCCCGGCACCGACAAGTACGTCGATCAGCGAAATCTGTTACACCCGCGAGAAGCCCAACGCGTCTGCCGCACGATGAAGTTGCTCCGGTTTGGTGGCGGCAGCGTTCGGTGGCGTCGTTCGGGCCGGCGGCTGAAACTGTGGATGCTGGCGACCTCGTCAGCGGTCTTGGTCGCGCTGCGGCGCGAGGTCTCTCGACGGAATCACCAGCGAGCAACGGTTCGTGTGCGCGGAACTCGCGGCGTGCTGGTTACAAGCGCTGGGGTTCTGGGAACGACGGATCGTGCGGCGTGGGCCGGGAACGCGCTTAGCCTGCTGGGCCGTTCCCTCGCGGTGAACGAGCAGGGCACCGCGGCGACGTTCGACACAAATATGCTGCTGGCAAGCCGATGCATTCCGTAAAGGATTGGTTATGCTGCCTCAGCGCCGCATCGGAACGTGATCGTCCATTGGTGGGGAGACCGTGACGGTACGCCCGAGTGAGGCGCTGTAGCTGACAACCGCAGCACCGGCTTGGGGGATAGCACGCCGTGACCGACATTCTGGAGGCTCTGGTTGGACGCGCCGCAGCAGGCGGGGACGACGGAGCCGACGCCATCGCGGCGTTATACGACAGGCTCAACGGCACCGTGTACAACTGGGTGCGGTTCTACATCCGCGACGGACACGTCGCTGAGGACCTGAGCCAGGAAGTATGGCTGAAGGTCGCCCAGAACATCAGCAAGTACCGACCAGGCACGAACCTGTTGGGCTGGCTGCGCGCGATCACAAAGAACACTGCGCTCGACTACCTGCGCTCTGTACAGCGGCGCCCATCGGAAGCGCTGTACGCCGATCACCTCGAACTCGACCAGCCGCGCGTCGACCAGGGCCCGGAGGAGTACGCCGAAAGGCGTGTACTGGCCCAAGCTGTTGCAGCCCAGTTGAAGAAGCTGCGGCCCCAGCAACGGCAGGTCCTGATCCTGCGGTTCTTCGACGGTCTAAGTCCCGCGCAGGCTGCGGAGATCATGGGGAAGTCGGACGGCGCTGTCCGTACATTGACGGTACGGTCACTGCGCAAGCTCGCCGAGGTCATGCCGGCTGGGGAGTCGTCCTCCCAGTTGGTCGAAGAACTGCTGACGGCGGCAGTGGGTAGAAATAGAGTCGTTGCACCACGGGCAGAGACACGAGAAGCGAGGGCGCATGTCGCGACGCGCTGACCAGAGCGAGAGCGTGGAGCGGGCGCTGGACGGCGGGCCCATACCTCACGATGAGGACACCCGCCAGATGTTGGCTGCCGCGGGAGCGCTGCAGCCCGGCTACCGACGCACCCCTGCGGCGGTGAGTGCGACCAGGGAAGCGATGCTCCGCGCCTACAGGCACGCCCAGAATCCGCCGGAAACCCGCGCGGACGCCGGTTCAGAGGACGGCCTGGACGAGCTGGAGATGCACCGCGAGGAGATCGAACTGCCCGACGGTGCTCACGTCGTCCTCAGTGACATCGAAGACATCACGCCCGAGCGTGCCGAGAAGATGGCTGCTCACATTGCCCGCGCCCTGGAGAGCAAGGAAAGGGACCGGCAGAGTTGAGCAGCGCTTTAGCTGGCGGCCGCGGCATTGAGGAGTGGCCGTGACCGAGCCGCAGCCCCGCGTCCAGATCCGCATCCTGACCCCCAAGGACGAGGACTACGCGGACCTCACCGACGTGGGCCTAGTCAACATCGGAGGCGAGCGCCACCTGTTCCTGAAGCTCCAGAGCTTCGACTCGGCCGTTCGGCAGGTGCGTTCTGCACTGCCGGATCTTTCCCTGGAGCAGGTTGAGCGCCTTTTGCGCGAGCACTCGGAGTTCAAGGACTTCGAGGAGCTGCTGGGCACGGTTGAGCCGGCTGCGCCGGTGGTCATCGCCCCCATGCCTGACGAACCTCCCCAGCCCGTGCGTCCGCGCAGGCGTGCGAAGAGGTGGGTAGTGGCCGCTGCACTGGTCCCCGCGCTCGTGGGGAGTTGGGCGCTGGGCTACGTCACCGCCGGCAGCCCCTTGGGAACTTCAGCGAGTGCACCGGACCCGAGCCCCACCGACGCTGGGGGTGCGAAGCCTGCGGCGAAGCCTTTCGTCGAACCGGAGTTCCGCGGCTTCTCCAAGGCCGGGCGGATCGATTGCAAGCCGATCGCAGACCTGGTGGCGGAGTGCACTGACGCGGACGGCATGGTGATGTCGAGTAAGGCGGCCACGGGGCCGGACAGCACGATCTTTGTGTTCTCGTACGGTTCCGAGCGCATCGGATTGAGGATCTTCGGTGACGCGGACTATGCCGAGACATGGGCGCGGCAGGACGGCACGATCGAGTTGTACCCCAACCTCTCCCGCTCCGGGCGGTACGTGCTGTGGGGCACGGACGAACAGCGGTTGTCGGAGTACACGGACGTGCTTCGTGCAGAGGAGACCCGCCGGTCGTCGAACCCGAGGATGAGGGGTGCGTCGACGCCGCTTCCGCCTCGTCTGGCCGCGCTCACGCTGGGCACGTTGGGGCTGAACGAGCAGGACGTCGAGGCCTTCCTGTACTCGCGGCACGGCCTGCAGATCGACGAGCCTGTCCTCCTGGCTGCACAGGCAGTTCTCGGCGTCGGGACCAGCGACGCGCCGTCTACGGGCGGCGACGACATCGTGGCGATCGCCGTCGGTCTCGATCGGCCGCCTGTGGTCCCCCCGTTCGAGCCCACGATGGATATGGACCTCCCTGTGGTGCCCATCGTGGACCGGGGCACTCCTTCCACGCCGCCCGCAGGCCCCGAAGCGACGCAGCCGCCGACGACATCGCCGACTCGTGCGCCTGAGCCGGTCGCGGAAGCCCCCCAGGCCGAGCAGCCGACGTCGGCACCTGCTCCGGTCGAGCCAACAGCACCGGAACAGTCCACGCCTCCAGTGATTTCGCCCCCCGAGCCGTCGACGCTCCCGGCTTCCGATCCAGTCGAGGAGACGCCCGCTACCCCGGAGACACCTGCTTCGGGCGAGTCTGCTCCCGACGACGGCTCCGACCCGGTTGAAGGAACTCCGCCCGCCCCGGAGAGCCCGGCGGCGTTCCGTGAGGGTTCCGCCCCAGTGGAGGAGACCCCGGCCCCTGTGGATCTGGCGACAGACACCGCGGCTCCCACCGAAGAGTCGACCCTGGTGGACGCGGCGGACCCAGGCTTGGAGCAGAGCGGGGACGACCTGCTGATCCTGGACTCGGCCTGGACGGTCGCGACCGCCTGAGCAACCAGAAGGGGGCCCGGACATCGGTCCGGGCCCCCTTCTGCGTGAACGGGTCAGAACGGCGGCCCGTCCCCGTGCGTTGCGGACCACGGGTCGTCGGATGCGGGACGGTCCTGTGCCGCGGCATGGCGCGGCGCGCTGCCCCCTATCTTGGTGACCTTCGCGGTGGCGTTGCGGAGGCTGGCACCGACCTCCTCGACGTCCAGCTCGTAGACCGTGCGCTTGACGCCCTCACGGTCCTCGTAGGAGCGCTGCTTGAGGCGCCCCTGGACGATGACACGCATGCCCCGTGTCAGGGACTCGGCAACATTTTCGGCCGCCTGCCGCCACACGGCGCAGGTCAGGAACAGGCTCTCGCCGTCCCGCCATTCGTTGGTCTGTCGGTCAAAGGTGCGGGGCGTGGAGGCGACGCGGAACTTGGCCACCGCGGCGCCGGACGGTGTGAAGCGGAGTTCGGGATCGTCGACCAGGTTGCCGACGACGGTGATGACGGTCTCGCCTGCCACGGACAGGGCCCTTCAGGGTCGGGGCCAGCCCGCGGGTGCGGGCCGGCCTGAGAGGGGTCAGCTGAACAGGCGCTTCCAGGTCTCGGGACCTGGAAGACCGTCGGCGCTGGAGCCGGTCCAGCCCTGGGCGCGCTGGAAGGACTGGACGTTCTTGCGGTCCGCCTCAGACCACTTCGGGCCCGGACCCTGGGTGTAGAACGTGCCGAAGCCCTTCCGAACGAGCTGCTGCCCGAGCATGGTGATGCTGGAGTTGTTCTTGCCGGGGCCGAACTTGTCCGTGCCTGGGAACGGGGGCGCCGGCTTGGCCGTGACCTTGGACGGCAGGGTGCCCAGCAGCTTCCTGAGGGACGACTCGCCGGGGACACCGTCGGCCGCGTTGCCGCTGTAGCCGAGGGACTTCTGAAAGTCGGCGTAGTTCTTGGTGTCGGCGTCCGTCCACACGGGGCCGGGGCCGCTCGTGTAGTTCTCGCCGAACCCCTTCTCCACCAGTGCCTTGCCTACCTTGGTGATGTGGTCGCCCTGGGCGCCGTAGCCGTAGACGAGGCCGTTGATCGTGACCTGGTATCGGGCCGCCCCGGCGCCGGAGCCGCCGCCTGGGAGAGAGCCGCCAGGGTTCGGGGCTGGCTCGTAGTCGCCCGCGGGCATGCCCGCCTTCACCCAGGCGTACAGCTTCGTGCCGGGGCAGGCCGTCGCGATCCCGTCCCGGTGGCCGCGCTTGGACAGGGTGCGGCCGGACTTGTGGCACGCCTGCTCGTACAGCCAGCGGCACGCGGCCAGGGCCTTGTCACTGGGCGTCTGGTCGCCGCCGATAGCGATCTGGACGCCGATTCCGCTGACGTTGTGGTTGGGGCAGTGGGCGCCCTGCAGGCCCCAGCCGCGGCCCTCGTAGATGGTGCCCCGCTGGTCGATTACGAAGTGGTAGCCGACACCGCTCCAGCCCTGGCTCAGGTGCTGGGCCTCGATCGCGCGCATGATCGCGTAGCCGGTTCGGGTGATCGCGGTGCCGCCGTCGTAGTGGACGAAGAACTCGGTACGCGCGCTGAACGGGACGGTGGCCGGGGTGCCGTCCCAGGCCCGAGCGCCCCAAGTGGCGCGGGAGATGATCGTGGTCATGAGTGCTGTGCCCTCCGCTTCGGTGATCAGGGAGGGCACGGTGCAGGGTGCGGACGGTTAACGTCGCGAGCAGGATCACCGAGGCCCGATTGCGAGGTGCGCGGCCACGGCCCCCCCGCTTTCGGTCGCATGAGGGGTATGGCTGTAGGCCAGCCGGTCACGGGTCGACGACCTCTGCGTCGACGACCTCGGCGTCCTCCAGCTCGGGCGGGTACTCAACCGCGAAAAGGGTCCGGTCCAGGCGCTCGGCGAGCGCGCCCAGGTCGACGGGGCCGTCATCCTGGCCGGCCGGGACGTTGCCCAGGCTGTTGATCTCGATCGCGACGTTCGCGTCCTTGCCGTAGTGCTCGCGATGCTGGCGTTCCAGGTACCAGGCATCGGCACGCCAGTCGGGCGGCGTGCGGTCCTCCACGGTCTCCTCGACGATGTCGCCGGTCACGGGGTCTCGGAACTTCCGGGTGGTGACCTTGGTGACGATGCCGCCGTCGGCGACCCGGCGGATATTCATCATGGCGCGGGTGGCCGCCGTGGCGCGGGCGGTGCGGACCTTCTCGTACAGGGCCGCGTACTCCTCCTCGTCCGGGTCCGGTTTGCCGCCTGCCTCGCGGGCCTCGGTCTCGGTGCGGCCGCGGGCCATCCACGCCAGGAAGGTCGAGCGGGAGACCCCTGCCATCTCGGCGGCCAGCTCAACAGCCACCCCGGTACGCGACGCGCCGACGAGGCGCGCCTCGACCTCGTCGGAGAGCAGGCGTGGGCGACCGCTACGACTCTGCGGCCGGCGTGCCTTGCGTCGGGTGGGCATGGTGTTCCTCGAAAGGGCGGGTCAGCGTCCGGACGTGAAGTGGTGCCCGCAGGCCGGGCAGGTCGTTTGCGGTGCGCGGCCCTCGTCGTCGGGGCTGAGTTCGCTGCTGCGCTCGCGGTCTTCGGGAAGGTGCAGCAGGGGCGTCTCGTCCTCGCGGCCGCCGCTGGGCAGGGTCTCGGGGTCGACCTGGCCGAGCATCTTGTCGATCTCGTCGTGGGGGATGGCCAGAGAGTCGAACAGCTCCGCCTCGTTCGTCGCCAGGTCCTCAAGGACCTCGGCGAGCTCGCGCGGGTCCCACCCGCCCTCACCTGGCAGGCGGTTCAGCTTGATGGCCAGAGCCTCGGCGTCGGCGTCGTTCTTCGACGGCCAGCCGCGGAGGATGGGGACGAGCCAGCCGCCGTCCTCGTCGATGACGATGCCGCTGGGTACGCGCATGCCGCGGGTCTGCATCTCGATTAGGGCCTCCCGGCGGCCGTGGCCGTGGAGAGTCTGCTGGGTGCGTTCGTCGACGACCGGGATCTCGACCAGGCCGTGCATGTCGATGGACGCGATGATGAGTTCGAGCTCGTGGCGCTTCGGGTTACGGGGCGCCGGCTTCAGGTCGGTGAGCGGCACGTAGGCGATGAAGCGCGGCGGCCTGGCGATCGTCTCGGTCACGGCTGGTGCGGTCCTCTCCCATGCGTCGGTGTCCCGACGGCGGGAGAGAGCTGCGAGCCCGCGGACTTCAACCGCGGCGCCCTGCCTCGCAAGCAGGGCGATGCCGTCATGGCCGGCCCTCACCTACCGTCGGGCCGGGGACGCCCTCGTTCCGGTTGGGGCGGACCCGGGGCCCCGCGGCTTTCGGTGACGTCACCGAAAGATGCCGAGCCGCGAGGAAGGTAGATCGGGGCGCCGTTTGTGTCGCGCGCCCCACAAGGTGTTTCCCTGGGTGTATTATTCGGAGTGGCTGGGAGAGCAACTCAGCTACCTGGGTCTAGGTGTAACAAATTTCGGCCGGTGACGTACCTCCGTGCGACGCCCCGAAGACACCCAGCCCGGGACAACCAGAATCCTGGGCCATGGCGTCCGGGGAAGAGAGGGACACAGATGTCGAACGACGTCGCCGACGGCACCCAGGCCGAGGAGTCGACCACGCTCCCCCTGTACTCCCTCGGGCTCATCGGTGCGCTCGCACGCGCCATGCAGGAGCACCAGAACGACGTCATCAAGCCGCGTAAGGACGCCCCGAAGGAACCCCTCATCGAGGACTTCCTCAAGGACAACCGGTCGGACTACGTCATCAAGGTGCGCGGTGAGGAGGTAGGCCACTACAAGGTAGCCACCACCAACGACCGGTTCGAGGTCGAGGACGAGGCCGCGTTCGATACGTTCGCCGAGGAGAAGGACGAATACGAAATCGTCTTCGTGCGCAGGAAGTCGTTTGAGGACACAGTCCTCAAGCACGCGCATCGTGACCCGGAAACGGGCACCATCGTGGACTCGCGCAACGGCGAGATCATCCCCGGGATCCGGTTCGTGCCGGGCGGCAAGCCCACCGGCACCGTCACCTTCACCTGGAAGAAGTTCAAAGGCAAGGCGATCGGCAAGGGCGTACTGCTCGCCGCGTATCGGAGCGGTGAACTCGACGAGTTGCTGCGGGAGACGCCGGAGCTGCTGCCCAAGGCGCAGCCCGGCGCGAGCGCTGAGTGACACCGACCGCTTGGGCCCGGCACCCTGCGGCCGGGCCTCTCTCCCTGGGGACCAGCACTATGACCGCCACCCGGAAGCTCTCCGACCGCGCGCACCGCATCGTTTTCAAACTCGCCCTGCATGACGGCGAGTGGGTCGCCGTCGAAGCCATCTACACCTACCTCGGGCTGAACTCGCACCAGGTGCGCAGTTCCCTGAACGAGCTGATCTCTGCGGGCATGGCCGAGAGGACGCGGCGCCCCGCCCGCTCTGACACCGGTTGCGGCCGCACGCACCGAACCTGTTTCCGTCTGACCGACGAAGCCCCGAGCGAGGCCTCCGTATGAGCCGCCTGTCCGACTCCACGGGCGCCCGCATCGACCGGCCCCACTTCGTCATCGTGGGGTCGCCCACCGTCCGCAACCCCCGTCTGAGCTACCGGGCGCTCGGCTTGCTGACCTACCTCCTGGACCAGAAAGAGGGGTGGGTGGTCCGCTCCGAACAGCTCTGCCAGGGCGAAGGACGCGAGGGACGCGCAGCCGTTCGTACAGCTCTTCGCGAGCTGGCTGCGGAAGGGCACTACCGTCTTGAACGACGCCACTTGCTCAACGGGAAGATGGTCATGGGGACGGCCATCAGTGAGGCCTCCAAAGCACAGTGGGTCAAGGACCGCGAACTGTTCAGCAGTACGAACGACCCCGCGGTCCCCGTCGTCCAGCAGCAGGACGGCACGTTCCTTGTGCAGTACCCCGATGGCACGTTCGGCCCCGACGGATTTGAGCTGGCCTCCGACGAGGAGGCACCCCTCGCAGACCCTGAGCCGGAACGGGATGAGGTGCAGGAAGCGGAGCCTGAGGACGAGGAAGTGCCGTCGGCCGAGCCGCCGAAGCCCTCTGCTGGCACTCGACGCCCCCGCCGGACCTCCGCGCAGAAGGCTGCCGACGACGCGGAAAAGGAGGCTGCGGCCGCGAAGAAGGCGAAGAAGAAGGCGGCCCTGGATGCCGCCGCTGAGAAGGTGGCGAAGTGGTGGTGGGAAGACGCTGAGAAGTACCTCGGCATGTACGTCGGTAGGAACAACGGCTACGTGGCCATGCGCAACATGGTGAAGAAGGCCCTTGAGGCGGGTTACACCCAACGGCAGTGCGCGGACGCCCTCCGGACGGCGCGTAAGCACCTGCCCAGCGCGCAGCAGTGGCAGACGGCCCTCGGTGTCGCGACGAACCACATCATCCCGAGCCAGTCCAACGGGCGCGTGCCGTACAGCGACAAGGCCACATGGGGCGATCACAGTGAAGCGCCGCCGTCCACGCCCGAGGGCACCCCCAGCGCGTCCGCCGACGACTCAGACGACGCCACGTTCGGCGTCATCGCACGACCGTAAGGAGCGCCCTGATGTCGGTCACCACGGACAGCGCTCATGCCGCCCCCGCGCGCGGGATGAACCCCCTCGGCGACCTGAGCGAGCACATCGTCAGGGTGCTGGAGAAGAACGGGGCGGACATATCGAAGCTCGGCGTGCCGCCCCAGCCCGAACCGACGGACGGGCTCTGGGAGGACGTGTCGGTGCCGCAGGCCCGCGCACGGTTGAACATGTGGAAGAACAGCATCGAGGACGCAGCGCAGAACGAGTACCTGGCGTTCCGGTTCAGCCATCTCGACGACAACCAGAAGCCGAACACCCTGCGGGGATGGCTCGACTCCCTGGTCGAGGCGAAGAAGCTGGGCGCCCGCCCGACGGTCCTGAACATGCTCATGCCGGGACCTATCGGCAGCGGGAAGAGTGCCGCGTTGAGCGCGCTCGGCAACGAGGCCGCGGAGCGCGGACTGTGGACCCTGTACGTGAAACACACGGCGTACCTGACGTGGCGTCGCCCCGACTCCGCGCCGCACAACATGAAGGCCTGGGAGGTCCGCAAACGGTTCGTCGAGTGCGATCTGCTGACCCTCGACGAGCTGTGCGGCGAGATGGACGTCACGGCCACCGAGTTCGCGCGGCGGGAGACCATCGACCTGATCGACGCCCGCATCTCGGCCGGGCGGCCTACCGCGTACACCACGAACCTGCGCAGCCGTCGACAGGCGGGAAGCCAGGCGATGGGCGTAGTCGACATCCTGGGGGAGCGACTGCTGTCCCGGCTTGAGTCCTCGGCGCACCTGGCGAAGATCGTGGGCCCGGACCGGCGGAAGCCTGCGCAGCCCCTCGACTGGTGATCCCGAGGCGCCGAATCACCCTGTACGCCCGCGTTGCTGACGGGGAGTGGACATCGATAAAGGCACAGGAGATGGAAGACGCTATATCGTTTGGTCGACCCGGAAGGCCATGAGCATAAACCGACCGGGGAGACCCGAACGAGAGGAAAGGCGTCTTGAAGCTGTACCCCCGTACCCGCAAGCGCGGCGAACCGCAGACTCCCGTCGACCCCGAGCCGAAGAACTCCACCGACTCCGGCGTCCCCCCGCTCAGCACCTGGGAGCGCCGCGGCGTCGAGCTGACCGCACTGGGCGGTGTCGGCGTCGGAGGCCTCGGCTTCTACGCATCGTTCGACGCCGTGTCCGCCAAGGCCTTGGAGTGGGGCTTTGACGAGCCGTGGGTTCTTCCCACCGCCATCGACTCCGCTATCCCCGTGTTCACGGGTGCGTACCTGTTCCTCATCCGTATGGACATGGGCCTCTGGTGGGCGCGCCTCGTCCCCTGGGTGCTGAGCCTGATCACCTGCGCCCTGAACGTCGCCGCCGGCAACTCCCTGTGGTCGAAGGTCGCGCACGGCGCCATGTCTCTTCTGTGGGTGGGTGTCTCCGAGATCGCCGCGCACACCTACGCGGTCCGGATCGGCGCGGCCACAGGCCGTCGCCGTCGCCGGATGGACAAAGTCCGGTGGTCCCGGTGGATGCTCTCCCCGCTCCCCACCTTCCTGTTGTGGCGGCGCATGAAGCTGTGGGAGCTGGTCTCGTACGACGAGGTCCTCAAGCTCGAAGAGGAGCGGCTCATCTACCAGGCTCAGCTCCGGGCTCGGTTCGGGAGGGCCTGGCGCAGGAAGGCGCCCGTCCAGGCGCTGCTCCCGCTCCAGCTCGCCCGTACCGGCATCCCCCTCCAGGAGACGGCCGCTGCCGGTCTCCTTGCCGCTGGCATCGAGGACTTCGGCATCTTTGCCCTCCCGGCGGCCGCACCGGTCGAGGAGCAGAAGCTTCCTGCTCCCGGCAGGGCGGCGCCCCGCCTTCCGGCCCCGACCCCGGTGCCGGCGGTGCCCGCGACGGTCAGCAAGCCGCGCCCGATCACGGCAACCGTGCCCCCGCAGTCACCGGCGCAGTGGATCATCCCGGGGTGGAACACCGAAGATGAGCTGTACGAGATCATCAAGGATGTTCTCGACAGCGGCCGTCGGGAGGTGTTCGAGCCGGGTGGCCCGTTGACTGGCGTCGAGATCGCGAGAGTGATGGGGCAGAGCGAAGGCAACGGGCGCAAGGTACGTGGGCGCCTGATCAAGACGTACGCGGCCGAGCGTGGCGTCGCCCTCCCTCCGCGAACGACCATTGGCCAGGTCTTCGTCGCGTTCGCCCACCCGATGGCGGCAGTCAGTCCGTAAGGCATCCTGCCCCCTACCCGTACCGAAGCGGCGGGCCCCCGGAACCTGGGGTGCCCGCCGCCTGCACGATCGGACCCACTCATGACACCGGAGATCCTGGCCCGGATCGCCACCGCTCGCGCCGCCCGCGATCTGTCCGACCTCGCCCGGCAGTTCTTCGCGACCACCGCACGGCCCAGCAGCCCCACCGAGCGCATCCGCAGTGCCCGCGAGCTGCGCGAGTTGGTCAACCAGCTCGTCGACCTGACCGTGCTTGCCGAAGCATTCGGCGGTGCGACGTGGGAAGAGATCAGCACTGCACTCAGCCGGCAGGACCCGGGCACCGTGGCACGCGAGTTCGCTGCCGACATCGCCGAGTGGGGCGGGCAGTCCGAAGAGGATTTGCAGCTCGGGGCCGCCGGATACGAAGCCCTCGACGAGTGGTGGGCCCGGCACCGGGAGGACCTCGATCCCGAGGTCTCAACTCCAGTCGCTGATCTGCTCAACCGGCATTGAGCTACCCCGTCGAGTGGGTAGAATAGTAAGCCGATGGCAACGGTGAGAGGTTAAGGCCTCCGCCGTTGCATCCTCCGCGGGCGAGCAACCCGGGGAACCAATGAAGTAGAGGAACACCAGATGCCTGGTATCACCGCGCCTCAGCGTGCGCGTACGTCCCGGAGGCCGACCGGTCTGCCGAACCCTCCGATGATCCTGCTGTGCGGACCGGAGAAGTGCGGCAAGAGCTATGAGGCCGTCCTCGGGACCGCCACCGACCTGGTCGGCATGACGTACTGGATTGAGATCGGCGGGTCCGAAGGCACCGCGGACTACTACGGGCGTATCCCGGGCGCCCGCTACGAGATTGTCGAGCACAACGGCGCCTATCAGGACATCCTCGACGCGGTGCGGTGGGCTATTGCTCAGCCTCAAATCGACGGCAAGCCCAACATGATCGTGGTGGACAACGGTACGAACTTCTGGGACATGATCAGCGATGAGCAGGCGCTGTTCGCGCGACGGCGGGCCGTCCGCAAGGCACAGGAGAACAGACGTCGCACGCCTACCCTGGACGAACCGGTCGTCATCGATCACGACCTGTGGAACCGTGCCAAGGACCGGTGGGGAGAGTTCCTGTGGTTGCTCAGGCGGCACTCTGGCCCCGTGATCATCATCGCCCGCCAGGAAGTCGTCACCGCATTCGAGAACGACAAGCCGACCCGGGACAAGACGCGAAAGGTCAAGGCCGAGAGGAACCTCCCGGCTGCGGTCGACGCCATCGTCGAACTACACACCCTCGGCGAGGCGTACCTCACCGGTGTGCGCACCCTGCACTGGGAAGTGAAGCCGGGCGAGACCATCCGGTTCGACGATTTCAGCATCGACACCCTCTTGCGCCGTCTCGGTTTCCACGAGGCAGCCCCTACTCGACAGGTCACCGAGACGCGGCCGGAGGCATACCTGGACGAGCAGCAGATGCCGGAGCAGCACCCCCAGCAACAGCAGCAGCGGCCGAATCAAGCACCGCGACAGCAACAAGGACAGGGGGAGGGACAGGCGCCTGCTCAGCAGGGAAGCCAGCGGCCGAAGCTGAACGGTGACCAGGCCGTCGAGCTGATCCGAAGGGCGCTCGTCGATGTGAACGATCCGGAGGCCGCGCTGCAGAACATTCGGGAGGAGTGGGGCGCCGTCACCCTGCAGCAGATCCAGACGCGCACGGACCAGTGGGGCGCGATGAGCGCGGACGACCTGATCACCCGCTCCCTCGCATACGCCAAGGGCCGCGCTGAGTGGAAGAAGCGGCAGCAGGACACCGGGCAGCAGAAGGCGGGGCAGCAGGACACCGGGCAGGAACAGTCCACACCCCCGAGCACTCCTCCGGACCAGGGCCAGCCGGACGGCGCCCGCGAGAACCAGGCGCACGAGAATCTTGAGCCGCCGGGCGATAGCGACGCGCCCCCGCCACCGGACCCCCACGTCGAAGAGCCCCCGACGGGCGAGCGCCCGGAAGATGTCAGCGAGGCCGAGGAGCCCCAGGACGTCCCCGTCGCCACGGCCCCGCGGGCGACCCGCCGGAGCCGGAACGAGGCCCTCGCACTCAAGGCACTGAACACCGAGGCGGAGGTCCAGGCCCGGATCAAGATGATGACCGTGGGTGAACACCTTGGGGCGATCTCTGAGGCAGGCGACCCGCCCATGACTGTGCTCCGGGACTACCTCCAGCAGCACCGGCCCGCGATCATCACTCAGCTCGAACAGGAGGGGCACAAGGAGCTCGCCACCTACTACCGGGACGCGGCGACTGTCGACCCCCAGATCCGGCAGAAGTTCGCCTCGTACTTCGAGGGCGCGCCCGCAGCGAAGTGACGTGAGGTGATGCGCGCCCGGTCCCTCGGGCGCGCTCCTCGACCGCGCCGCGCCCCTTCCTCATCCCCTCAGCACGGCACGCCGGTGCACCTCAGACCCCCTGCGCGCGCCCGGGTGATGGCGCGGCTACTCCGACCGCGCCGATCCGCGCCCGCGCCCTTCCTCGGGCGCGCCTGAGCGCGCCGCGCGCCGTCCAGCACCAGCGCGCTCAGGCGCTCCGATCGGCAGGCGCGCGGCGTGACCGCGCCGCGCCAGCGCCCGGATCGGTGGACCCGCGCCCGCGCCGAGGCATTCGCGCGCAGGCGGCGCGCCATGTGCGCGCCTTTGACCTGCCTATTTGCAGGGCGCGCCGTGTACCCGACACCTGCGCGCCACGGTGGGCGCGGCCTCCTGGTCGTCTACCAGGCGCGCGCTGGCCTGGTGGCGCGCACCCGATGGCGCGGTGGTCCGCGGGCCGGCGGGTACCGCGCCCTGGGCATGACGAAGGGCGCGCCATCGGGCGCGCCCTGGAGGGGGAGAACGATCAACCGGTGGCGCGCCTACTGCGCGCTCTGCCTGGCCGCGCGCCTGAGCGCGCGCCGCTCCCGGCGTGCCTCCGCCGCCTGCTCAAGGGCCCCTCCGCGCTCCTGCCGCAGCAGCTCCGTCAGCTCCTCGGGATGTCGCTCGCCAAGGACCTTGAGCGCCTGCAGCCGAACGTTCGGCTCGCTCGGCATCCGCCCTTGGCGCGCCTCCCCGTGCTGGACGGCGTATCGCAGGAACGCAGCCTCGGACTCCACCCGCCGACGGAACTGCTCGACGCGCTGGTCCCGCGCGTTGCCGCTCTCACCCACAGGCGGCTCGGGCATGAAGCGGGCCGGCTCCTCAATCATGAGGCGGCACAGGCCCGCCGCCCTCCTGGCTACTCTCGGTGAGCGCAACGCGAGGGCCTCCACGTGGGGGGACGTCGGAGCAGGGACCGGTTTGCCGAGGATGAAGTCCGTCCACCGGGCGGCGAACGAGTCGTCGTCCAGAGCAGCCAGTTCCTTCGCGTGCTCGTGGGCCAGGTCGTCGACGACGTCCTCCAGCGGCGGCATCGCGGCCTTGATCGTCTCTAGCCACGGTGCCGTACGGACCCGCTGCTGCTTCCTGGTCTCCCCCTCCCGGAGCGGGTTGTAGGACTTCGCCCGCTGAATGGCGGTCCTGAGGGCCTGAAGCGTGCGGGGGGCGAGGCGAGGATCGCGGAGGGCGGCGCCCTGGAGTTCCCGCGGCGTGCTGCTCGTGGCGTACTCAACGACGCTGTTCATGAAGGCGTCGGACCCCATCGCGGACAGGTGCTGGATCTCGGCCGCAACCTTCTGTGCATCGGCCATCTGCGTGTTCCTCCGCTTCGGGTGTGACCCGTGCTCTCGGGCCTTATGCCGTGCTGTGCCTGATGAGACAGGACGAGGTGGCCGTACTGGGCGCGTACGCGGAGATGCGTGTGCCGGATCATCGTAGGAGCAGCCACTCCCCGGCCCCGAGTGCTCTACACGCACCCGGTTACTCGATCCCATTTGGCCAGGTAACCAACGGGTGAGAGGAACACCTCAGCTCTTACGAGCGGGGTGGTCTTGTACCCATGAACCCTGGACCGGAATCTCGAACGCATTTTGCGCGGCAGCGGTACGGCCACCTCGTTGCGAATGGTACCCGCCGACTCAGGCCAGCCGTGCCCTGTGGGCCCTATTCAGCCTGCTGGGGTGGCTTATTGGTGGTGATTGCCTCGATCATCGGGGCGAGCTTGCTGGGCTTCCACAGCAGGTCATATGACGTCTGTGAGGCGCCAAGAACGCCCAGGAGCGTCGCGGCCGTGGGGATGCCGTGCTGGAACTGAGGCAGGCCGCCGTTGGCCGCCACGGTGGCGACGCCCGCGAGTACCGCGGCGACGACTGCCACGACCTTCTTGTGCTTGGCCGACCAGGCGGGCCGCTGTACGACCGCGGTGAGCAGCGGAAGCACAGAGCCCACCTGGACGCCGGTGGTGAGGGAGTCGAGCGTTGCAGACATGAGTCCGCCCTTCCTGCAGAGGTTGTGTCGGGCAGACCATGGGTGCTGCCGGGGCCTTACGTCGCGTCCTGCTCAACCACTGGGGCCGTCCGTGAGGTCCTCGGCGATCTCTCGTGGCGGGGCGGGAGTGGGACGCGCAGAGGCTTTGGCGAGCAGGGCGCGTAGTTGGCGGATGTACTCCACCGCGGCGACCTTCCAGCGCCGCCACTGCCGTTGCTCCTCCTCAAGGCGTTCCACCCGAGTCTCCAACGTGGTCATGCGCTCCACGGTCTGCGCGTTCGTCGCGCGCTGCTGTTCCAGGAGTTGGGTGAAGCCGTTGGTCACGGTCTGGACGGACGTCACGAACGTGGTGGCTTCCGTCGCCGTCGCGTCCGTGTCATTTCTGCGCTTGCTCGTGCGGTACAGCAGCCAGGCGCTCACCAGTACGCCCACCATGCCGAACAGCGGGCTGAGGACAGGCGCCAGAGAGATGAGCCAGTCCATGGCGCGCCTCCTCGGTCGTCAGCGAAAAAGGGATGCGCGGAGCGGAGTCCTGGAAGGCTCTCGGCTCCCCGCAGTCCGGCACGCTGGCCTATCGCGCACGTTTGTGTCCCGCACTGCCTACACCGGCACCAGGTCGGTGATGGGCCGGTCGCACTCGCCGCACCATCCTCGGTAGGTAGGCGGCTCGGCGTTGGCGAAGTAGGTCCCGGTGATCGACTCCCCATTCATCCGGCATGCCTCGGTGCGGCATGTGGCCTTGAGCTTGGTGGACGGGGGAACGTCCTCGTCGACTTGGGCGGTCATGTCAGTCCTCTCCCACGATCATGTAGTCGATCGTGGTGGTGGTGTTGTTGGTGCGGGTGACCCAGATCGTCAGGCCCTGGTCGGACACGCCCGTGAAACCGACTCCCTGGACCGTGGTCCCGGGAACGGCGGTGTTCGCGCTGACGAAGGCCTTGTAGGTGGTGCCTGCGACGCCAAGTCCGCTGACTGTGACGGACGTTGGGACGTTCGGTGTCGGGGTGATCGCCACCGTGCCGGTGCGGATGTTGCCGGCCCGCAGGACCCTCGCCACTCGCACTATGTCGAAGCCGACGAAGTACGCCTCGTCCCTTGTGAGCTGCAGACGGTTGCGGACGTTGGACCCGAGCAGGACGTCGACGTACTCGGTGGCCCACTCGCCATTGCCCATGGATGTACGCCAACGCCGTGTCCGGTTGTCGTCGACGTCGGGAGTTCCCGCGCCGCCGTTGAGACGCAGCACTGCGGTGCTTCCGGTGCCGGTGGCCTGAATGAACGCCTCGTTGGTTCCGTCCTGCGAGGTGAACACCAGGGAAGGCACGGGGTTCCTGATTGCAAGGAAGCTGTTGGAGTAGTCCGGATCGAGGAAAACCGACTGGTTGACGCCGTCGAGCGCGGTGAGCCGCTGCCCGGACAGGACGACGCGGCGGCCGGAGGCGGCGGTCTGGATCGTGGCGCCCGTGATGATCTTGCCGTTGATCGCTTCGGCATCCAGCTTCTCCGCCGTGATCGCACCGACCTTGATGTGCGTGGCTTCGATGGAGCCTGCGGCGATCTTCGTTGCGGTCACAGAGTTCACTGCGAGTTTGTCCGCGGTGACCGCGAGAGCGTTGAGCTTGTCGGTGGTGACTGCCAGAGAGGCGATCTTCTCCGCGGTGACGGCCAGGGCGAGGATCTTGTCCGCGGTGACGGCCCCCGTGACGATCTTCGGGGCTGTGATCGAGCCGTCCGCGATCTGCACGCCCGGCACGACCGGGCGCACGGCCGCGTTGTCGAACCAGGCATCGCCTGCGGTGACCTGCGCGACCTGGAGGCGGATGCTGGCCTGGGTCGTGTTGGCCGGCGCTGTAGTGGTGCTGGCCAGGCGTGCCCAGCCCTCGCGTATGGGGGTGCTGGTCCCGATGACGCCGTAGCCGAGGATGGTTCCGGCGGCGTCCTCCCAGCGCGCCATGATGTTGAGGGAGGCGCCGGCCCAGTCTGCGGAGAGGTAGTAGTCGACGGCCAGGTGGAGCTGGTCCCCGGCCAGGACGGGCAGCAGGGTGAGCGGCACGTCCCGGTAGGTGGCGACCGTCGAACGGCTGTCGACTTTGATGGATGCGGTGGAGCCGTTGCCCTTGGTTTTGTCCTGCGTCGCGTACGTGAGGCCCAGGAGCAGCGCCGCGGTGACCGAGCCCTCAAAGCTGGGGTCAGGTAGGACATTGGAGCCGCCGACGATCGTCAGTTTCTCCGCCGTGATTGATCCGGCCGCGATCTCCTGTGACGTCACGGAGTTCGCCGCGATCTCGCGGCCGGTGATGGCGTCCGCGGCCACCTTGCCCGCGATCACGGAGTCCGCGGCGAGCGCCGCGGCCGTGACCGAGCCCGTGACGAGGTTCGTCGAGTTGACGACGCCCGTGCGCAGGGACTCGATGGTGAAGCAGTCGACCTCCATTATGGAGGTGGCTGCCTTGCCGAAGTTCAGCCAGGCCGTCGGGCGCAGGTAGCGGACGTCCGCGTGCGTGGTGCCCGGTACGCGGGGGTCGTTCTGTGGGCCGGCCGGGGCGGTTGCGCCCGTGGCGGCCCGTCCTTGGATGTAGCCGACGTAGACCCGCCACCCGTCGGCCGTGGCAAGCGTGCCGCCGTTGGCGGCGGCGTAGTAGTGCATGCTCGTCGACGCAGCGCCAGCCCGGTTGACGAGCGTCACCCCGTCGTCGGCGATACCGACCGCCCCGAGGTAGACCGCGGCCGGACCCGTCGCGTCCTGCGCGGTCGCCCGCACGCGGATCATGACCCGGTACAGGGTGTCCGTGTCGTGGACGATGAGGGCTTTGCCTGCGAGCTGGGCGTCACCGGCCGCGGTGAGGAGTCCTCCGCCGGAGGGCGTACCGGTGGTGTCGGGGTTGATCGTCCAGGTGCCGGTGCCTGAGAGGCGTTCCCAGGCGGTGGCGTCGCGGAAGGTGTCGACGTAGCGCTGGGAAGAGCTGTCGGCGAGGGGGCCGGTGAGGGCATTGAGGCTGACCGAGCCGGCGGCGAGCGCGGTCTGGGTGACGGAGTTCTTGGCGAGCTTTTCGGCGAGAACCGCGCCGTCAGCCAGGGCAGCCGCCCCGACTGCGCCGAGCGCGATCTTCGCCTGGGTGACCGCGCTCTCGGCGAGCTTGACGTCCGTGATGATGCCGTCGATGAGGTCCTGCGGGACGGCTTGCCGGGCCTGTCCCTGCACAGCGGCCGACGGGTCGCCGTCGAGCGCCGCGGTGTTCTGCGCGACCAGGCGCACCCACATGACGTCGTACGTCGGAATGTGGACGGTCACCGACCCGCCGAGCGGTGCGGTGATGGTCGCGACCTGTGTGCTCAGGTCGGGGGTGTAGTCGGCCGCTGCGCCTACGTGGACCTGGACCTGGGCGAAGTCGCTGGGGGCCTCTTCAGCGTCATCCCACCGGCCATCCCAGGCGATCGACAGACCGGCCAGCTCCGAGGCGACGGTGGGGGCGGTCGGTGTCGGCGGCGGGATGGTGTTGACGGGGGCCAGGGCGACGCCGCCGTCGGGCTGGAGGCCGAAAGAGCCCCGATAGAGGCCCTCCTCGTCGTAGATGTCGAGGGACCCGCCCTCGATGGACGCGTTGTTGAGCTGGTTGCCGCGCTCAAGGGCTGCGAGCCGGTCCTCGATCTCCTTGAAGTAGCGGGCGAAGTCCTTCGATTTTTCCCGCGCGTTCAGGTTGAAGGACGTCACCCTCCCTCCCTCCACTGCCTGCGGCCGCCGGGTTGTCCGGGGCAGCGGGAGAGTGGAGGAGGGGGAGGGTTAGTGTCGCGCCCTGATCAGCCGTAGAAGTCGTCTCGGGTCAGGGACAGGACGGCAGTGCCGGCGGCCGGGTCGATCTCCTCGGAGACGATGCGATGCCAGAGGGCGAGTTCACCCATCCACGGGATCTCGACCTGGACGAGGATGCGATCCCCCAGAGCCCAGGAGCCGAGCGGCGCGTTGACGTGCTGCCTGATCGCGATGGAGGGGATCGTCAGCTCTTGTGCGTGCTTGGCGCGTTCCTTCTTGCCGTACTCGGTGAGCGTCTTGACGTTTGCCGTCGACTTGCGGGTGATGATCTTCGCGCGGCGCAGTCGGTTGTCGTTGGCGACGACCCGCACCCGCGGTGTCTTCGTACCGGTGCCCTTGCCCAGCACGTACACGTTGTTCGCGTAGTAATCGCCCTGGTAGGCCGGCGTGGCGATCTCAATAACGTTCTCGCCCTGTGCGAACCGTAGTTCGCTGCGGGCCTTGCCGAGCCGTTTGGTGCCCAGGTCGATATGGTGAAGGATCTTCTCCTTCGTGCCGTCCCAGTAGTGACGTTCGAGGTAGTCGGCTTTCGCGAGGTTCATGACCTCGGTGATGGTGCTGCCACAGTCGGGACTGTCCCACCACTGCAGTTGCCACGGATCTTTCCCGGAGGCCGCGCCGAGCTTGTACCCGGAATCGTGCTTGTCGAGGGTGAGACCGAGCTTGCCCATCTTGTAGTTCTGCAGGTGGGTCCAGATGTGCCGGACGATGTCATACGCGTCCCAGCGGGAACTGATGGTGTCGGCCGGACGCTTCGGCATCTTCTTCTTCGGGCTGGAGCCGTCGACGTAGCCGTCGTGATTCTTATCTTTTCCGTCGTATGCCCACTTCTTGGCGATTGTGGCGCCGGAGCGGATCGTCGCCCCCAGGTAGGGCATGCCGTTGGGGTAGGCGCTGTAGCCGACACACGAGACCTTCATCGCCTGTCCCTCGAATGACAGGTTGGAGACGAGGCCGCCCCACCGGATGTGCCCGTTGAACTCGGCGAACAGGGCGGTGGCCCACTCCGCCATCACCGGCAGTCCGTCAGGCTTCGCCATCAGCCGCAGGTACTCCGGATTGATCGTTCCTTGCATCGCGCCCGGACCCGACAGCTCCCGCTTTGGAGGGGACGTGGCCACGAACGGCACGTCCCAGTCAAGGAAGTCGTTCGTCAGGGCCCGCATGGCGATGTACCGCCAGGTCATCAGCCGCTCACCGGTTCCTGCGAGTAGGCCACATCGAGCGAGAGCACCGTGTACGCGTCCGCGCGCAGCACTCCGTTGACGCCGACAGCGCCGATGCCCTCGATGTCGATGTCGCGCATCTGGCCGCGATCTTCGGGGGCCAGGAGGAACTTGTGCCCGGCCTGTACGGAGACCCGGCCGGCCTGGGTCACCCCGTACGGCATGCCCATCCCGTGCTGATCGTTGAACGACACCCTCAGCTGCCCGCGGGCCTCGACCGCATCCGGGTGCAGAAGGCCCGTGAGGTGGACGTGGACAGATACGTGCGTCGCCCACTCCGGGACCTTCTCCGTCCAGGTCGCCCCGAGCGGGAATGCCTCCCACTCGTCTTTGATCGCGCCGACGTCGTCGGGGGATGTCCACGCTCCGGCGAGGTAGCGGCGGCCGCTCTGTGTGCGCGGCCGCGCGATCTGCCGCAGGTCCTTGACCATCCCGGAGGTGATGGCGCTTGTGCCCGCGGGCAGGTCGATGCGGGCCAGGGTGACCGCGGTGGAGTCAGGGTCGACGTCGAGGATGCTCGTCGTGCCCGCGGGGACGTCGGGGATCACCCGCGTGAAGACGTACGGGCCGATCTCCGGATCTTCCGGCGACGGCCAGGTCTCCCCGCCGTACGGGTCTTCCACCCGGGCGATGACCAGGTCCGAGCGGCCGCCGTCCGCACTGGTCGGCTCGATGCCCACCTGCTCGCCTGTCGGCATGCGCGCCGCGTACGCCTGGTTCCCGCCGCCCGCGGTCGAGTGCCGTTTCGCGACCATCGCGCCGGGGCCCACCTGCACCCCGTCCGCCGGGGCTTCGAGTGCGCTGACGACCAGGTCGGCCGGACCGACGATGCCCTCACCGCCGCTCGCCGCCACCTCGGCGATCAGCCGCAGCGTCTCCTCGGACGCCGCGGTGTTCTCCACGAACCAGGGAATGCCGTCCCACCCCATGAACCTCTCCAATCTCCGTACGTGAGGCAGAGGGTGGGCGGCTGCGGCGCCTAGTGTCGCCCGATCACCACCAGGCGAAGGCGTTGCGCCACTTGATCTCGACGCGCGGCCCGTCGAACCGGCCGGTGGAGGCGCTGGTGTACGCCAGGGCCGCCGTCCAGTACCCGGGCGGGAGGTACATCTCGGCCAGCCGTGGACTTGCCCGCGTGAGCTTGTCCGCGACGCTCTTGGACGACGAGCCTGCGGTGTGCAGGACGGTCCGCATCCACGGCCGCGGATCGATCGTCACGTACTCGTCCTGCGCGATCGGCATGGACAACTGGACCGCCCACAGGCCCGGCGTCAGCGTGACCTTCGGGTTCTTGCACGGCCCGTGGATCGTGATGACCGGGAAGGTGGGGACCTTGCCCCGCTGCTGGAACCTCACCGTCTTCTTCGACGGGGCGGACCCCCAGCCGGGCAGCGTCGGCCGACCAGGGCGCCCAGGCCGATTGCCCGGGGCGTAATCCCACATCTCCGCTGTCTGCTCCACGTCGTCGTAGAACCGGTCGTCGACCGCGAGGAAGTCGGCGACGACCGGGGTGTACCCCTGCTGCGACAACTGCGAGTCAGACACGGCGAACTTCCGTGGCCGTCCGTACAACCGACGTGTGCGGCCGCCGGTCGCGTGCAGCAGCCACGCCACCCGACTCGCCTTCTTCCGCAGCGCGTCGGCCCTCCACACCTGCCGCATCAGGTCCACGCCGTCAGCCGTCCGCAGCTCCGGACTCTCATCCCGCTTCGCGACGATCGCACGGAATGCCTCGATGTCGTCCCACTCGCCGACCCGCGCCCCCTGCCCCCAGGGACGCATGGGGTAATGCCGGTCGATAGCCCGGTCCACACCGTCAACACCGATCTCGAACGTGACCGTCGCGGTGCGCTGGTAGTCGCGGCCCAGACGGATGCCGTCTTCGCCCGGCATAGGCGCATCGCCCACGTCGGCCTCGCCGAACGTCGTGTCGGGCTTCTTCAGGCAGTACATGCCCGAGGCCTCCCGCCCGAACGTCAGCGCAGCGCCCGGCAGGTTGTCATAGGCGTAGTACCCGAGGTACCACTCGCCGTTCTTCACGGGGTGCCTCCCAGGCGGATACGACGCAGCTCAAACATGGCGTCCTCCAGTGCGGTGCCGGTGGACGCGACTGCGCCGATGTTCAGGTTGAGATCGCCGCCGACGAGCGCGGCGGCTGCGGCTGCGCCCGGGGACAGGGACGACTTCGTGCCGCTCTTGCGGACACTGCGGCTGAGGGAGACCGTGCCGTCGGCGAACTGCTGCATGGCGCGCCCGGGGTAGACGACCGTGCCGCCGAAGAAGTTGGCGACCCAGTCGAGAATGTCCTCGGACCGCTTGCGCTTGGAGGGTGCAAGGGGGATGTACGCCTCGCCCGGCGCGGTCTCCGGCTCCGCCCACAGCCGCATCTCCCCAGCTTTCGCGACCTGCGCGATGTGGTTCTCGGCGCCGTTGGCGAAGGCCTTCACACGGCCCGCGAGGCCCGCGCCGAAGCGGTTGATGCCGCCGTCGGCGAACTTCTTGATCCCGCCGTCCATGTTGTTCGAGACCACCGACGGCTTGCCGACGGTGTTGTACTTGACGGTGACGGTGACAGTCCGCCCGGTCAGGCCGTTGATCTTGCCCTGGATCGCCTGGACCTGGGCAATCGGCGTCTTGTTGGGCGCGGTGATCTTGACGGTCTTGCCGCCCTTGCCGACGTTCTCGATCTTGAAACCGAGATCGCGGAGCGCGCCCTGAGCGACCTTCGTGGGCGCCTTCACCTCGATGGACTTGCCCTTGGGAAGGGCAACTACCTTGGCCTGCACGTTCTTCAGGTCGCCGGCCGCCTGCTTGATGATCGCCTCGACCGTGACCTTCTTCTTGTTCGGGGCATTGGCGATGTCCGCGGCCAGAGCGCCGATGTCCACGCGGGCGGCGGAGGTCGGCGCCGTCACCGACACTTTCTTGCTGCCGGGGATCCGCTGCACGGTGAAGCCCAGCGCTTCGAGCTGTCCGCGGGCCTCAAGCGTGGGCGCCGTGATCTGAATGGACTTGCCCGGCTTGAGCGCTTCCAGCTTCCCCTTCAAGGCGAGGATCTGGGCCGTCGCCTCCGGGATGCCCTTCGCGGTGACGAGCGTGTTGATGGTGTCCGGGACGAAACCCATCTGATCGGCGAGTGCCGTCGCCTCCGCCTTGGGGATGCCCATGTCGGTGGCGAGCTGGATGGCCTTCGCGCGGGCCCGCTCCATCGCCTGCTGGCTCAAGTCCATCGCCTTGGACAGCGGCATGCCCTGCTCGGCGGCCTGCTGCGAGCTGGTGACCACGCCGAGCATCCCGTCGCGCAGCTCCTGGAGCTGCGAGTTCAGGCTCTGCCCATTCTTCGTCGTGGTGCGGACCAGCCCGTCAGCGCCAACGAGCGCCTTGCCCCACCCGTCAGCCTTCGCAATGTTCGACGCCATGGTGTCGTCGATCCGCAGCATCACCGCGTTGAGCTGAGCCTGCGCGTCGTGGAGCGACTGCGTGTTGCCGCTGAGAGCATCCAGCGCGCGCTTGAGGGCGTTGACCCGCTCGTCCGCAGACGCCGTCTTGTCGCCGAACGTCGTCACCGCGGCCTGCAGCTTCCCGTACGCCGACGTGCCGGTGGTGCCAGCGTTGTTGATGGCGTCCCCGAGTTCCTTGTGCTTCTTCTGGCTGTCCTCCAGCTCGCCCGTGACGGTGCCGATCGCGTCTTTCGCGCGGATCGCGGCCAGGCCCTCGTCGTCCCACGACTGCGAGGCGCCCTGAGCGGTCGTGATCCACATTTCGTGATCGTCCGCGGTCTGCTGGAGCTGCTTCTGCAGCGCCTCCAGCGACGTGCCCTGTCCGAGGTAGGCGTCCGTGAGCTCCCCGAGGCTGACGCCCGCCTTGCGGGCCGTGTCAACGAGCTTCCCCTTGCCGTCGGAGAGCTCCGTGTCCTGCAAAACAGCCGCGGCCTGCGCGCGGACGTTCGCGTCGATCGCCCCGCCGGACGCGACGAGCGCATCGGTCAGGGACTTCACGCGCTGCTGGTGCGCCTGGGTGGCGCGCGCCGCCGCTTCCTGTCGGGAGGCCAGGAGGCCGAGCCCGACGGTCACACCGATGAGGGCGATACCGAGCGGCCCGCCCAGGGCGGAGGTCATGCCGCCGATCGCACGGGAGGCAACCGAGTTGGCCGCGCGGACGCCCCGCAGTGCGCCGGTCAGGCGGTTGCCCTGGGTGGCCGCGGCTCCGTAGGCGAGGCCCATGCGCTGCCACATGCTGATCTGCGGGCCCATGACGCCGGGGCTCATGGTGCCGCGCATCGTGGTGCCGAGGGTGCGTACAGAGGTGCCCGCAACCATCACGGAGGTGCCGAAGCCTCGCATCATGCCCACGACGGCGGTGATCACCTTGAGGGCGAGCATCAGGCCCAGGAACGTCGCCAGAGCGGTGTTCGCCCCGGGGATGACGGCCCTGACACTGTTGAAGATCTGCAGCAGCCCGTTGAAGGTCATCAGAAGGACACCGAGGCCGGTCCCGGCCGCCGACAACTCACCGATCGCGGTGGCGATGTTGGAGATCACAGAGATGATCGCGGGCCCGACGGTCTCTCCGAGCATGCTGAAGAAAGTGCCGAGGGCTGGCATCAGTTCGACACGGATCTGCCGCACCAGGTCGGTGACGCCGCCGTCGCGCATCGACCGGCCGAGCCCCCGCATGAGGTCCCCGAACAACATGTTGACCTCGCGGAACGCGGGCGCAGCATCGGAAAAGAACTGCTCCATGGCCCGCTGGCCGGCGCCCGAGTTGGCCCATCGCTCGAACCTCAGCATGCTGCCCTCAAGCCCGTTGAGCAGCGCGTTGCCGGTGTCCATGGACGCCCGGCCGACGCCACCAATGCCCTTGATCAGGCTGCCGGTTGCCCGGCCGAGCTGCGCGGCCTTGTCGCCTGCGTGATCCAGGAACGTTGCGAGGCTGCCGGTCTCCCGGCCGGCCTGGACGGAGGCACGCATCCAGCGGGTGAGCCGCTCCCCGGCCGCACCGACCCGTTCGGTGAACGGACCGGACGCGACGAGGAAATCGACCGTGGTCCGGCCCATGTTCGCGAGGCTGTCGGTCAGATTGCCGACGACCCGGCTGTTGGTGCCCGCGATGGTCTTGAAATCCTTGCGGAACACGCCGCTCTGCATGAACTTCGCGCCGCGCTCCGTAAGGGAACCCATCTGCTCGGCGGAGTCACCGAGCGCGTCCTTCAGGAGCGGCAGGGTCGCATCCGCCAAAGGCTTGATGTTGTCAGCGACCTTGGAAAAGAACCGCTCGCTGATGGACACGCGGACCTTGGACCACGCGCCCTGAAGCTGAGAGACCGAGGTGACGGCCGTCTTCGCTGACTTCGACAGCTTCCCGAGCGCCTGGTCGAGCTTCTTCTGCTGGGCCTCGGTGACCTTGCCGTCGTCGCGGAGCATCTGCTGCGCCGCGAGGGACTGCTTCAGCGCCTCGCCGAATCCGGAGAACGCCAGCTTCGTGCCGATCGCCGCGGAGCCTGCCGCGGAGATCACTCCGGGGATCGCCCCCAGGACACCCACGGCCGGCGCGGCGGCCGACACCAGGGCGGTCAGCCCTGCGCCGTACTGCCCGATGAGGGCGACGGCGGGCTCCAGCACGGAGACGAGAGCGCCGATGCCGAGCATGCGGAGCTGACGGCGGCCGCCGCCCGGCATCCGCATGTGCACGGGCACGTTGACGGGGTTCCGGTCGGCCTCTCCCTGCGCGCCGGCGATGAGATTGCGCAGTCTGTTGAGGAGTCCACCAGCTCGGTTGCTGGCGCCGTCCCCTTCCGGCCGTACGGGCAGGTTCAGGTCGGTGTCGTCGATGCGCCGACGGATGCCGTCGAGCGTCGCCCGGAACCGGTCCTCGTCGATCTCGACGCGGACCTTCGCGGTGACGCCCTTGGATGCGTCCTTGACGACTTGCTTGAGGCGCCGCCGCAGCCCCTTGCCGTCGATCTCTGTCTTGATCTTGGCGGCCAGTCCTTCGGCGGCCGACTCGACTTCGATGCGGAGCTTGGCGGCGAAGCCTGCAAGGTCAGCCACGACCGGCACATCGAGGCGACCGGCCTGCAGACCGTCACCCACTTCGGATCATTCCTCTCTGCATGGCGGCCATGAGCATTTGCCGGTGGCCGGTCGTGCGGGGCGCCTGTTGCTCCGCGACGGCCTGCGGCGGCCCCGGGGGCATGCCGGGAGCGGTGCGCGACGTGGCGCCGGAGCGGGACGGGCGGACGACGGTGGTTGGCTCTTCACGCCGCTTGTCCGCGGCGAGGAGTCCGATTTCCTCCACGACGAGCGCCAGGAGTTCGAGGACCTTCGTCCAGCCGCCGAGCGGTGCTGAACGGACCCGGGAGTCGTCTGGCAGTCCGTCGATGTAGGAGGTCAGCCGACGGACTCCGAGGAACCCGGGCTGTCCGGGACGAAGCCAGACGCGTCGGGCGTCGATTCCGTGGAATCTGCTGAGGTCGGACTCGACGTCTGCGAATCGGTCTCTGAGGAGTCGACCGACTGAAAGAGTTTTCCCAGCTCAACCCCGTAGACCCGGGCCAGAGCGATCGTCAGGCGGACGTAGTCGGGCACGGACGGCTTTCGCGCGAGGAAGTCCTCGTTCTGGCCTTCGAGGAGGACCGCGTACGTCTTGCGGATTGCCTCAAGGAACTTCCGTGGCAGGGCGGGGCGGCGGAAGAGCGCATTGACGACTTCCTTGATCCCCGCGTCGCCGTCGGAGGAGTTGATGACGTCGCCTAGGAGACCGACCAAGTCGAGTTCGTCGGAGAGGATCGGGTCGAGAGCCGCGGCGGGCAGCTCTGCGGGGAAGATGAACTGTTCACCGTGGAACTTCACCGGGATGCCGTCGGGGTGCTGAATCTCGCGGCGCTCGGCGTCCAGATCGATGACGTACGAAGACATGGCCTGACCTCTTCAAGGGGTGTAGCTGGGTGCCGGATGTGGCAGCGCGCGGACAGTGGCAGCGCCGTTCGGCTTGCGTCGCGCCGTGCGGCCGCCCCGCCTGATCGAGGCGAGATAAGGCGCGGCCGCACGGGGGTCACGCGTAGGTGAAGCCGCCGGTCTTGGTGACGTCGCCGCCTGCGGAAACGACGACGACGTCTTTCGCGCCGGAGGTCCCGACCGGAGAGATCACGGACAGTTCGGTGTCGTTCTTGAGGATCAGACCGGCGCCGGTCGCGGTGCCGAACTTGACCGCGGTTACGCTGCCGAGGTCCGTGCCGGTGATCGTGACGGCGGTGCCGCCCGCGATCGGTCCCGTCGCCGGCGTGATGGTGGCGATCGTCGGTGCCGGGGGCTGGAACGCCGGGTCGTCAGTCAGCACGTACCAGGCATCCGTGTCGTCGCCGCCCTGGACGGCGAGGCGCAGCGGCAGGACGCTCTCCTTGGTCTTGGCGAGCTCCTTGGAAACGCCTTCCATCTGCATGGTGCGGGGGATGATGTATCTGTAGTGCTTGCCGCCGTCGATGACCTCGATGCATCCGGCGATCTCGGTGCGGCCGCCGATCCGGGGCGGGGCGAATCGGAAGTGCTTCCCGCCTCCCGCGGCCGGGGAGATGGCTGTGATGCTGCCCCCGCCGTACACCGCCTTGAAGTTGCGGACGGACCACTGCTGGAGGTCCACCTCGACGGTCGCGGCGTCGGTCGTCTGGAACGTGCGGGTGGGATAGGAGGACTGCGCACTGCGGACCTGCTCGAAGTTCGGTTCAGAGTTGAACTTCAGGCTGTCCTCGGTGAACAGGCCGACCGTGTACCAGCCCTCGGGCATGGCCACGGTGGCGTCGGCCGGGGCGACGGTCCCGACAGGAGCCAGCCACATGCGGCTGAGCTGAGGAATGAGAATCTCGCTGTTGTTCGTGGTCTCGCCAGCCATGGCAGGCTTCTCCTTGGTGTCCGGTGGTGGGGCTCGGACACCGTGGAGAGCCGGGATGGTTAACGTCGCGTCGTCACGGATGCACGGTGACGGACAGGTTCATGACCCACCTGGATTGACCGGAGACGAGCGGCGACCACACGAGCAGCCCGGACGGTTTGATCCCGCTGAGGACCGGCTGGCCGGCGACGTGGGGCGCCTCTCCGAGGTCCTGGGCGGCCCGGGCACAGCGCAGCAGGATCCGCCGCAGTTCGGCCTTGCCCGGCCAGCCGCCCGGGTCGCCATACGCTTCGAGCGTCACCTCCGGCGAGATGGCCCAGCTCATGTCCCGCAGGTCTCCGCCGGGGCCGTGGTCGAGACGCAGATGCGGCCAGGGCGCCTCTTCGATTCCGGACACACGGCCGGGGCCGCCGAGCGCGTCGGCGACCTCCGGGTGTGTCTGCAGCCAGGCGAGGAGCGCGGAGACGGGATCCGCGTCCGCCAGGGTGAGCTCGCTCATCAGACCTGGGTGGCGTAGCCCTGGCCGCGCAGCCGCTGGGCGTACTCCGGGGAGACGAGGAGCTTGGCGCCCGGCGGGTAGTCGGTGCCGTCGATGGTGTGGTGGTGCACCAGCGTGACCGTGACCGGCTCAACGTTGAGCGGCAAGGGCGGGCCGACGACGTCCGGGTCGGGGACCGCCTTGCGGGCGGGGCGGACCGGGGCGGTCTCGGGGAGGGCCTCGACGGATTCCTCCGCTGCGGCATCCGCAGCGGGCTTCTTGGGAGTGGAGTTCGTAGCCATGGCCCGTACTGTGGCTAAACACCGCGATAGTGTCGCCTGCTGCGTGATCGAGGGGAGACAGCGCGCATGGCTGGGAGATTCAGTGCGTGGTGGGCGGACACGCCGAAGCCGGTGAGATGGACGGTCTACACCGCCGTTCCGACAGGGGTCGGGGCACTCATCTTGGGCCTGGTGGGCGATTGGTACGGCTGGTGGAAGGACCGCGAGTTCCTGACAAACTTGCTGTCCAGCTTCACAGGCCTTCTGCTGGGCGTTCCGTTCGCCTTGGTCGTTCTCTCCCATCTGGGGGCCATTCAAGCCGACGCGGCCAACCGGCGAGCGGCTATCCATCGTGGTCGCGAGGCGGCACTCCAGTTCGTGGCGACCGTTCGTCAGGGTTTCGTCAACCCTGCTTCCTTGCAGCGGGAAGCCGACCTGATTCGTCTCCGGACGGAGAATTACAAGCTCAAGAAGCTTCTTCCATCTCACCTTGAGATCGCAGACGTGTTGGAAAAGGCGAGTGAGATCCGACGGCAATTCGATCTTCGCGAGCGGGCGATCGAGAGCACTTTTCGGCTGCGGAGTGGGTTGCGCGAGGGGTGGATCGCCCAGATTGCGCAGGACTGGGAACGGCTGGATCGCGATGTACGGCCCCGACTTGAGGAAGTAGGCGGACGTTGGATGAGCGCGGACGCTTACGCGGATCTGAGGAAAGCCGGAAAGCAGTTGGACAGTCTGAGCGCAACGCCGATGCGAGGTCTACGCCGAACTATGCAGGCCATCGACCAGGTCTCGTCACTCCCAAGACCTAGCGAGGCCAGCATCATGCGAACTGTGGAGACGCTACGCCAGGACACGGAGGTGACGCACGATGCAGTGCTGGCCCTCCTCGACGTCGTGCGCAACGTCGACCACGTCGACCGCATTGGAAGCTAACGGCGGGCCGCCACGATGGCGGCGGCACGCGACATGAAGTGAATGCCGTCGGCCCGCAGGTTGCCCGGGTAGACGGTTCCCACCTCGGCCTCAACAACCATGGGGGCTTGGGCCGACACAGTGACCGTGACCCGCTTCCCGGCGACGACCGGCTGGCCGGTGTTGATGTGCCGGGCGATGCCCTCGGGGTCCTTGTGCGCGCGGCAGCGGCAGTTCTTGAGGTTGGCGACGGCCCGGGAGCTCTCGTCGAGCGGTTCGAGCATGTACGTCGTGGGGCCGACGCCGCGGTGCACCATGTCCCAGCGCATGGAGTCGATCGCGAAGCGCAGGTTCCCGGGGACGCCCTGCCCGTTGGCGGAGACGTGGGTGGGGCGCACCTTGTCGTCGCCCATGGTCACCCATCGCTTGGTGGGCGGCGCCAAGCGCTTCGCCTCGATCTCGACCTGGTGGGCGATGCGCTGCACCGCGGGGGCGAGCATGCGGGCGAGCCGGGCCTCCAAGCCCTGCGCGGGTGTGAACTTCGGGCCAGCCATCACGCGGTTTCGGGCGGGTTGAGGGTGGCCGACGCCTGGACGTAGTCGACATCCGGGCAGCCAGGCACAGCGTGGTTACGTGTGCTCGACAGCGTCCAGGACCGGCCGGTCTCGTCGGAGACGGTGTCGCCCTCCTTGACCGGCCAGGCCTTGGGGTCGAGACGTACGGACCAGGATCCGTCTTCCTGCTCGATGACCGACCCGGGCCAGGCGCCGCGGGGGACAGGCTTCTGGCCCGGGTTCGGCGGCACGGGCACGCCGTTGGCGTCGCGTGCCCAGGGGTGGGCGAGGACATACACCGTGAGCCTGGCGTTCGGCAGCACAACGGCCATGGTCAGCAGCTTCCTTGTCAGCGGCCGCGGATCGAGGAGTACGGGAACGGTGCGCGAACGGGCCGGTTGAGGGGCTGGAACAGGCGCCGCTTCCACCGGGAGAGGCTGCTGAGCTCGGGCAGTGCGCCAGCCTGGCCGGTGGTCGGTGCGGACTCGTAGGAGATCGACTGTCCCTCCGCGCTGACGGAGGACACACGGCGTCCCTGGGAGCCGACACCGCCGGGGCGGAGCCGCTCGGACTCCGCGGCGTGTGTGGTCACGTACCGGACGACGGGGTCAACGGCGGCGCCGTCGAAACCGACGCGGAAGTCGACGTCGTAGGTGCCATTTCCGCGGTCGCGGTAGGCGGAGACCTGGACCAGGTCGTCGCCCTCGAACGGCCACGAGGCGGCGTCCTCAAGCCGGTCGTCCCGGCCCCAGTGAGGTGTCAGTGCGGTGCGGGTGACGAGTTGGGGGATGACGGGCTGACCCAGGTACCCGACGACGTCGGACTGCGCCTTGCGGATGGCGGTGAGCAGGTCGTCGCGCTGCTCGGCGGTGAGTGGGAGCGGCACTCCGAGTTCCTTGGCGACGGCTTCGGGGGAGGTGACGAGGCCCACCCCGAGGGGCAAGTCCAGACGTACGGACTCGTCTGTTACGGGCTGGGTTCCCGCACTCGGAGTGAAGGCGACGGTGGCCCAGTAGCGGCCGGGCTGCACATCAGGCAGAGCGAACCGGTACGCCCCGGGCCGCAGCCGGGCGCCTGGTCCGGCCCCGGCCACGAAGGTGCTGCGATCGGGACCGTCGTAGAGGGAGAGGCTGGTGACCTCACCACCGGCCAGCTCCGGATCGTAGTGGGCCCCGCCGTACATGGGCTCGTAGTCGAACGTCGACACCCCGGGCCCTACTTCTCGGTCGCGTCGGCTTGCGCGGCGGTGCGTTCGGCCTGTGCGTCCAGCCGTTCCCGGATCCGTGCGGCCACGTGCTCGGAGACCTGAGCGCCGGCGGGCTGCAGGAGTCGGTGGACGGGGTTGCTGTGCGGGCCCATGAACGTCCTCTCGACCAGGCGCACGGTGCACAGGAGGGTGGAGCCGTACGGGGTGACGGGGACGAACACCGCGTCGACGTCGGCCGGGGCCTCCTTGGTCGCGTCATCGATGATGACTTCGGCCAGGTTCTGCTCGTCGGGGATGACCTCGGTCGGGGATGCGTAGACGGGCATGGCAGGCGCGGCCGGGGGCTCGATGACGGGCGGCGGCTCAAGGGGGGCCGCGTCGGGGGTCTTCAGGGTGTTGTCGGTGGCGAGGACAGTTGTGTCGACCACCGCGGCGGCGATGTCTCCCTCCGCTGGAGCGACGGTCTCGGCCGCGGTGCCGGTGCCCGCCCCGACGGGTGCCTCCCTGGTCGCTTCGATGGTTGTCTGCGTGGCAGTCTCGGCGTCCGCGGACTTTGAGGCGGCGGTCTTACGGGCTCGGGTGGTGGCCATGAGTGACTCTCCCTCTCAGGGGTGTTGTCCGGACGGCGCGCACCTTGCACGGCCACCGTCGTTTGTGTCGCGCCGTGTTGATCCGGGACGGCAGGAGGCTCCGGGCCCTTCACGCTGGAGGCTTCCTGCCGTCACGGGTCAGGCGTAGACGAACCCTGCGGTCTTCGTGACGTTGCCGGTGTCGGCCGCGATGACGACGTTGACCGTGCTGGCTGCGACCGCGGGTGTCTTGACCCTCAGCTCGGTGGCCGAGACGACCTTGAGTTCGGTGCCGGCCGCAGCGCCGAAGTTGACGGCGGTGACACCGTCGAGACCGGTGCCCTTGATGGTGACGACGGCGCCGCCCACGACCGGACCGGTGGCCGGAGAGACGGAGGTGATGGTCGCCACGGTGTAAAGACGGTCGATTTCCGACTGGGGGACGATGGAGCCGACCTGGTAGAGCAGGTGATGACGGGACCCTTCCGGCCGGCCGTCACCGGGCCCGTAGGCCTTGGTCTCGTAGACGTCTTCCGTGACGCGCATCAGCGGGTCACTGACCGCGACGGCGGGGAACGCCGCCTTCTTGATGCGGGTGTTGTTCTTCTTGTAGAGGCCCATGGGGTGGGTGTCCTTCCTGGCTTGTGAGTCGCGGAAGGATGGGCCTGCGGGACAGCTAGTGTCGCGCCGCCCTCAGGCCAAGATCGTTCTTGCCCAATTGGGCAAGAACGATCTTGAAGGCGTCCGGGAGGGCTACGGCCGTCCACTGCCGTACTGCTTGCCGGGGCGGCGGCGCCGCTCGTCCTGTGCGCGCTGCAAATCGCTCCACCGGTGGGGGCCTTGCTTCTTCTGCAGGTGCTTGATGTTGTTCGCTGCGATGCCGACCTTCTGTGGCCCCAGCACCGAGACCAGGCAGCCCTCTTCACCGCGGGACGCGTATCCGGCCTCGGCGAGGGACTCCTCGTCGGGAAAGATGTCGACGTGCCGCTCGATGGTCACGTCGACGAGGTGGTCCTCACGGCCGCCGAGGGAGTACACCCACTTGAAGTTCGTGGGCGGGTCCGGTTCGACAACCTCGCGGAACAGAGAAACGCTCTTGGTGTACGCGTAGAAGCGGACGCCCGGCGCGGCCCGCATGACGCGCATCCAGGCGCGGATGTACTCCGCACTGAAGAAGTCACCGGCGTCGTGACAGCGGACCCAGCGGTCTTGATAGCGCTGGTGCTGGAGTTCGGTGGTCATCTGGGCTTCCCAGCCGGGCAGGTCGTCGAGCACCATCATCAGGTTCGCCTCGTGCCGGGCTTTCACCCCAGGGAAGCGGTAGGCGCCCTGACGCGCATAACAAAGCTGCGCGCAGACCCCGGCCGAGGGACACGTGTTGTAGTTGCGGCCGTCGGGCAGGGTCCCGGCCCACGCCGGGATCGACCAGTTGTAGATCCCTTGCCGCCGCATGTCTGTGTTCTGGGTGAGTAGCCACCGTGGTTTGTCAGTCATGGGCCGGACCGTGGATTTACGGAGAGGCTTGCGTCGCGTTCAGAGGATCCGCAGGTCGTCCCAGCCGTCGGGACCGACGCTGAACGTGAGCAGACCCGAGGTCGACACCTCACCGGAGCGCACCGCGTACCAGTCCGACCCGTTGTCGAGTGTGGGCGCCTGAATCCACAGCCGACCGTTGCCCATCTGTTGGGCGCGGAAGTGGTGGTAGTGCCCCGTGATCAGGATGTCGGCGTCCGCCACGGGCTGGCGGCCGAACGTCTGCCCCCTCCACCAGTCGGCCGCCTTGTCCGGCCGCGGGTACTGGTGCCCGTGTGACAGGCCCACGATGTGCCCGGCGACGTCCAGCGACACTGAGTCCCTCCACCGCTCCGGCATCACGAACGAGACGTGCCCGTACGCGTCCTGATTGCGGGCGTAGGCGTCGGCGATCTGTGACATGACCTCGATGCCCCAGTCGTCGACCGGCGGTCCTACAGCGTCCTTCCCGCGGCGCACGCGCGCGTGGTTGCTGCCGCAGGTCGCTGCGACGACACGGCCGAACTTCGCGGCGAGCCGGTCCAGGCCCTCGAACGTCACACGACGGTGCACACGCACCATCTCCGTCAGGGTCAGATCGTTCGTGAACGCCTGCTGCGCCGTGTTCTCGAATCCCTCGACACAGTCCCCGGCGTCGGCCCAGTAGGCGACGGACGGGCCGCGGCCGATCGCCTTGAGGTCGCGGATGTGGTCGTCGAGCCGGTCGAACCGCTCGGCGATCCGGGCGATGAGTTCCGGGGTGCCTCCATCGCGGCCGACCTTTCCTGCCTGAGCGTCCGCGTAGACGACGACCAGGGCGCGCTCGACGGTGTCGAAGGCCGGGCGGGGCTTGCGGCGGCGCCGCATCGCATCCCGTACGAGGGCGTCGACGTCGCTGACGGACAGCCATGCGGCTTCGGCCGGTTCGATGACGAACCGGCAGCGCCACACCCCGCGGGTGACGGCGTCGTCCCCCTGGCTGTCGCGGTGCCATGCGGCCGGGTCGTGCTTTGCCTCGACCAGGCGGACCCGGAATCCGTCGGGGACGGCCAGGCCCATCTCCTCGACGCGCTCACGCCAGTCCTTCTCTCCCTCTCCGGTGGGCGACTTGCCGACGGGCGGCGCAGTGACAACCATCGTCCCGCCGGGCTCGAAGCGCACGCCGCTCTCCCAGCCGCGGGGAGTTGCCGGGTAGGCGCGCTGTGCCTGGGCGGGCTCGCTCTGTGGGTTAGAGGCCGGCTCAAGAAGCGCCTGCAGATCGCTGTTCAGCGTCATCGGGAGCACCGGCATCCGTTGGGCTGTCCGCGCCGCCGGTGACGGGCAACGGTGTAGGACGTGATCGGATCGCCGTGGAGGCTGAGGGTTTCCGCGATCAGAACCGCAGACACGGTCGTCATGTCGAGTACCGCGTGCAGCGTTGCGGCCACGTCGGCATCCGCGTTGTCCAGAAGGGTGCCGACACTGCAGCGGGGCCCCCTGTGAGCGGCGGGCGTGCTGGTGAGCGCGTCCAAAGCTGCCGCGAGTCCAATGAGTTGCTTCTCGATCACGAGGGGCCTCCGTCGTCGTGATGGTGCTACGTGGGAGGGGGTGCACCCAGCGCGGGTACACCCCCTCACTGCGGCGGGGATCAGGGAGTCGGGTCGGTCCACGAACCGATGACGAACGACTCAGGACGCGGGATTTCCAGCGCGAGCCTTTCGTCCGCTCTGAAAGTGATCAAGCCCTTCTCATAGTTGTCGGCGTTCTCGGACGAGACGGTGACGGAGACCGACTCGCGGTCGTGCAGCTGCGCGCCCAAGCCGAACGCGCCGATCAGGAAGTCGCCGTCAGACATCGCGGTCGTCTCGACGACGTTCAACCTCCAGACCTTTTTTTCGGCGCCGATGGCGACAGCGATGGCGACGCGGAAGGCGCCGTTCCGGTCCTCCTCGACCTCGACGTGCTCCCACATCGTGGGCGAAAGGACGATGCCGGTCGGGGAGTACTCGGCCAGGAGTGCCTTCGTGATGGCGCGCCGGATCTGCACGGAGTACTGGTCGGTGGCGAGCCCGTCGTACTGCTGGACGCCCGGGGTGTTGTAGATGCCGGTGAGGGACTGCCCGTCGCCGACACTGTGGAGGAGATCCCAGTCCTCGGAGTACTTGACGCCTTCGACCATCCTCGTGTTGATGAACGTCTTGAGGCGCGGCTCGTCGGCCAGGATGTTCTTGTGGGAATCGAGCAGGTGGGCTACCTCTGCGACCGGGTACATCACCGGCGTAAGGGTCAGCTTCGACCGCGGGGCCCGGCCCCAGGTGTCGGTGTCCGCGCCGGTCGCCGGGCTCGTGCCGTCGGCCGCGTACCGCTCCTTGACCTGCCTGGCGTTGTTCGTCCAGCCGGTCTCACGGGCGCCGTAGAGGACGGCCTGCTTGGTCGAGGATTTCGGGAAGAGATCCCTGATGTGGAACTTGCGGAACGGCCGCTCGGCGATGCCCAAGTTCTGCGCGCTGCCGAGGACCTGGTGAGTGACCTGACCCGCGGACAGGGAGAAGATGCTCTTCCCCTCTATGTCGGCGCGGATGTACGGCTTGTCGCGGAAGCCCGCGCCGGTCGCGGCCTGGAAGCCACTGGACTCAACGAACAGGTCACCGAGGGACTTCTCCTCGATGCCCGGACGCTGCCCGTAGTGGGAGGCCGCGGCCGGCGTCCCCTCGGGGGCTTCGAGGTACTGCTTCACCTCGAAGAGGCCCTGCTCGGCGTCGATGAGTGACTTGATCTCCTGCGCCTCGGTGGAGACCTTGCGGAAGGCCTTCGCCTGGTCGCTGGAGACGACGAACTGGCCGCCGGACTCGACGGTGAACGTGGCGCCGATGCGTTCGGCCTCGGATGACTTCTCCTGAAGGAGGCCCTGGAGTTCCTTGATACGTGTGGTGGTGGCGGGCATTGCTGCTGCTCTCCCTGATGCTGGGTGCGGTGGACGTGGTGCGTCGCTCCGCCCGGCCAGCACCGGGACGCCTCAACGCTGAGGCGGGATGAAAGAGGGAGAGAGTGGCTAACGTCGCGCGCTGCCCGCTCCAGACATCAAGAGCGGGCAGCGCATAGGGTTTGACCTGCTGTTTTGTTATCGATGGCGCGGAGGGTCCGCGCGCGGCGCAGGGTCTGGGTGCCGCAACTCAGACCCGTATGGATGCGAGAGTCGACTCCACTTCGTCCGGGTCCAGGCGCACGGTGTCCTCCGGCTCAGGGGCCGTTTCCGGAGCTTCCTCGTCGTCGGTGTCGTCCTCGTTCGCAACGCCGGTGAGGTCCTCGTCCTCGAACGTGTCCTCGTCCCACAGGTCCATGCCGAGTGGGCCCTCTGCCGCATCAGGCTGGCCTCCGGGGACGGGTTCGTCCTTGCCGATGTCGAGTCCCTTCTCCGACAGTGCGGCGATCAGCTCCTCAACCTTGGTGCGGACGTCCTTGAGCTGGCCGGGGTCGGCGGTGGTGCTGCTGAATCGAGCGGTGGCGTCGGCCAGCGCTCCGACGACGGGCTGCACGACGCGGGCGTCGATGTCTTCGTCCGCGGTGGCGGCCCGGTGGGCGATGGCACCGTCGGGCACGACGATGGTGGCCAGTTCGACGGGCTGCGGCTTGTCGAGCGTGATGTCGCCCGTCGGCGTGACGGTGTACGGGATCGCGTAGTGGCTGCTGCGGCCCGGCTCCTCGCTGTTCACGGAGACGATGACGCGGTCCGGGTAGGTGCCTTCGATGCTCGTCCACGAATCGCCTCCCTGGTCGAGCAGTTCACGGACCGCGTCGCCAAGTCGGGTACGGAACTGTTCCTGCGACTCGGGCAGGGGCTGGGGGGACATCGCGAGGGCCTCCAGGCGGGCGGTGTGCTTGCTCTTGGCCTCAAGGACCGTGGCATGGGCTGACTTGTGCGCGACGCGCGGGAGCGTGCGGGCCGGGATCGACTTGTGCTCGATGGGCGGCAGTGCGCGGGCTGATCTCACCGCGGCGTGCGCGGACTTCTTCTCGGCGCCGCCGAGGGCCGCAAGCTGGTTCAAGACTCCGTCGGTGAACTCTTTGGACAAGGCGCTGACCGGCCTCTCGGGCGGGGCCTGTGGGAGGGCGGCGCCGGCCAGGAGCGCCCATGGAGCTTCACGGCACTCCAGGCGCAGGAGCGGCATGTCCGGAAGAGAGGTGATCGGCCACCAGGCGGTGACTTCCAGCGCGTCGCCCTTGGGGTCGTCGGGGTTAGCCACGCCGCGCTCGTCGTGCGGCCTGTTGATCGGCAGGGACTTCTCGGTGGGTACTACTGCGACGTAGCCGCGGTAGATGCCGGTCGGGGCTGTCCAGTGGCCAACGATGGAGGCGGTGCCGGGAAGCGTCGAGCCGGTCTCCTCCTGCCACTCGCGCAGCGCGGCCGCCAGGGAGTCCTCCCCCTCTTCCAGATGTCCGCCGGGGAACTCCCACGTCCCGGAGGCTGGATCGTCGTCGTCGAGGGCCCGTTGGATCATCAGGATGCGGGCGGTGTCGGCGGCTTTCACGACCAGGCCCGCGACCTTGACGGCGTCCTCGCTCTGCGCGGATGCGGCGATGTCGATTTCGACGTGAGAGGGCGTGGCCTTGTACTCAAGAGCGTCGTGGTCGGCTTGGCCGATGCCTGACTTCACTTCGAGGGAGCGGGTCAGGGGGTGGGCGCCGTGCAGGACGGGCGAGACCTCGAAGAGGTCCAGGTGGTGGATGACGCGTACGCCGTCGCTGCGCAGACTCGCGGCGGACTCTGCGACGCGGAAGCCGATGGAGAACGCGGCCTGCTTGTGCTGATGCCACTGTTTGACCTGCTCGTAGGCGTCGCGGCCCGCGCGCGTGCGCATGTTGTAGGCGACGGTGGCGACCAGGGCGCCGGCTTCGGCGGGCCAGTCGGGGATGCTCGCGAATCGCGGATCGCCGGGCAGCCACTCCTCGCATTCGAGAACGACTCCGACGGGGTCCTTCCACCCGTGGTGCCACACGGTTTTGACGGGCCGTGCGGCCAGGGTGCGGGCGAAGGCGCCGGGGACGATGAGGTCGTTGACCTCATCGACGACACCGGTGACGGCGTAGATTGCCCGGCTGGTGCCTCGCTGGAAGGTGCTGGGTACTGCGGATCTGGACGGTGGAGCGGCGGTCGGCACGGCGGGGATCCTCCGGCGGTGGACAGTGGGCCGCCGGGCACCGTGCCGTTCGCGTCTGCCTAGTGTCCTGTGCTGGCCGCCTGCTGCGCGGCTACGGACTCAGCCGCCGCGCGGGCCCTTCCCCACCCCATGGCCCAGTAGCGGTATCCGAACTGGGCCTCGGCGTCGCCGTTCCTGTCGTACGGGCACGCATCGTAGGGGTCGCCGTTGGCGAACGAAGCCTTCCCCTCATCGAGGAGTGCCTGGAAGGCTTGACGGTCGAGCTCCACTGTCTTCGCTCCTCTTACTGGCCTGCGAACATCTGGTCTTGGACACCGCGGTTGTCGGGCTGCTGCGGGCTGGCGGGCTCCTGCGAGGTGTCCGTGCCCTCTTCTTCGGGGCCGTGCGTGCGGGTCATCTGCGCGCCTTCGACGTCGGCCGCCCAGGCGTCGGCGTCGGTGTAGCGCCACACCTGGCTGGTGGAATCACGCAGCCATCCGGTCAGTGTGGCGTCCGGGGCCCGGTCGAGCCAAGCCTGTTCGCCGTCGACGCCCGTGTAGGCGGCGAACGCGGCCTCTGGGTCACTCTCGTCGCCCTCGCTGTACATGTCGCCGGCCCAGGGCCTGGCGTCGCCGTCCGGGGGCGGCGGGGCGTCTGGCTGCAGTTCGTCTCCGCCCTCCCCTTCGGGGGGTGCATCCGTGGCCGCCGGGTCGCTTCTGGTCTCTGCGCCGGGCGGTGAACTTGCAGCGGCTGCATCGGCCAGCTTGTCGGGCTCATCGTCCGCAGTCGGGTCCACGGGCGGGTTGCCGGCAGGGGCTGCGGGCAGCTCCCCGCCGGGGTTGCCCGATTCGAGGTTGCCCGGGGAGGTCCTCTCGGCGCCCGCGGTCTCTTCGTTCTCGTCGTCCCCGAACGGCTTACCGCCCTTGGGGTTGGGAAGGGCCTTGATGGCGAATCCGTATCTGGTCACGGGCGGAGAATGGGCATGCGGGACAGCTAGTGTCGCCACCACCATCAGAGCAAGATCAGCCTTGTCCAATTGGGCAAGAATGATCTTGGAACCCGTTCAGATGCCCGGCACCCGCGCCTGACTCGGTGCACTTCCGCTCTCCTCGATGACGTTGGTGTATTCGCGGAGCACCGCGAGAACGGAAGCCTCGTTGTCTCCCGCAACGGCCACCATGGGGCCGGTCGGTGACAGTGCAACTGTCGCCCCCTCGTGGAGCTTCACGAGCTCCGCGGCCCGGTACGACCCGACCACCGGGCGGGCGGCCCTCCCGGTGATCTGCACTGTGTAGGTCGCTGCATCGTCGAAAGCACCGGTGACGGTGAACACTGCTCTCCTTACCTGGTGGCCATCAGGCCCATGAGGAACGCACGCAAGTCGTCGTCCTGGTACCAGTCGCCGCTGAACATCGCCTGTATGGATCTTGCGAGACTGTCACCGGTCTCCGGTTGCGTCTGCTGGCGGCGCAGCAGGCGTTCCAGGGCACTCAGCTGCATCCGTCGGGCGCCCGGCCTGCCGGTGTGCGTCCTGGTGAAGAAGAACGCGCGCTGTGCGGCATCCAGATCACCGAAGTGCCGGGCGAGGTGCTGCGCCAGGGCGTACCCGGCAGTGCCCATGCCCGCGTCGGCCAGGTCGGCAACGGTGATCCGCTGCCCCTGTGGCTCGTAGCCGCCCTGGGCGCCGTTCACGGCCGTCACACGGCGCGCCACGGCCGTGTTGAGCCATGCGCGCGGGATGAGGCGCTGCACGCCCCGCACAGCCCGCTCCGCGTCCGGATCTGTGTCCGGGCCGAACACGAGAGCGGAGCTGCCCTCGGGGCCCATGTCCCGGATATCGGCCAGGGCCGCGGCCACGGCGTCGGGCACCGCGGCGGCATAACGGGTTCGCAGGTCCGCGTACTGCCGGCGAGCGGTCGACAACTCCGTACGGGCCGCGTCGATCTCGACCTCCAGATCCGGGTCGTCCGGAATGGTCGCGCCGCTGCGGGCCGCCTGCAGACCGACCAGGCGCCGCTCGCTGGTGGCCACGTAGTCGTCCGCGTCCTGCAGCGTGGCGTGCGGATCGTCGCCGAAGTCGTCGCCGAGTGCGGCGGACAGACGACTGGTCACGTCCTGGTCGACGTCACGGCCGGCTGCCCGCAGAGCCGCCATGTGGCGAAGCGCGGTCAGGCCGGGGCCGCCGTCGGCCGCCCGGTCCGGCGTCCACTGGACACGGTCGGACCGGTCCGGGAGATGACCGGCTGCGAGCTGCCCCCACGTGGTCGGGCGCCAGAGGGTGACGCGCCGCTGCGCCTGACCGAAGCGGCCCGGCTCCGGCATCAGGCCAGCCCAGTGAGAGATCCGGGCGGCCAGCGTCTGGCCGTCAGCGTCCGGCAGGTTCACTGCGCGGTGCAGGCGGGCAAGGCGTCGAGCTTCCGGCCACTGCCGGACACGGCGGACCATGCGGCCGAGGAACGCCCGCAGGCGGGCCAGCCGCTCCCGTGCACCTTGGTACTTCTCTGCGATCTTCTGGGCGCTCGCCTTCACCAGTTCCGAGAGCCGCTTGGCCATGCGGATGAGGAGAGCCACGATCCGGGCGAGGAGGCCCGGCTGCCGTCCTGCGTCCGGGGACGCTGCGGCAACCCGGGCCGCGATCCGACGCGCGGTCGACTGCCGGGACCCTGCCATCTGCTGGGTGAGGATGCGGGTGATCCGTTCGGCGTCGCCAGGGTCCACTCCTGCGGCCCGGAGCTGCCGCAGAAGCGCCTTCACTGCGTCGCCGGCGTGGCCGGTGACCGTCCGGTTGACGGCCGGGTCGGCGCCGGGGGGCGCTGCCGGGGGCCTCGTGGCGACCTGGTTGGGGATGAGGCGCAGCAAGTCCCGTGCGCGGGCCGCCAGTTCCTCGTTGCTCTCGCCTGGGAGCGGTTCGAGGTCGTTGATGGTGCGCAGGGCTGCCCGCACGGTCTCCGCGTGGACCCGCTCGCGGGTTTCCCGCAGGCGGCGCCGGGCGGCGCCCCGGTCTCGGCCGGTGATGCCTGCGGCGTCCAGCGCGGCGAGCCCGTCGTTGCGAGTTGTCTGGCGGGCACTATTCAGGGCGTCGTCCGTGAGGTGCTCGGCGATCTGCTCGCGCAGGGCGTGGATATCGGCGGGCGGCTCCGTTCCTGCGACGGCTTCGTCGATGATGCGGGCGGCGAGGGTGCGGGCGTGGTCGCTGACCATCCGGTCGATGTCGGGCTGCGACGTCTGATTCGGGTCGCGGGGCGTTCCGACCGGCGGGAGGGCCGGGGTGGGCCGGTTGCGGTCGTAGACGTTCACGGCGCGGCCGTTGTGCAGGCCGAAGTCGTGAACGTTGCCGTCCTCGTCGATGCCGGTGAGCTGCATCCACCATCCGCTGTGCTGCGGTTCGCTGATGAGTGTCAGCCGGTGGTGGCCGTTGAGCTGGTAGCCGGTCCGGCTCACGGGTGCGTCGATGACGTCACCGATACGCAGGCCTCCCGGGCGAATCCGGGCAACGGGGGCCGTGGGCTCATCCGGAGCGCTGGGAGCACTCGGGGCGGAAGTGTCCGGGGTGGTGTCGTCGGCGTCGGGTGGGGTGACGGGGTCCGGCTCGGCCTCGGGAAGCTGCCATACGGGCATCGCTCCGTGGACGAGTCGGCGCCGCCACTGCTGGTTTTCGTCCTCCAGGAGGAAGCTGCGCACGCCCCCGGGGCCGTCTTCGGCATCGATGACACGGAAGGTGCGCAGTTGGTCACTTTGGCGCTCGTCGGGCATCGCGATCAGGTCGCCGTCGCTGACCTGAGCGGCGTTCGACGGACGGGGCCGGTCGAGGCCCGCGGGCGGGTTCCGGCCCGCCGCGCGGTCGAGGTGGTCCGCAGCTCGCAGAGCGGCACGTCCCTCGGACGTGGAGGGGTCTGCCGTGGCCCGCAGTTGCGAGGCGAGCGCGATGGCCTGCTCCGGGGTGACGGGAAGGTCCGAGGTGATCCGGACTGCTGCCTGGTGGGCATCCGGGTTGTCGTCCGGCCCGTCGGCCTGGTCGTCGATGACGGTCCGGTCTCCCATGGTCAGGCCGGGGTCGATGGTCGGCCCGGTCACTGGATCCACGACATGCGGCGCCGGGTGCACGACCAAGTCGTCGTCCGGCTCGGGGGCGTCGTCCGCACCGAGGTTCGGGGCGCCCCCGTCTGCACCCTGAGCGCGCGGGAGGATCGCGCGGGCGTCGACGTTGATTTCTCCGATCTCGCCCGTGGTGGTATCGGCGTACTGCAGCGTGACGCGGTCTCCGTCCCGGTCGGGTGGACTGGTGATGGCGACGGTGGCGAGTTTGCCGTCGAGGTCCAGGAGCACGACGTCGCCGTCCTTGAGATCCGAGGCCGCCGGCTCGTCGAGAGCGGCAACCGGGGCCACCGCGGGGACGTCGTCGCGGACTTCCCCGGTGATGCGGAGATCTCCGGCGCTGCGCGTGATGGAACCGTCGGCGGTGATGACGGTGACGTTGTCGCCTTCGACGGTGTCGACGGGGCCCAGGAGCGCGCCGTCGGTGTCGCTGACGATGTGCTGCGTGGTCACGCGCTGCCCGGAGGGGGTCCAGCCGTCGGGGCGCTGGCTGTCGGTGACGGTGAGCGTGGTCGGCGACAGCGACGGCGTGTCGTCGCCGTTCGACCAGCGCACCGCCGCGGTGGTGTCGGTGGCGCCGGTGACAGTGCCCTCACGGTCGTTGGGGCCGGTGACGGTGCTGCCGGGGAACAGGCCGCGGCCGTGGCGGTCTGCCGGAATCTGGTTCGGCAGGTCACCGGAGCGGAGCGAGGCCTGGGCGCCACTGACCGGCGACCCAGGCGCGAGGTTGTCTGGTGCTTCAGCGCGGGCCGCGGTGGCCTTGGCGGACGTGTAGACGTTCGCGGCCGCGCCGGTTCCGTCGGAGTTCTCGGTGACCCAGGTTCGCCATTCGTACTGAGTGCGGCCGCGGCGGGTCACTTCCACGCGTACGGGCGGGGTGTAGACGTACCCCGCGCGCTGGATCGGCCTGCCCTTCTTGGTGGTGCCGTCCATGCGGACCATGTCGCCGGGCACCAAGTCCTCGACCCGGGCCCAGTGCGCGGGCCGGCCGCCGATCGGTTCCGGCTCCGGCTCCGGGGCGGGCTCGGCCGGGGGTCGCGGGGTGTCCTCCGGGGTGTTCACGGGCTCGTCCGGCGCTGGGGGCTCGGGGGACGGCGGGATGTTGGTGGTCTGCTCCTCGTCGTCACCACGGGGCCGCTCGACGTCGTTGTCCGGATCGCCGAGAGCGTCGAGGATGCGGTCCGCCCAGAAGGAGCGCCTGCCCAGTTCGGACATCTCGTCGCGCTGCTTCTGGTTCCGCTTGGAACCGTCCAGAGCCTGGCGCAGCCATGTGAAGTCATCGCGCGCCTGCACCAGGTCCTGACGGAGGTCCCCGCTCGGGGAACGCCGGTCACGGAACGCGTCGACCGTGTCCTTGAGCCGCTCGTAGCGGGCGCTGGTCTCCGGGGCGTTCCGTAGAGCCTGCGGGAGCTCCGGAAGATCATTCTGGATACTTGCCAGGTTCGCCCTGACGGTGTCCCATACGTCGTCGCTCGGGTTCGCCGGGTCCGCGGTGCCGTCCTGCAGCGCGCGGACAACGAGGTTGGCGACGGCCGTGTCACGGCTCCGCGAACGGCTGTGCCGGTCCACACCCAGGCCGAAGAAGGGACGCGCGTCCCATACCGGCGACTCATCGGATCTGGGTTGGCGCAGGCTGGAGATTGAGCCGATCTGCTGGCCGTTGAACCACACGGACTCGGAGTCGCCCATCCCGCTGGGACGGATCTCGGCCCGGTCGGCAAACGCTTGCATCTGGTCGCGGCCGCCGAAGCGGAACCCGGCGTCCTCCTCGCTCTCGACGCGCAGGGCGTTAAACGGCGGGGCGGGGGTGACGTCGGCGGCCGTGACGGTGCCATCGTCGACCGGCTCACCGGTCTCGGCGGCACGCCGCTGCTCCTCCTGGTGCTCCTGCAGATCGATGCGCGCGGCGTCGCGGCGCTTCTGCTTGTACTGGTTGAACGTCAGGCGGCCGCCGTTGGCGTCAAACCACTCCTGCAGTTCCTCGCTGGCGTACTCCTTCCACCGGTCGCGCGATGACAGGCTGCCGCCGGAGAACAGGGTCCGCTCGTCGACGGTGTCGTCGTACTTGTACCTGCGATCGACGAAGTATCCATTCGTTGCTTCGATCGCGGCCAGGTAGCGGGCCTCGTCGATGTCAGCGAACTCGGCCTGCAGCACACGGTCGGCTTCGCGCTGCCGGTACGACGCGTACGTCATCCGGCCGTTGCTGTTCCACCACTCGCGCAGTTCGTCCGACGCCAGTTCCTCGGACCGCTTGTTGGTGAACTTGCGGTGGGAGAACAAGTCGCGTGGGTCGACGCCTTCGGCTTCGGCCTCGGGGCTGAGCATGCGCCCACCGGTGACTTGCAGCGCGGCCTGGTAGCGCTCCTCGTCGAGGGCGTCGAACTCGCGGCGCAGGTTTCCCGGGGTGGCTGGGGTGGGCTGCGTGACCGTCGCACCGCCCTGGTTCAGCGCTTCGTCCATGGCGCGGCTGCGACTCTCCGTCTCCTCGGCATTCGCGGGCGGAGTCTCCGGCGCGGCCGCACGGACCCGCGCGTCGACGAAGTTGTCGCGGCGGTCCATCTCCGCCATCACGCGCTGCTGGTCCTCCGGGCCGAGTCCCTGGCTGAATGCGGCGTCCAGTTCCTCGCTGCTCAAGGTGGTGAGGTCCTCGGGCAGTGTGAACCCGCCGACCCGCTCACGCTCGTAGTCGTCGCGTACCGCGTTCAGTGCGCCGGGAAGGTTGCGGCCCTCTCCGTCACGCCACTGCGTGATGCTGCTGGGGCCCCACGGCCGGTTCCAGTCGAAGGGGTCGCCGTTGGCATCGGTGATTTCCTCGAACCGGGCGGCGAGTGCCCGGACTTCCTCGGGATCGCTGGCGGACAGGGTGATGCCGGGCAGGTTCGTGCCGTTGCGGGCCTGGGCGAAGCGCCACAGGGGGGTGCCGTCGACCTGCGGCTCCGGCCACATGACGAGCCCGCCCTCGGGTGACAGAGTGAGACCTTCCCGGTCCGCGGCCTCGGCAAGGAGAGCGCGCCGTTCGGGGGTGTCCTCGGCCGGGGTGAGTCCCTCGCCGGTCTTCCAGGCGTTGCGCAGGGATTCGATATCGGCGTGCCGACGAGACGACCGGCCCCGGCCGCTGTCGCCCACTCCACCGTTTCCACCAGTGCCGTTGTCGCCACTCCCGCCGGTCGTGTCCGGCGCGTCGAGTTCCGGAACCCGAAGGTGCGGCAGGCCAGGGCCTCCGGGGCGGCCCCCGTCGGGGCCGCCGTTGCCGCCACCGCGGTTACTGCGACGCCGACGCTCCCGCTGGTCCTCATCGTCTTCCTCGTCCGGGTCCGGACGGTCCTGTTCGTCGTCGGATCGGTTGCCGGGGCCGTCGTCGTTGCCACCCGGGCCACTGCCATCTCCGGGAGCTTCGGGCGTGCCCGCACCCCCGCCATCAGGCCCGCCTACCGGGTCGGGCGCCCCGCCGTCGCCGTCCTCGCCCTCTGGGGTGCTGGTGGTGTCGTCCTGGTTGTCGTCGGACTCGCCGTCGGGGCTGTTGCTGTCGTCGGTCTGGTCCTCGTCGTCACCGCGGCGTTCACCGCGGTCGTCCTGCTCGCCGCGGGCAACGCGCGCAGCGCGACGGAACCGGTCGGCAGCGAGTTCACCCTGCGGTCCGGCGAGTTCGTACTGCTCGGCGAGCGCGTCCATGCGGTCCGCGATGTCGCGGAGCTCGGCGTCCCGGTCCTCGGCGGAGTCGACGCGGTCGAGACGGTCGTTGAGTTCCTGCATCTCCGGCAGTGAGTCGCCGCCCACGGCGTTCATGCCCTCGCCGAACAGGTCCTGCGCCCGGCTGCTTCGGACGTCGCGCTCCGGTTCAGGGGCGACAGTGGACGGCCCCTCGATGCTCCCCTGCTGGAAGTCCGAATACCGAAGGTCCCGCTCGGCCTTCATACGGGCTGCGGTGGCCCACGACCTGGTCCTGCGCGTCTCGTACGGCAGCTCAAGGTCCGGGTCGTCGAACTGACCCTCAATCCATGCGGCCTCGTCGCGGATCTGGCGGAGGTCGCTCTGTAGATCGTCCGTCTCGGCCCTGCTGACGCGCTGGATGACGTCCTGCAGACGCTGGATGCGCTCCGGGTCCTGTAGGCCGTCCCTGTTCTGCAGCGTGGAGATGTCGTCGCCGATGTCGGCCATGCGGGCACGGAGTTCGTGGTGCCATGCTGGGGTCGGCTCCGGCCGTGTGCGGTCGCTGGCCCACGCGAACGTGTCGTCGGGGCCGTCCAGGAAGAGGGGCGAGCCCCACGCGTGCGAGCCGTCGAAGTTGGAGAACCTCACGATCGCCGTGCCGTCGTCCCTGCGCTCCACCCTATGGACACGAACCGGCTCGCCCCAGCCCTCGGGGTACGGCCTGCCATTCTGGTCGGTGCGCATACGCGGCACGCGGATGATGTCGTTCTCGGCGACGTCGGCGCGGTCACCAAGAACCCACCCGTTGGGGGTCTCGCTGCGGGCCTGTTCCTGCCGGTCGCTTCGGTCAGCGTTCTGCTGGCTGACGTCGACATTGCGGACGAGCGCGGCCACCGCGTCGGCGCGGCTGGGGTGGAAGTCGGGAGACCTGTGCCCTTCGGCGTTGGTGTACTCCCACTTGCGGGCGAGTTGGCTGACGGTGCCAGCGTCCTCGCCGTCGACGGTCACCGGATACGAGCCGTCGGCGTTGCGCTTGCCGATCTCGGCCCGCGCTAGTGCTTCCGCCCTCTCCTGCTTCTCCTTTTCCCGCTTCTCCCGATCCTTGCGGGCGCTCTCGCGCTTACGGCGCTCCTCCCACAGGTGCCCCCGGCGGTTGCCGACGGGCGAGAGCGCGAGCATGAGGTTGCCTTGTGTCCGCGGGCCTTCCCCGGTGCTCGCGACGTGCCGGTCCTGCCACGCCTGCAGTTCCTCAAGCTCGGCGCTGATGTCGTCGTCGGTCATGTCCGCCGGTGACGTGTCCCGGATTGGCGCGTCGGGCGCCGTGGCATCGTCGGAAGCGTCCGTGTCGTCGGTCTGCCCGTTGGCGATCAGGTCCGGGGTGCCGAACTCGTCTGTGGGCCGCGGAGTGTCCGAGTCGGCGGCCGGGGCGGGGGTCTCGTCCTGGCCGAAGTCCTCGGGGCGCATCTGCTGCCAGGGCATGCCGCCGCCGGCGTCGCTGCGTTCACGGTCGGGCACCGTGCCGGGCTTGGACGTGCCGTACGAGGCGTGGGCGCGACCGATTTCGAGCGTGACGTCTTCGTCGCCGCGGCGGCCGGAGAGCAGGACCTGGCCCAGGTCTCCCCGGCTGATCTCGGATACCTCAAGTGGCTCCGACCAGCCGGTGACGATGCTGCGGCCGGTGCTCTCCATGCGGCCCAGCTCGGGCACGCGGATGGTGTCTCCCGCCCGGACGTCGTCCCACGCGGAGTGCTTCCACCCCTCTCCGGCACGGTCGTTGCGGATATTGGTGATCCTGTGGAGGGCGGTTATGGCGACCGCGCGCGTCGGATACGTCTCAGTGGAGGGCAGGCGGCCGTCGCGGTCGACGATGCGCCACTTCCCCTTTTTCTCCGGATAGACGATGCCCAGGGGGGTACCGTCGCGGCCTTGGACCTGCTCCGCCTTCCTCTCAGCGAGCCGCTCCGGTTGCCGCACGAGGAGGGACTGGCTACGGCGCTCACTCTCGTTGCGGCGGCGCTCCCATTCGAGCTCGGCCTGCCGGTCGGTGAGGGCCTGAATACGACCGCTGACCTGTCGGCGTACGGCCCGTGCTGACGGGTCGTTGCCCTCGGGCAGAGCGGCGCCGCGAAGCTGGGCCAGCTCCTCCGCGATCCGCTCGTCGTGCATCTGCTTCGGGTCGGTGGTTCCCGGGCGGGGCGTGCCGTCGTCTTCCGGGGCGTCGAACATGGTTCGGATCTGGTCGCCGCGGCGCCGAGCAAGGACACGGTTGTACGCCATGGAACCGCGGGACTGTAGGCGCAGGTTTTTCGGGCCGAGCGAGTCGACTGTGTCCCACTGACGACCGATCCATACCTCGTCGCCGGGCTGGAAGTCGGTGACCGCCCAGGTGCCCGCGGGGGCAAAGTGCTGATCCTTGATCTGTTCGAGCTGCTCCTCGGTGAGCTCCGGCTTCGCGGCGTTTGACTCTGTCGGTTCCTGGTAGGCGAGGTTCTGCTCGTCCAGCCATTTCTTGAGCTGGCGGACCTTCTCCGTGCGGCGGGACAGCGTCGTGTTGCTCTGCAGGTAGAAGAACCGCGGTTGCGTCCTGTTCCTGCTGGGCTTGAAGCCCATCCGTTGCAGCGCCTCGAACTCGGTGTCGCTGACCATGCCGTTCGGCGTGGGGAAGCGGACGGTGGTCCCGGTGCCGCTGTGGTCGATGACAATCTGGTCCGAGGCCGCGGCGGGCTCGTCACCCGTCGGAGTGTCGGTGTTGCGCGAGGCATCTGCAGCGTCCGGTGCGGGGGTCTCCTCCGGTGCGGCGGTCTCCTCGTCGGCGGCCGACGTCGTCTCGCCTTCCGGCACGTTAGGGGACGGGTCGTCGCCCTCCGGCGTGTCCGTGCTTGTGGTGTTGCCGCCGGGGCCGTTTGTTTTGGGTACCTCGGGGGCGGTCTCGTCCGGGTACAGCACCCGCATCTCGGTGTCCGGGGCAAGGAAGTGCTGCTGTCCGTCCTCCGTCACGACCAGGACCCGGCCACGGCCCGTACGTACCGGCTTCTGCGCCACGGTGTGCGTGCGCCGGTCGGCGTCGACGAACCGATCCCCTTGCTGCAGGTCGATGGGTGCGCGGATCTGCGGCGGCCGCAGGTTGCTGGTGTCTCGGCCCTCGGCGGCCGCGAACATGTCGGGCGTGCCGGTCGCGTCGGCCGGCTGGTCGTCCGGGTTGTTGAAGTCGGCGGCCTGTCGCTGCTCCTCCTCCTGGCCTCCGACATCGAACATGCCGTCGGGCTCAGCTACGGGCTTCGCCTTCGGCTTCGGGTCCTCCTTCGGCTTGCGGCCCGCACGGCGGGCCTCCTCCGCCTCCAGGACCCGCAGCCGGGTGCGGTCGACGCCTGACAGTTCCCCGCCGTTGGCCATCTCCGCCTCCAATAGGGAGACGATCTCGTCGCGGATCTCCGGATCGTTCATCGCGGATGGGGCCTTGGCGGCGCGCGCGGCGGCCGCGGGCGCGTTGACCTCATCAGGGCTCAACCTGACTTCAGGGTCATCCGGGCTCGGGGTGCCGTCGTCAGCCGCAGCTGGCGCGGCATCCAGCCGCCAGGGACGGAACCCGTCCATACTCCGCAGATCGTCCGCCGGGAACGTCTCGGACCGTCCCAGCGGCGCGTCGCTGTTCAACGGTTCCTTACGCCCGTTGACCGTGCCGTCGTCGTTCCCGCTGACAACGATGAACGTCTCGCCCTGCGGGCTACGTACCGGCTCGCCGACACCGAAACGTCCACCGACGTCACGGCTGACACCCTGCGGCGTCCGGTAGTACGTGATGCTGCCGTTCTCGTCGGTCTCCTCACGTAAACGCGGGTCGTACGACTCGGTCCCGCCCGACGGGGCTGAACCGGAAGACTGTTCTCCGGCGTCGCCGGGGTTGTTGGCCTCGGCTTCTCGCCTCTTCTTGTTCTCCGTAATCGCCCGGGAGTCGGCCTCGAACCGGTCGGCGTTTTCGTCCAGGCGCTCCTCAAGGCGGTGCAGCGCCTGGAGCATGCCGCGGTCCAGGCCGTCGGTGTCCAACTCGTCGATGGCGGCGAGTGCCCCACGCATGGCCTGGCTGTTCCGGCGGTATCCCTCAGCGCCCTTGGGCTCGTCCGTGACGTTCTGCAAGTGCTGTACCAGGGCGCGGAATGCCTCGGGCGCGCCGTCCGGCCACTGCTTATCGGTGAGTTCGTTGGCTGCGGCCCAGTCCTTGAGGACGGCCGCAGCCGCGCCCTTGGCGTCAGCGCTGTTGGCGTGCTGCTCCATTCGGTTCGTGCTGCGCTGTACGTCCTCCGGGCGGCGGCGGGCCCTCGGGATGATGTTCATCATGTCGCCGGTGTCCGCGCCGAATTGGTGGACCTCACGGCGACCACCGAGATGGCGGGTGGTGAAGGTCCGCCCCTCGGGGTACCGGTTGACGTCCGTGATGACGTGGCCGAACTCGCCGCCCGCGACGACGTCGCCGACACGGACGCGGTCAGCACGGACCGGCTCAGGGACGTAGTCGTCGGCGTGGCCCGACACCGCCACCTGGCCTGGAAGGCTCCGAAGACGCACGCTGTCGCCCGACGTCATGATTGTGCCGTCCGGGGTGGTCAGGGTGGCGTCCAGCAGGGGCGCCCACCTGCTCTCGTCGTAGGTGGAGGCGAGCGTGCCCTCGACGGTGACCGTCTTCGGCTTGTCCTGATCCCGGGTGCTGGACGGCCATTCGACGTTGCTGCTGGCCACGGTGACCTTGATGTGGTCACCGGGCTTGAGGTCCCCGCGGCTGACGGTCGCCACGGTGTTGCTGTCGGTGGGCGGGGCCGCGGGGGCGGGCCGGGCGGCGTCGAACTCTTGGCGGGTCCGCTTGATGGCGGCCGGGATGTTTTCGCCCTTGCTGGACTTCCAGGATCCGGCGGTCTTGTCAGCGTCAGGGTCGGAGAAGTCGAACGGTGCGCCGTTCGGGCCATCGGTACGAGTGGTGGCCTCAAGGTGGTCGGCGAACTGGGCGGCTTCTTGCGGGCTGTCGAAGTCTCCGGCGAGGCCCATGCGCTGTCCGGTGCCGGCCGATGACAAGTACCAGCGGTGCGTCTCGTCGTCGCGGAGGACGACCAGGCGGCCGCTGTTGCTGGTCTGCAGGTCGTCGTCGTTCGCGACGGACCGCAGGAATTTTGACATGTCCGGGTTCTGGCCGGGCCGGTCGGCGAGCTGCGTGAAGTGCTGGCGGACCGCCGCAGTGTCGGTGAATCGGGCGCCGGCCGCGTGCTGCCGGTTGGGCAGAGCAGCGGTGTTGACGGGGTGGCGGCCGTCGGCGGGCTCGTCCTGGTCGTCATCGTCGTCGGGGCCGTCGCCGTCTTCGTCGTTGCCGATGGGGCGGCCCTGGTCGTCGCTGTCGTGCGGGTCGTTGGGGGTGCTCGGGTCGCCGTCGTCGTCTCGGGCCACGCCGTTGCCGCGGCGTGGGTCCTGGAGGCGCTTCTCGTCCTCCGCGACGACCTTGTCCTCGTTCTCAGTGGGCGCGGAGCCGTCGGGGCGGGCGACCATGGACACCCACTTGGCGCTAGTGGTGTGCCTGCGTCCCGTGAATTCGCCGGGTGTGGTCTGGTCCTGGACGAGGATGCGGTCGTTGGGAAGTGCGCGGACTACGCGCGCGAGCTTGCCGCCCCACAGGCGGACCGTGCCGCCTGTCTCGATGAACCGGCCCTTTGAGTCGCGCGGGTGCAGCGCGGGGTTCCACTTGCGGCGGGCGGCTTTGACCTCTAGACCGTCACTCAGGTCCTGCGACTCAGCGGGGCGATTCAGCATGCCGCGGACCATGCACACCGCGGGTGCTTAGCGTCGCGCGCTACCCACTACGGGCTGTCTCCGGCCGCACCCTTGGCCTCCGAGCTCGCATCTGGCTATCGGGGCCCGTGGGCCGATCACATCGTCTCGGTGAGGATGTGGAGCAGGAACCACACCGCGCCTCCCGCGATGGCCACCGTGAACACTGCCCGCCCGGCTTTCGACTTGCGGATACGAAAGAGACCTCGCGTGTTCTCGCTCAGGGTGTCGCCATCCTTCCTGTTGAGTAGGGCGATGGACTCGTAGACGACGAAGAACAGGGCCCAGCCGCCCCACAGGACTGCGCTGGTGTTTCTGCGTATGAATCTGATCAGGCGGTTCATGGGACTCCTTGGCGGTGAGAGCGGGGCGAGGGGGTGCTGGCTTAGTCGTCGGTGTCGTAGTGCAGGCGGCAACGGCAGTTGATGGTGAGGGCGATCGGGGCGAAGGGGTCGCCGGGGTAGCGGAGCTGGAATCCGTCGGCGGTGTACGGCGTGCCGACTGACAGCGTTGTGCCGTGCAGCGCCTTGTGCGCGGGCCGTACACGGTCGTCCTGGCGTGTGATCCACGTCCGGACGATGTCCGGGCCTGCGGACTCCGCCGCAGCGTCCGCAGCCCCGTTGATGGTGGACACCGCGCACGTCTCGGCGACCCGGGCAACCAGGGCGGGCACGGCCGAGTTGTAGAAGCCGCCGACGGTGTGCACGAGGGACTCAAGGTCGAGGTCCGGCGCGTTCTGGGTGTCGCGCAGGACGTCGGCCAGTTCGCTGAGGAAGGTGGTCACGGCGTCGCCGGCGTACGCCGCGATGATCAGGGCCGCCGCGATGGCGGCCGCGGGCACCGTGTCGGTGCCGGTGAGGGTCTGGCCCAGCTTGCGGGCGGTACGGGTGGCTGCCCGCTGCAGGAGAGGGGCGAGAGCGTTGGTGGTCTCCTCCGCCCAGCGTGCGGCGGAAACGATGCGATCCTCGTCGAGGTTCGCATCACCGCCGCGGGTGTCGTTGTCGTATTCGGGCTCCCAGAAACGGGTGTGCTTGCGGACTTTCGGGGCGCGGATCCGCGCGGCTATGACGCCCTCCTGCTTGGCCAGGAGGGCGATGAGGGCCTCCTCCACGGCTTCGGCCAGGTCGTCATAGTCGTCGTCGGTGACCTCGAAACCCTGCCCGGTGAGGGCCTTCGTCTCGGGCTGGCGGGCAGTCTCGACGTCTTCGTGCGCCGGGCCGGTCTGCTGCTCAATGGCGGGGCTGATGCGGGCGCTTGCGACGTCGGCCGCTGCATCCCCGGAGGGTGCTTCGGCGATCGTTGAGCGGGCAGCCGCGACAGCGTCCGCCGCGGTGGCGCCCTGCCCGGCGGGCAGTTCGAGGGGCGCCTGGCCGCGGGCGGCAGTGACGTCGTCCGTAGCGCTCGGGCCCGGTTCCAGTGCTCGGGCTGCTTCGACCGACGTGGCGGCGGACTCGTCCCCGCCGATCGCGGGCGGAGCCAACCCGGGTCCCAGGCCCGTTCCTTCGCCTGCACCGGGCGGTGGCTCGGCGAGCCCAAGCTCGATAGCGTCCTGCTTCGTGGCCGGGATGGGTGCCTTCTGCGGGTTGATCCACAAGGCGCGGGTCTGCGGCACGTTGAACGGGCGGCGGCCGGCGATTTCCCGGTACTCGTCGACGGTGATCAGGCCCGCAGAGAACTCTTCGCGGGCCTCCTCACGGGCCTGACGGCGCGGGAATTCCAGGGCCTGCACGCCGCTGGTGTCGAACCGGATCTCCCAGTCGTCGGGCAGGTCGGGGTCGAACGCCGACGCGATGAGCTTGAGGTGGGGCAGCTCGGTGTGCGCCCAGAAATTCCACTCTTCGCGGTCGGCGTTGTTGAACGTCCGCTCGGAGGCGTTGCCGATGATGCTCTCGTACACACCGAACGCAGAGAGGATCTCGTTTTTCGCGACGCTGGAGAGCGTCTCGTACGCCATCTCGCGGGGCCGCGCGGAGGTGTCGACGTAGGACACGCCTCCGGGGCCGGTCCCGACGAGGGTGAGCTGACCGGCGTTGTGGGCGCCCGGGGCGAGGCGCTTCTGGAGCCGGTCGACCTCGCCCGAGTCGACGCCATCGAGGTCGATGCCGATGACGCCGCCGGGGCGGCCATCGTTGTCGATGAAACTGATGTTGTAGGTGCGGGCCTTGATGTCCAGGTCGACCGACAGGCCTGCGGCCTCCAGCGGGGTGACGCCACAGAAGGGGTCGGTCGGGTGTGGATCCCGTAGCCAGATGACGTTCTTCGACTTGAGCTCCCGGATGTGCCCGGCGTAGTCCGTGAACTCGAAGTGCTTGACGTAGCTTGCGTTCTCGTCGTCCGGAATGATCTGGACGCGGTCTGGTGGCAGCAGGTCGAGCCGGGTCAGCACGCCCCCGCGGCTGAACGTCTTCTCGATGAACACGCCCTTCTTCGACAGAAGGAGCTGCGCAGACAGGCGCTTTTTGAAGACGTCACCGGTCTCCAAGGGGTTGGCTTTCTTGTTCAGCAGACGCAGGATCGGATGGTCCTCTAGGACTTCTGCGAACTCCCGCTCGTCACCGCCGCGGCCGATCTGGATCGGAAGGGTGGAGGTGTGCTTGCTGATCGCCTCAACTGATTTGAAGGTCCAGATTGAGCGCTCATAGCCCTCGGCGATGACGCGTTCCATGTCCCAGCCGTCAGCGCGGCCTGGAGTGCCCCAGACGTTGGTGACACCGGCGTACGACATCGACGTGTAGACGCCGCCACCGGCCAGTAGGTCTTTGGTCTCTATTGGCGCAGGGGCTGCGGGCGCGGTTGTCCTTGGGACGAGCAGACCGCGCAGTGCGGGGAAGAGTCGGCGGGGCATCAAGCCCCCTCAGCTGCGGGCTCACGGCTGGAAAGCCACAGGCCGACAAGAACCGCCGTGAGAGCAACGCAGAGGAAACCGAGGGGGAGGTACAGGGCGAAGGCGCAGCCGGCCAGTCCTGCGAAGGCGACACCGCAGGTTGCGTAACGCAGCCTGGGAGCCCACCGGGGCGCGTCCGGCTCCGGCTTGGTCAAGGTCCCCGCAACGAGTAGACCGGCCATGGTTGCGGATAGGCCGAGGAGCAGGTGGATCATGCCCAGCGCGATGAGGACGCCGAGCGTGCCGAACGCGGTGAGGATCAGGCCGGCTGCTTCGCGGGCGAGCGCCCAGGAGGTTCGCTGAGTAGTCACGCCGCGCACCTTGGACAGTGGGCGGCGTTAGTGTCGCGTGCTCAGCGCTTGGGGCGGGACACCCCTGAGACGTAGGCGGTGATGCCGCGCCGGTTGATGGTGCCGCCGGGGATGATCCGGGCGTTGGGCGGGGGAGTGGGGATCTTCCGCTTCGCGCGCTTGGTCTGGTCTCCGCCGATCAAGTGCGTGTTGTCGATCTTGGCGGTGCAGTCCTGGCCCCGGACCTCGTCGTACGGACGGCGACAGCCTTTGCAGTAGACCTCAAGCGCGTCGATGCGCATGCCCTCGGGTGCCTTGAAGCTGCCGCGGTAGTCGGCGATGCTCGCGATCTTTGAAGTGACCTCGACCTCGGCCGCGGCGACCCAGACGTGGGAGAGGTCGGGCGTCTCGCGCTTGGCAGCCGGAGGCTCCGGCGGGGGAGCGGTCTTCTGCTCAGGTTCGGGCACCGGGCTTGGGGTCGCCTCGGGAGTGAGCCAAGAGAACAGGTTCTCTTGCAGGTGGGAGCGGCCAGTCTTGGGCGAAAGGGGGGTTGTCGCGGTCGTCACCGTTCCTCCGGATCACTGCGGGGGTTGACGTATTGCGCAACCCCCTTCGCTGCCGGAACGTCTGCCGCCGCGTTCTGTTACACCAATCGCTCTGTCTACCGTCCTGTCGGGGCTGCGACGCTGTTCCGGATGCCGCTGAGGCCGGGGGCCCTGCCCAGGAAGGCTGGCATTGGGCTTCGTCGGCAAAGAGACGGGGAGTCGTCTGCGAGGTCAGTTGAAACTCGGCATGATTACTGCTTCCGATGCCGACTACCGATGCTAGGAACCACTGCATGACGAACGCCGAGGTGTCCGCCGGGTATGTACGCGACGTATGGCCGATGGCCTCCGGCGTACTAGTCACTGACGTGCGAGAACGGGTGCTGCTGGTCCATCCGACTTATCACCGGGATCGCTGGCTGTTCCCAGGTGGCGGGATGGAACGCCGGGCGAAGGACACACCGCAGAAGGCCGCCGCACGTGAACTCGTCGAGGAGTTGGGTGTTGCGCTGCCGGTGGGCCGGATGCTCGTCACCGACTTCGTACTGGAGGACGGGAAGTTCTTCGAAGAGGTGGTGTACGTCTTCGACGGCGGCGTGGTGAACGAGGAGACTCAGACCAAGTTCCGTACCCCGGAGGATGAGTTGAGGGGCTGGGCGTTCCTTGACCCGGGTGAGGCGATCGCGCGCTTGGCGCCTCCGGACGGGCGAAGGCTGTCGGAGGCGCTGGCGGCGCGGAAGTCCGGTGTCCCTGTCTATCTGGAGCACGGGTACCCGGCATTCGAGCAGGTGGTCGGGGTCCTCCCCTAGTGGCGCCGTCCCGTCCGGTGACGGGCGTGGTTGAGGACGAGGTCGGCGAGAGCGTCAGCTGCGCCCGGGCGTCCGAGCTTGCGTGAATTCTGGGCCATCTCTCCCCTCAGTTGCTCGTCAGCCACAAGTCGCGTCAGGTGCTCCGCGAGCCTGTCCGAGGTGACGTCTGGCCGGGTGATGGCGACGGCGGCACCGCGTTCGGCGAGGTATTCGGCATTGCGTCGCTGCTCGTTGGCGGCGGTGGGCTCCAGTGGGATGAGGATGGCGGGTTTGCCGATGGCGGTGAGTTCGGCGAGGGTGCCGGCGCCTGCGCGGGAAATGACGATGTCGGCTGCCGCGTAGACGTCTTCGAGTCCACCGTCGATGTAGGGCACGGGCCGGTAGCGGTGGCGCATCCAGGGCTCAAGGGCGCGGGCCTTGTCGAGCATCAGATTGTGGTTGTCGGGGCCGCACTGGTGGAGGACCTGGCACGTGGGCAGAAGCCCCGGGAGGATGTCGGTGATCAGCTGGTTGATCTGGGCACTTCCCTGGGCACCGCCTGTGACGTAGACCAGCGGCATTCCGGATTCGAGATCGTAGGCGGCGCGTGCCTTGTCGGCTTCGCCGTGGAGCAGGGCGTACCGCACGGGGTTTCCGGTGGTCTGGGCGCGCTCGCGAGCGCGGTGGGGCAGAGCGTCGCGGGAGGAGTCGTGGCTGAGGGCGACGGCCGTCGCGACCCGGGCCAGGACGCGGTTGGCTAGGCCCACGGCGGTGATCTGCTCGTGCATGACCAGGGGACGGCGGGCGATGGCAGCGCCGAGGCCGACGGGGACGGCGACGTATCCGCCGGTGGACAGGACCACGTCGGGGCGGTGGCGGGCGAGCGATCCGGCGGCCTGGAGGACGCCGTACGGGACGCGGGCCATGTCGATGAGGGTGCGCAGGACGGCGGCCGGTTTGAGGGAGCGGCGGACCTTGCCGGTCGCGATCGGGCGGAAGGTGATGTCGTGCTTCTGGCAGATGCGGGCTTCGAGGCCCTGGGCGTCGCCGTACCAGGTGACGTTCAGTGCGGTGCCCTGTTGGGCGAGGCGGTCGCGGAGGGTCGTGACAGTGGTGAGGGCGGGGTAGGTGTGGCCGCCGGTGCCACCGCCTGTGACAGCCAGGTGCAGGGTGCGGTGTGAGGTCATAGTTGAAGAGCTCTCGGGATCGTGGCGGTGCTGGCCTTGGCTGCCTGGCACCTTCGTGAAGGATCGGGTCACGCTGCTGCGGTGGGGTCCTGGGGGTGGAAGCGTTCGTGGGCGCGGGCGAGGCTGGTCTCGTCCTTGACTGCCTCCCAGTCGCTGACGGTGTGTGCCGTGCCGTGGCTGCCGTTGGCGAGCGCCTGGTTGATGGCCTCTTCATAGTCCCCGAGCTGCCGTGTCGCCTGGGCGATTTGAGATATGAAGGCGCTTCCCGCGAGGTGGTGTATCCAGATGTTGACGAGGCGGCCGGGCGGGCAGCCGCCGGGCGGGCGTTCGACGATGCGTAGCAGGTCGAGGGTGCCCGGATGGAAGTCGAGCATCCCGCCGACAAAGGGGTGCTCCAGTACGAACGCGGCGACGGTCAGCCCCGGGTTGACCGGGGTGTCGGCCATCGTGGAGTAGGTGTCGTCGGGGACCAGGTCGGTGATGCCGCAGATGAACGCCGCCTCGCGTTCCGTGATGCGTTCGAGGCCGGTGGCAGCCGCCGCATGGGCGTCGGGGCCTTCTTGGAGCACGACCTCGATCTGCTCCGGATCGGGTACGGCTGCGGTGATCTCGCGGACGCGGTCTTCGTTGTGTCGTCCGGCGACAACGACGAACTCGGTGACGCTGGCGCGACGGGCCTGCCGGATGTGCCGGGCGAGCAGCGTCTCGCCGCCGAAGAGGAGGCTCGGCTTGTCGCGGCCGAGGCGGGTGCCGTGTCCAGCGGCCAGGAGTACGGCGGTCTTGGTGCTCATTGGGGTCCTCCTTGGTTGAGGGCGTCGGTGACGAACTCGGCGACACGGTGGACATCAGGGATCTGGAGCGTGGGGTGGTAGGGAATGCAGACCGTCCGCTGAAGGAGCTGGAGCAGATCGTTCCCGTACGACTGGGAACCGGACAGGGCGGGATAACCGCTCCACGGCAGGTCGAACATCACGCTCGTTGCGATGCTGTTCTTCGCCATGCGTTCGCGGGCCTGGCGGGCGATGGCGGGCGTGGCCAGGTCCACCGTGAAGCGACCCCAGGTGTCCTGAGGCGTGCGCCCGGCGGGCAGCACTCGACCGTCACTGGCGGTGAAACTGCTGGTGTAGGCGCTGGCCAGGCGGTTGAGCGTGCTGCGGGTGTCGGCCCGGTGGTGCCACTGCCAGTAGGCGACTGCGGCAGCAAACTCGGTGATGGCCCGTCCCCGGTGGAAGCGGTCACCGCCAAGCCATCGCTGTTCCTGGCCGCTGTGGGAGCGCCGCGCGCTAACCTGCCCGGCGTCCGCGGCGTTACGCAGCAGCGCGACGGCTCCGCCGTTGCCGCTGAGCGGCTTGGTCGGCGCGTACGAGAACAGGGCCATGTCCCCCCAGGTACCGGGGCCGTCGGCGGGATGGTCACCGGGAAGCAGATAGGCGCAGTCTTCGATCACGGTATGGCCCGTCTCCCGGAGCGTGTTGATCGTGTGGCGGGCGTACGGGGCGACCATGCCGACGTGGTGGACCCATACGACGATGGGCCGTAGGGCGTCGGCAGCGAGTTCCGGGACATGCTCGGTCATTGCCAGGTGTACCGAGTCGACGGGCACGGGCCTGGGGCGGGCGCCGAGTTGCTCGGCGAGGGCCGGGATGGAGGGGAAGCAGTTCGCCGGGATCAGGACGTCCCGGCCGCGGGCTTCGGCTGCTTCGAGGAGGAGTTCGAGGGCGTCCATGCCGGAGGCGACCGCGACCGCGTGGCGGTCGAACGCCGACCCGACTGCCTGTTCCAGGCGTTCGGTCAGCGGTCCGTCCACCATGCGCCCCGACTTGAGGAGGCCCGCGACCTCAAGGTGGGTCTGGCGCCGTACCGGGCGGGGCAGGTAGGTGTGCCACATCGGAATGTCGTGCGAGGTGGTCACGGGGTGGCTCCGGCGAAGAGACGAGGGCTGCGCAGCACGGCACGGGCGTCGGGCCCGGTGTTGAGCAGCAGGTCGAGGGCGGAGAGGTGGCTGAGGAAACCGTGCTGGTGGTGGAGCTGGTGCCAGCGCGGGTGGGTGAAGCCCTGCCACAGCACTTCGATCCCGGCCTTGTCGAAGGGCTGTTGGTCGAGGTAGACGCGGCAGCCGTCGCCTGCGAGGTAGGCATCCGCGCCCACGGCACGGCACAGGTCGGCCAGTCGCTGGCTGCTGCTGCCGGGCACGTTGAGGCTGCTCGCCAGCACCGTGGGGGTCTCGATGCGGAAGTGCCGGCCGAAGGTGAGGGTGCATCCGATGGCCAGCTCGCTGAGCGTCGTCCACTTCCGACAGTAGATCTCCGTGGTGATGGTGGAGAGGAGATGGCGGTACGTGGCTCGTGTGTAGGCGTGCTCCAGGGTGCGGATGTGGGCGTGGTCCCAGCGCCGGGTGTAGTCGATCTCTGTCTCGCTCAGCGGGCGGAACCCGTCGTGCCGTACGGGTGCGGTCAGCAGGTGGCGGCCCCGCGACGTCTTGATGTAGTTGCGGTTCTGCCAGCCTCCGCGGGTGAACTGGGCGTCGTCCAGCAGGATGAACAGGTCGGCTTGGTCCCACTTGTCGAGGTAGCCGGTGTACGGCAGGTAGTGCGGCTGGTGGATCGCCACGATGGACACGCGGGCGCCTCCTTCGGTCAGCGGACAGGAGTTACAGCAGGGTGGGAACCAGCCGGTCGGCGAGGGTGAGGGCCCGCTCTACGGTGCGGCCCATGTCGTCGTAGAAGGTCGTGCCGCGGCCGGCCAGGAGCACGTCCGGGGCGTCGGTCAACTGCCGGTATTTCCCGGCGAGTTCGACGTTGTGCGGGCTGCGCAGCACGAAGTCGATCTGGTTCGGGCCGGAGCCTGCGGCTTCGAATCCGACGAGCATGGCGGCGGACGGGCCGTGGGCGCAGTTCCACGGCAGCAGGGCGGGAGCGTGCGAGCGGTAGTGCGGGCTCATGCCATTCGGGTAAGTGACCACCGGTGTGGACTGGGCGTCTCCGGCGTCGAGGACCCGCCAGTGCAGGTGGAGGCTGCGGCGTTGCAGGGGGCCGAGTTGATGGTGGAAGTGGGCGTCGATCGGCGAAGTGACGACCATGAGCTGCCTGTATCGGGGGCGGGGCGGATGCTGGTAGTCGCGGCCGAGATGCACTTCGATGCGCGGGTGGTCCGCCAGCGGTTCGATCAGCGTGCCGTAGCCGCTGCATGGCAGGCCCTGCCATCGGGCTTCGGGGTGGTAGCCGCGGCTGGGCCGGTAGGAGATGCCGAACCGCTCGGCGAAGACCTCCGGTGCGAGATCGGCGGGATCGGCACCCCACTGTGCGGTGACGTACCCGCGGACGAACATCTCGTACAGCCTCGGTCCGACCTGCGCCAGAGCCAGGGCCCGCACGCTGTCCGCCGGAGCATCGCGGAAGGGCGCGGCATCCCGCTCGACGGTGTCCCGGGCCTGTTCGGGTGTCAACGTGCGTTCGTAGGCGGCTTCGATGGCCTCCAGGCCGAGCGGCAGCGGTATGAGCAGGCCAGCCACGGCCGCGTGCACGGTGTGCCTGTAGGCCACCATCCGCACCCGGCTGGTGATCCACTCCCAGACTCGTGGGTCGGAGGTGGCCACGACGTGGGTGCCGTACGGGTTGTACTCCACGCCGGTGTGCGAATCGCGTCGGGACCAGCACAGGCCGCCCAGGTGGTGTTCGCGTTCGATGACCACCACGCTCGCCGGGCTGCGGGTGGCGAGCTGTTCGGCCAGGACCAGCCCGAACAGGCCGCCGCCCACGATCACGACATCGTGTGTCCTGGCCCTGGTCACAGGAACCACGCGTGCCGCTGCTCGAACTCCTCCTGCGGGGGCACCACAGCCGCCCCGGCCATCCACTGGTCCACGGTCATGGACTGCTTGATGTGGCGGCAGCCCAGCTCGTAGCAGCGCGACAGGCCCATGTTCGCGATCAGCCGGCGGGCGACCTGCTGATGCTGCTCGCTGCCCCAGATGTCCTCCAGGTTGCCGTGGTTGAGGTCCCCGATGAGGTACTGCGTGCTGCCCCACTGGGGGCCACAGATGTAGACCTCTCCGTTGGCCAGCACCCAGCAGTTCACGCCAGTGGCCACCGTCCAGCAGTGGGAGTGGGTGCCGGTGACGCCCTTGTTGTCGTCGCCGAGGATCAGGCCGATCTTGTCCGCCCACTCCGTCAGACCCCGTTCGGCGGCGAAGGCCTCCAGATCGGTCCGGAAGTGGGCGCGCTGGGCTTCGTCGAGGACGAAACCGCCGCCGCGGTGTTCGTAGTCGTCGGCGAGGCGCATGTGGATCGAGTCGAAACCGGTCGCCTCGGCCCAGCCGTAGATCTGCCTCAGCCAGCGGTAGTTGGTGGAGTTGATGATGACCTTCGCGTTGACGGCAGGGCTGGCCAATCCCGCTTCCTGGCGGGCCGCGAGGACGGCCCGGACCGCCTTTTCCATCCGGCTCTGCCCGTTTTTGACCTTGGCGACGGCCTCGTAGGTGGCGTCGTCGTAGGCGAAGACCGCGACTTCGACGAAGACCATCTTGTCCAGGACCTCGGGGCGGGCGAGTACCTTCCCCATGGTCATGTTTGATGCCATGCCCGCCCGGGTCCTCTCGCGCGGCAGGGCGGCGATGAAGTCGGCGATCTGCCCGCCGCGCCACAGCAGCGGTTCGCCGCCGCCGCAGTACTGGACGCCGCGCACGTCCATGGCCGCGATCGAGGCGTGGAGACGCTCCATCATCTCCAGCGGCATGCTGCCCTGCCCGTAGGCGTGGTTGCGCTCGTCGGCGTTGCAGTGGTCGCAGGCGACGTTGCAGTCCATCGTGCCGTAGACCTCCAGCGTCCACGGTGCGGGCCGGATCTGGATCTCCCCGCGGACCGGCAGAACTGAGGTGTCGGCGGCGGCGTACAAAGCCTTGTGCGCGGACCAGTACGGGCGGGGCTGTGCGGTGGCGGTGATCAGGTCGGTCTCAGTGGGACGCGTCATCAGATGCCTCCGGCAAGGGGGTGCGAGGTCAGAAGAACTTGCCGTGCGGGGCGTCGAATCCGGTCAGGAATTCGAGCATCCGGTTCTGCTGGTGGTGCACGCAGAACGGGCAGGACTTCAGCACCAGTTGCTCAAGGACCTGCCGGCGCTGCTCGCCGTGCCAGATCTCGGCGAACGTGGAGTCGTTGATGTTGCCGATCACCCCGGCGATGCCGTCTCCGGCGTCGGTGCGGGTGCGTTTCTGGGCGCACAGGAACACGTTGCCGTCGGCCCCGATGGCGGGCTTGAACTGCTGCCAGTGGCAGCGGCTGTACCCGCGGACCTGGTGGGTGTTGTTGTCGAAGATCCGGTCCACGATCTGAACGTCGAACCGCTCGTCGTCCAGGTCGAGCGCCCGATCCAGTCCGGCCAGCATCCGCTCGTGCAGCTCGGGCCCGACGGCGACACCTGAGTACGACTTGTACTGGATGTAGTCGGCCCCGCAGTCCTTGACCAGCTCGCCGCAGGCCACCAGGTCGTGAACGTTGTCGTCGTTGATGAAGAACCCGGTGCCCACCGTGCACGGCCCGTCAGCCGCCGCGAGCGCCCGCAGGTTCGCGATGATCCGGTGATGGTCGTTGTTGCCGTGCAGCTTCGCGTGTAGCGCGGGGTCGGCCGCATCAAGGCTGAACCGTACGTACGTGGCCGCCTTCTTGAGCCGGGCGCCCAGCTCGGGGACGACCCGCGAGCCATTGGTGACCAGCCCCACTGACATGCCATGCCCGGCCGCCAACTCGATCGCGTCGACCGTCCTGGGATGCGTCATGGGCTCACCCCCGCCGACGAACAACAGTGAGGTCACCCCCAGCTGAGCCAGCTCCACGACCAGCGACAACAGCCGCTCGGGGGCCATCCGCTCGCTACGTTCCTTGGAGTGCAGACTGCTGTAGATGCAGAAGGTGCAGTGGTGGTTGCAGGAGTTGGCCGGATCGATCTCGACGCTCGTCGGGAACGGATCCTCCCCCGCCGCGTACGCCCGGATCGTGTCCCGCTGCTCCAGCAGCCGCAGCGGATCGAACAGGAACCGGTAGCGATGGCCACGCTCGATCTCCGCGTAGCGGTAGCCCAGGGCCTCGGCCGCAGTCCGGGCGCCGGACGTCAGTACGGCGACATCCTCATTGACGGCCTTCGGGGCAGTTACGAGGAGGGGCAGTTCAGCTTGCATGTTGTGCCTCCTTCATTCGATTCGAGTACGACCTCATGTGCAAGCGCCCTGCTTTCCCGACACGAGCGCCCGGCGTGGAGGGTTGCCATGCCGTCCGAGCGGAGCCGGAGGCCGCCTGGCCCTCCACACCGGGAGCAGGAGCTGCCTGGTGCCGACAGCCTCTTATGCGGCGGCTATCGGGCGGGAACCACAATCAGGTCAGCTACGGGTACCGGCGCCGACGGTTAGAACCGCTGGCGCCATTCAGCAGGGTTCTCGGCGTGGCCCTCGGTGGGGAGGAACGCCCAGTCCGTCCAGACCTGATTCACAACTTGTGTGCCGTGGGTCTCCACGGCGTGTGCGATCAGGGCAGCTTGCTTCTCGTGCGCTTCGCGACCGGCGTCGTGCGGGTCTCCAGCCAGGACCAGCCGACCCCGGCGAGCATGATCACGAACACTCCTAGGAGCGGCGGCATCCCGAACAGGATGTTGACGACGTTGTAGGTGGCGTGGGCCAGGATGAGCGGGATCACCCGGCGGTAGCGGTGATACAGCCACCCGGCCGTGATGCCCAGCGGCAGTACGGCCAGGGCTGGCCATAGCCCCAGGTAGAGGTGCGGGAGGGCACGCATCAATGCTGTGACGAGCAGGACCTCCCACAAGGGGCGGCGTGCGGCCGTGAGCACGGCCACGACCACCGCCGTCGCCAGTACCTCCTCCACGGTCGCGGACCACAGTGCGTGGGCCAGGTGCGGTCCGAGGTCGGGGACCCCGGCCGCGGTCGCCTGATCGCCCTTGAGGACAGGGCCCGGCAGCCGGGCCAGTACCCCCATGAGGAACATGGCCGCGCAGATCGCTGCGGCGTGGGCGTAGAAGACCAGCTCCCCCTGCGCCTTCTGCGCACGCTCGGCCTTGGTGCGCTTGCGGAACAGCCGCACCGGGCGAGCAAGATTCAGCCGTTGGAGGGTGATTCCGCAGCGGGCGGTCACCTCGACACACAGCCAGACCCAGACCACCAGCTCGGCGAGATGCCCGGCGATCTGCGTGGAGGTACGGTCAGCGGTGAACTCGCCGGCCTCGTCCGCCACGATCACGGCGAGCACGTAGGCGAGTTCCATCACCTGCCCCCATGGCCGCCCCGTGCCCTGCGGGCGAGTCCGTGTGAGGATCAGCCCCAGCAGCCAGATCCCGGCTCCTGCGAGGCCGACCAGCCGGCCGATCTCCTCAACGCGGAGGACCTCGACGGGGACCTCTGCGCCGGACTGCTGCACGACAGCCGCGACGGCGCCGACCAGATGAGGACCGCCCGCGAGAGCGAACAGCGTGAGTACCAGTACGTACGCACGTGCCGCGCTCCAAGACACGGGCAGTCGGCCGGGAACCGAGGTCTGACTGGCGCCGGTGGAGCTCGAATCCTGCTCTTCGCGGGGCAGATCGTCCAGGCCAGGCCGCCGGACCGGTGTTGCGTTGTCAGGCATGGAACGACCCCCGCTCGCGGTCAGGGCCAGAGGGCTCGGAAGCCGGCCGGGCTGCGAAGAACCTGCGGTGCTGTCCCCTGTAGACGAGCCCTTCGCTCCTGAGCAGGTTGAGGGCCCGCGCGACGGTGTTGGGGCCCGCGTTGAATCCGGCTGCCAGCTCAGGGATGGTGGGCAGCGGGCTGCCGGGCGGATAGGTGCCGTCGCGCAGCCGTTCCCGGATGACCTGCCTGACGTGCGACGGCGTGCCCGGCGGCGCTGTGCACGGTTTCCGCGGATCGAGGACGTACGTTCCCAGCGGGGTGAGGGTCTCGACGAGCTTCTCCCGCTTCAGAGACGTCATGGCCACATGGACCGTGCTGGCGCTCACGCCGAACTCGACGGCAAGGACCGTCTGCGGCGGCAGCCACGTCCCCACCGCATACGTGCCGGCCTGCAGCCGCTCCCGGACGATCTGGCTGACCTCCCGCGCTCCGCGGGCAACCGGTGACGTGGTCGGGTCACGGACGAGGGTTCCCCGGCCGATTACGGGGTGCAGAGCCCCCGAGTCCGTGAACGGTTGGAGCGCCCTGCGGACAGTCCACACAGACACGCCGAATTCGACGGCCAGACTCCGTGCCGCGGGCACTACAGTCCCCGGAGCGTAGGTACCGTCGGCCAGCCGTTTCCCGATGACTTGTGCGATCCGTTCGGCTGTCATCGGGCGGCCTTGAGAGAGGGGCTCAGGCACGGTCGAAGCCCCGTTCCCGTTCGGTATCCGTGACGCGATGGCGGTGCCAGCGGATCTCGTGCCGGGCCGCGTTGGCGTAGTGCCGCACTACGGTCGGCCCGAACGCGTCCTGCGCGATCTTGCTTGAGCGGAAGTCGGCCAGGGCTTCCCCGAGGTCGACCGGTACGTGGAGGCCACCGGCCACCTGGTACGCATCACCCCTGGTCTGGGGCGGGAGCTCGGGCCGCTCTGTGAGGCCGTGGTGGATGGCGGCGAGGGTCGCGGCGAGCGCGCTGTAGGGGTTGGCGTCGGCGCCCGGGAGACGGTTCTCCAGGTGTGCCCCGTCGCCGTGGCCGGTGACGCGGATCGCGCAACCGCGGTTGTCGCGGCCCCAGGTGAAATGGGTGGGCGCGAACGAGCGCGGCCTGAACCGTTTGTAGGAGTTGACGTTGGGTGCCCAGAGCGGGCCGAGGTGCGGCAGGACGGAGAGCAATCCGGCAATGGCCTCCTGCATCGTCTCGGGCAGCTCCCCCTCCTGCGAGATGGCGAAGGCGTTGCGGCCGTCGCGCCACAGGGACAGGTGCAGGTGCAGGCCGCTGCCCAAGTCGGTCCGGGGGCTGGCCATGAACGTGGGTGTCATGGTGTGCCGCCCGCCGAGGTGTTTCACGGCGTGCTTGTAGACGGTGTACGCGTCGCAGGCTGCCAGCGCCTGGCCGTAGGGGAAGGTGACCTCGATCTGGCCTGCAGCGCCCTCGGTCTTGACCGCCTCGACCGGGGTGCCGGCGCCGCGCAGGACGTTCTCCAGGTCGTCGAAGAAGTCCGTCAGCTCCACGGGATGGTCGAGGGCGTAGTCGAGGTTGTGCGGTGCCACCGGTTCCAGAGCGCGGTATCCGGCCGCGTGTGCCTGCTGTGCGGTGCCCTGGTAGAGCATGAACTCGCTCTCCAGACCGACCTTGACGTCCCAGCCGAGTTTCGTGAGGCGGTCGATCTGGGTGCGCAGCATGGTGCGGGGCGCGGCGTCGATCGCAAGACCGCTGTGGTGGAGGGCGTCGGCGTGGAGGAGAACGGTGCCCGGCATGTAGGGCAGGCGGCGGATGGTGGCCAGGTCGGGGACGACGCCGAAGTCCCCGAACCCCGTCTCCCAGCCGGCCAGTTCGAAGCCCTCCAGAGGCTCCATGTCGACGTCGGTGGCCAGGACGTAGGCGCACATCTCCGCCCCGGCCTTCGCCCCGTCCTGCGTCTGCTTCGTGATCGTCTGCAGGAATCCTCGGGCGTCGAGGCGCTTGCCCTTCAGCTGGCCCAGCATGTTGGGGACGGCAAGGAGCACCGTGGTGACGTCGCCGCTGTCCACCGCGGTCTTGAGGTCGTTGAGGGACAGGAATCCGGCGTGCTGGTTGTCCTCGCTCATCACACGACCCCCTCGGCCAAGGCGGCGTGCTCCGCCGAGTTCCCGAGCGGGGGGATCTTGTAGGAGCGCCGCCCCTTGGTGATCCACATGATCCACGCGAGGAGCAGCACGACGAGCAGGGTGACGCCCGCGTAGTTGAACGACTCGACGGTGACCGGAGAGACCTGCGGCAGAACGAACACTCCCGTCAGGACGATCACGTAGACGACGGAGATCCAGCCCAGCGGCTTGCTCCACTTCCCGAGGGTCCAGGGGCCGGGTTCGAAGCGTTCGGGGAAGCGCCGGCGGAGGAACACGGGGATCACGTAGGCGGGCGTGATGCCGATGACGTTGATCGCGGTGACTGCGGCGTACGCGGTCGGCGAGTACAGACTCGGCAGCGCCAGCACGAGCGCGACGCCCACGGACAGCCACACCGCGGCGATCGGGGTGCGGGTACGGGAGCTCACCCGCCGCCAGGTCGCGGAGAACGGCAGAGCCCCGTCGCGCGAGAACGCATACACCATGCGGCTGGACGCGGCCGTCTCTGCATTACCGCAGAACAACTGCGCCACGATCACGACCAGCAGCAGGCCCTTGGCGACGCCGGTGCCGAGCACATCGATGAAGATCTGCGCGGGCGGCACGCCGGTGCTGGTGCCAAGAGTGCCCGCGTAGTCCTCGATGGCGAATAGCAGCCCGGCCAGGAGGACGAACCCGGCGGCCCAGGACCAGGCGATGGCGCGGATGATGCCCTTGGGCGCCGCCATCTGCGCCTGCTTGGTCTCCTCCGACAGGTGCGAGGAGGCGTCGTAGCCGCAGAACGTGTACGCCGCCAGGAGGCATCCGAGCGCGGCCACGTAGACGGGGCTGTCGAAGCCCGTGCCGTTGTTGAAGTGCGTGAACACGAACTCGGGACTCTGGCGCTCGCCCGGGGCGAGGGTGAGCATCCCCACGATCAGCACGACACCGCCGAGCTGCCACCACACCGAGATGGAATTGAGGACGTTGACCAGGCGTACCCCGAACGTATTGAGGGTGCCGTGCAGCAGCAGGATGCCCGCGAATATCAGCATGATCGTCTCGGGTGTGGGCTCCAGACCCCACTGCAGGCTGGCGAACGCGCCGATGAACAGGGCACATCCGTAGTCGATGCCGGCGATGGCGCCGAGCAGGCCCAGGAGGTTGAGCCAGCCCGTCGCCCACGCCCAGCGGGGGCCGCCGAGCCGGTGGGCCATGTAGTACAGGCCGCCGGAGGTCGGGTAGGCGGAGGTCACCTCGGCCAGGCACATGCCGAGGATCAGCGTCATGAAGCCGATGCCGGCCCAGCCCCACAGCATGACGGCCGGTCCGCCGGTGTTCAGGCCGTAGCCGAACAGGGTCATGCCGCCGGCCAGGATGCAGATCACGCTGAAGCTGATCGCGAAGTTCCCGAAGCCGCCCATCCTGCGGGCCAGTTCGGGCTGATAGCCGTGCGCGCGCAGCGCGGCGTCATCGTCCAGCATGGCGTTAGCGGGTCGTGAGTGGGACACCGGGCACCTCTGCGGCATAGGGAGGGGAACAGAGCGTGTAAGAACGGGAGGCAGCGGTGAGGGCGAGGCCCTGGCCGAGCAGCGTCAGACCGCTGACCATGCTGAAAGCCACCGCGATACGGAGCCCGCGGTTGCGGAGCCTGCCCGGCCGGTGCCGGACGTGTCGTAAGAACAACGGAGAAAGATCCTCTGAACGGGTCGAAAGGGATGAGACGGCGAGGCGCACGGCCCGTGGCGGCCGTCCGTGGGGGCGCTCGGATGGGTTTCATCGGCGGCTTCCGACACTGAGCGCCTGGCGACGGGCCTTGCGGAAGTCGTCTTGCCACCACTCGGCTTTGGGCGTGACGTGGATCCAGGGAGCGGCGGTCGCGTACGGTCCGATCGCCTCGAAGACGCCAGCCGCATTGCCCTCACCGGTGGCAGTCAGCGTGTAGGCCAGATAGTTGAGATCCACCAGAGAGCGCGCGGGAAGCTGCTCGGGGGGTGTGGGCCGGAACTCGAACCATTCGTGCAGAGCCCGGCGGGCGTAGTGGGCCTTGTCCACCGTGGCCCAGTACCCGATCACGCTGACGGTCCGCCCACCTTCCAGTTGCCTGCGGTAGGCCTCCGTGAAGGCGTACAGCGGCAGCAGGACCAGCGGCGATCCTTCAGGGGCGAACGCGGCCACCGTCTGAGCGAAGTCCAGCACCCCTGTCTGGCGGGCCTGAAAGACGTTCAGCATCCGGTGATATGCCTCCCTGTTGTACTGATCCCGCTGATCCGCCCAGGCCAGCACCCGCCAGGGCCCGGGCGGCAGCATGTCGTTGTCGTTGCGGTGCTCCTCCCAGTGCACCGGGCTGTGGGGAAACTGCCGGTCGGTGTCGGTCTGCGCGAGAGCCAGGTAGCACACATACGGCACGGGATCGTCGGGCCACCGCTCCGCTGCCGCCTTGCACGCAAGGCGCGCGGCAGCGGCGGCACGCATCAGGTCCCGCCCGGACCCGCCGGCGCGGTGTGTGTTGAGGACGCGTTCGGTCAGCACACGGGCGCGCATCATCAGCGCATCCCAGTCGTCGGGCTCCTCCGCACACCACGCGTCGATCGCCCTGTAGTTGGCGGCAACCCGCGCCAAGACCTGACTGCGCGATGTGCGCAGCGTCCAGTCGCTGCCCGTGTCTCGAAGCAGTCGTTTTGCTTCCAGCCACCGGTCCAGCTGGAGATCCTCGCAGGCGAGACGCAGATTCTCGTCCGGGCCCGCCGGGTGATCGATCAGGTCCATGTCATGAGGTGACATCGGCGCCTCCCCGCAGGAAGCGAGAGACCTGCACCAGCGAAACGGACTCGCCAGGCGTGCGTAAGAGGAACATGGGGGTGGAGTCCTCACAGCAGGTGGGGTGAAGACCGCCGGGCCGCGGGGGGCGATCCCGGGGAGGCTCGGCTGACAGCCGCGGTCCGGCAGTCGGTCAGTGGGAGTCGGCAGCCGGGGAGGGATGCCTGATCAGGACCTGGACGGTCTTCGTGTCTCCGTCGTCGGACGGTCGCCAGGTGGTCTCGCCGCCAAGCTCACGGATGGCCGCCAGTCCGGTGCTCTTCTGCGCGGTGATGGCCGTGAGGAAGTCGGGGAACGTGGGGCTCGGGTCCGTCACGGCGATCAGCAGTGTCTCGTCTTCGGCGACAATCAGATTCAGGACGAGCTGATCTTCAGGGTGCTGCGGTCTGACGTGCTCTATCGCGTTTTTCATCAGCTCCACCACGATCTGGGTGGCCTGCTCCTGGTCTCCCGGCCAGCCCGCAATCGCGAGCCGCGTACGGGCGTGCAGGCGAGCGAGACGCACCGCCTCCGACCGGACGGAGAAGGTGCGGTTCCACTTCTGTGGACGCTCAGGCCGGAGCAGGGAGAGACCAGTGGAGTCATTGTCTGAGACCGGGGCTGGCGCCGCGGCGGGCTTCATGTCGTTGTTCCTTCTCGAAGAGTGAGGGTGCACCAGGTCGTTGTGCCGTCGGGGCTGGTGCCCCAGTCGTCGGCGATGGATCGGACGATGAAGAGGCCGCGGCCGTCCTCGTCGGAAGAAGTGGCGGTGCGCAGCACGGGAGTTTCGCGCGCGCCGTCCCGTACCTCGATCCGAATGCGGTCCGCAGAGAGGTACAGGCGCACGCCAATATCGCCTCGGCCGTGCCTGAGCGCGTTGGTGACCAGCTCGGTGACGAGGAGTTCGGCGTCCTCTATGAGTTCCGGCCGTTCCCAGCGGCTCAGCCCGGCCCGGACGATGCGCCGCATGCGCTTCGGCCAGACCCCGTCTACTGCCGCGATGGCGCCGTCCACGGTCCCGCTGGAACGGGCAAACGCCACGTCAACGCCAAGGCGCGGAATGAGCCGGAAGGAGGCTCTGGGGGCCGTCCGCAGGATGGTCGCAGTCGGTGTCATGCCGAATCCTCCGTGCATGCTGGGCTACAGCGAGGCGACGGGATGTTCACGCCGTTCTCGGGGGCGAAGAGTTCCGCGGCAAGGCACGCGCCTACGAAGATGCGCTGTTCGGCCATCGGCTCCCCTTACACATGCCGCTTGGTGAGTACGTAGAGCGAACCGTGGCTGACCCGTTGTGCGTAACCCGTAGAAGGGCACTGGGCTGCCAAACGTGACACAAGATCGTTTTCACGGCCGAGCTCTCGGGAAGCCTCCTAGAGGGTCACTTTTAGTCAGTAGCCAAAACGTGCACCCTCGTTGGGCAATAGGTTGGTACAGCCGACTCGGGGTGGACACACGAGTGCAGGTTGCCAAACGTGACTCAAGATCATTAGCAGTGCGGGGGCGCATCATGGCGCGCGAGCGGAACGAGCGGTTCGAGGCTCTCCTCGACGAGGCAGGCTGGTCGCGGGCCCAAGCAGCGGCCGCCTTCGTGCGGATCGCCAGCGAGAGCAACCTGACCGACTACACCCACATCGTGCGGCAGCACGTGCAGCACTGGGTGGACGGGAGCGAGCCGTCTGGGCAGGCCCCCATAATCATGTGTGAGGCACTGTCCCGTCGTCTGAGGCGAGTCGTCACGGCAAGCGAAGCCGGGTTCACAGCGTCCAACTCGCCAGCGCAGGGGGCGCTGGACTGGCGCGTCGATCCATTGATCGCGCTGAACGACTTGGGGAGCACCGACTTGGACCCGGACCGACGGAGCCTGCTGCGCGGCGGCGTGTACTCAGCCGCTGCCCTAGCCCTACCAGCAGAATCCTGGTGGGTCGAGATGGCGAAGGAGCCGCCGAGCGCAGAACGGAAGGGCACGCAACGCGTCGGCCGTGGCGACGTGGAAAGCGTGCGCGAGATGACGTTGGCCTTCTCCCGAATGGACCAGCGACGAGGAGGCGGCCACGGCCGTTCCGCTCTCGTTGAGTACCTCCGGTCCGATGTCGCCCGCTACCTGGTGGGGAAGTTTCCGGATGACCGGGTACGCCGTGACATGTACTCTGCCGCCGCCGAGGGCGCCTACCTCTCTGGGTGGATGGCCTTCGACAACGGCGAACACGACGTCGCCGAGCCGTACTTCGCCCTCGGGCTGAAGCTGGCTGCTCGCTCGGGAGACGCTCCTCTCTCAGGTCACATTCTCCGTGCTATGGCCCACCAGGCTCTCGACCTCGGATTGTTCAGCAAGGCACTGGAGTTGTCTGCGGCCTCAATCGCCGGCCAGCGCTACGAGTCTGCGACCCCGCGGGAGCGGGCGCTGCTCGGCGTCGTTCATGCCCGCTGTCTTGCCGCGAGCGGGCAAAAAAAGGACGCGGCCAGGACGCTGCTCCGCGCCGAAGGGGACTTGCGAAGTGCGCACGACGGCATCGAAGAGCCTGCCCGCACTTTCTTCTTCGGCCAGGCCTCGCTGGCTCACGAAACGGCCTGCACACTGCGCATCCTCGACGACCAGAAGGGCGCAATCGGTCAGTTCGGACGCAGCGTGCGGACACGCGGAGCGGCGTTCAAGCGAACGCACGCGGTGACACTCGGATACCTGGGTGCCACACAGTTGTCAGTCGGCAGTGTGGAAGAGGCGTGCGCAACGTGGTCAAGGACCCTCGATGCCATGGAGGAGGGCATCTACTCCGGGCGGGCCCGCCAACGCGTAGTGGAGATGCGTCAGCTCCTGTCCCCGTACCGGCGTCGCGGCATCCCGGCCGCTCTCGAACTGGAAACCAGGGCCGCCGACTACCTGCGCACCGTAGATTGATCACGTCAGGTTGAGGGATGAGGGGAGCGCCATGACGCTGGAGATCGAACCCATCGGCACCGTGGTTGGTGGCCGCACAGAGGTCGCAGACGACTACTGGGGTGGCGTCGAGTCCATCATTCGCCTCGATTCAAGGTTCCCAACCGACACCGTGAAGGGGCTCGACGAGTTTTCCCATCTGGTGGTGACCTGGCACTTCAGCCAGGCTTCGCCGGAGGACGTTGCCCTGCACGCACGTAGCCCGCGAGGCGACTCCCGTTGGGAGCCCTCAGGCACGTTCGCACACAGGAATCACCGGCGTCCGAACCAGCTCGCGACCAGTTTCCCGCGGCTGTTGAAGGTGGACGGTCTGGACCTGTACGTCGCCGACCTCGACGCTGTTGACGGAACCCCGATCTACGACCTTGCGCCCTTTTTCGAGGAGATGGGACCGCGCGGCGAAGTTCGCGAGCCCGACTGGCCCGGCCAGATGCTTCAGGACTACTGGGCTGAAGCTACCGATTGAGAGCATCGAGCGAGCGTACGTAGCCCAGTCGCAGACCGGCCGGGCTACGTGTCGGTTCCCAGATCACGGAGTCGCTCGGCGATGCCGTAAGAGTCGAGATGCAAGCCGCTGATGTCGTTGATCAGCTCGCGTCAGACCTCGAACTCCGTGTTCACCTGCTCTCCGTACATCCCCAGGTGCGCGTGGGAGCGTGCGGGCAGGCACAAACGTCAGGTGCGGGCGCCCTCCTCAGCCGCGTGTACCTCTGCTGACTCCCTGACGCTCCAGCCGGGCTCCGCGCAGGTTTCCACGCGCCACGACCCGGATGGCAGGTTCCTCGTGTCGGGCTAGATCGGCTTCGACCTCAAGGAATGTACGGGTGCTCGGAAACTGGGCCCCGACCGCCAAGGCGTACATCGACGGCCTGGTGACTCCCGACCCGAAGCAGCCCAGCCTCCGGCATTTGCTGCCGGAAGACGACCACACGCATCTCGTCGGGGCCGTACCCCGTCATGGGCGAGCCCGTGGAGTCCGGATTCGCCCGGATAGCGTTGGGCATCGTTGAATTTGCCGACCCTGTGACCAGCGGAAACGCCGAAACCGTAACAGGGACAGGCAGTTCGACGTACATGAGGTGAGGGCTGGCCCGCCTTCCCATACCTCGCTAGGAGATGCCCCTCCGTGAGCACCATGCAGAGTCATGCCGCCGACGGCACTCACATCGTTCTCCCCACCACCGACCAGGCCGGCGTGTGACAACCCTGCTCTCCGCCGTCATTCCGTCCCCGGTCGCGGACGCCGCGCACGACGCCGCGCACGAGACTGCGGCCCGGTTCCGGCACGGCGCCTACTCGGTGCCGTGCCCAACGTGCCACGTCCCGGCCGGCGTTCTCTGCCTCGCCCGCCGCAGCATCCACGCCGCCCGCCGGTCCCTATACCGGCAAGACCCGAAGCCCGCCGGCCTGGTACCGCTCCTCGTAGGGCGTGCTCGATGAGCTTCACGGCGGCCGAAGCCGCAGAGAAGGCTCTGAACTGGGCAGAGGCTGCCGAGGTCGCCTTGGGGCAGGTTGAGGAGTTCCGGATGATGGCGAGGCGTAGCGAGGGCGCACGAGCCAGCGCAGCGGCCCTCCAAGAGCGCGTAATGGCCGATGACTTCGAGCTGCACCGTGAGCGGGCTGTCGGCATGGCGAACATGTGGGCCCGTGTCGCGAGCGCGCTCCAGGCCACCGAGTCGGGAGGCCTCGCGTGAGTGCTCTTGCTGTCGAGACCTCGGCCGCGCCTGAGTGGTCCGACCGCCTGGTCGTCCGTGCCGCAGGCCGTCCCCTGCTGCACGTCGCGGGGGAGGGCGTCACGGTCCCCGCGATGCCCGTCTTCACCGTCCCTCTGGAGTGTGTCGCGGACCTTGAGCGGGCTCCGGGCGTACGTCCGTGGGATGGGCCGGTCGCGGAGTCGAGTATCTGCCCGGCCTGCCTGCGTTCCCTGCGCGGGGAGCCGGAGCCGGAGAAGCCCCGCATCATTCCCGCCAGCGTGGTCGAAGAGCTGCCGGTACCGGCGCCCGCTCCGGATCGTTCCGGCCGCCATCTGCAGGCCGTCCCGGACCCGGTGAAGTACGCCGAGGCGCTCCTGCCCGCCGAGCACGCGGGCCGCCCGATCGCTTGGTCCAGGTGGACCACGGCCCCCGCCATCACCCACCACGGCCCGTCGTGCGAATGGTGCGGCGACGCAGGCGCTGGCGAGAGGCCGGCGGCCGTCAGGGACACCCGGCGTCCACGACCGCCGCCTTCCGCCGGTTCATCGCCTACCGGTGCACAGCCTGCCAGGAGATGACCGCATACGAGCAGGTCGGGACGGACCTGCAGACCATCGCACACCACACGTCACGTGCCCCGAAGGACAGCAACCGATGACTGCGACCGTCACCGAAGCCCTCAGCCTCCCCGAACTGGAGCAGCGCCTGTCCTTGGTCGCCTGCGGTGAGAACACCCGGCTCGGGAAGACCCGGGCCTGCGACTCCTGCCGCGCAAGGGGCTACACCCTGCTCCGCATCACCTCCACCGGGGCCGCCGACGCCCTCGCGGCGACGATATGCGGCACCGGTGACTGTCGCGCCAAGACCTGCGATCCGTGCAAGCAGAAGGCCGTACGGATGATCCGCATCTACAACGAGGAGACCGAGTGAACACCGCCGTAGCCCCGTCGCGCACCGCGGTCGCGTTCGACCTTGAGGGTGGCCTCATCGACGTCTCGCGCATTCACCACCTGGCCGGCGACGCCTCCCGATTCCACGCCGCGATGCTCGGATGCCCGCGCAACGACGATGTTGTGGCCGCCGCCCGGAGCGCGCACAAGTGCGGGAAGACCGTCCTGGTCATGACTGGCGCCGACCGGCGTCTGCAGCAGCTCGTGGGCATATGGCTGGGACGCAACGGCGTGCGCGCGACCCTGGTCCTGATGCGGTCCCGCGCCGACTACCGGCCCAGTGCTGTGGCGAAGCGGGAGCAACTGTGCGCCGTCCAACGCCAGTTCGGCAGCCTCACCGTGTGGAGCGCCGACCCGAGCGTGGCCCGCCTGTCGGAGCAGGAGGGCATCGACGTCATGCCGCTTCCCGGCTACTGGGGAGAGACCCAGTGACCAGGCCCGGGAACGAGGAGCTCGCCCCGCCAGCCGTCCTGGCCAAGCTGCGCGGGGGCGAGCTGCCCGTGCTGCCTCTCGGGGGATGGGACACGCTGACGCTGCACTGCCAGGTCGACGCGATCGGTCCGTCAGACCGGCACCCGGACCTGGTGAAGATCGAGGTGTCGTTCCCTCCGAGCAAGGTGCCTGCCCCGCCGCGCACGCGGTGCCGCGGAAGCAAGATCGTCCCCGACGTCCGCCAGTGGAATTCGCACTACGGCGAGCCGAAGCCCGTGTAGTTGGAACCGACACCCGAAGGGGCCCCAGCAGGTCCTGGAGCCCCTTCGCGCTCGCGATGTCAGCGGTTGCGCCTGATGCACTTCTTCACGAGGAAGACCACCACGCCCAGCGCTATCGCGCCGCCACTGACCGGCCCGGCGACCGGCCCGTCGGCGAACCCCGACAAGTCGGCGGCCAGGCCGAGGGCGACCACCGAGATGGCCGCGGTCTCCGCGGACGGTGCCTCGATGGTGAGGCTCGGCCGCGGCTTCTTGGCGGCTGCGGTGTCGGCCGGACGTTGCTCCGGCCCCTGGAACGGCGCGGGGGCCGAAGTCATCGGAGTATTCGACGGGCGAGGCTGTCCGCCCGTATTGTTTGTGGAGTTCACGACTTCTCTTTCCAGTTCTGTGAATGGAAGCCGCTGAACCGCCTGAAAAGAAAGCGGCCTCCCGTGTGGTGCGGGAGGCCGCATCCAAGCTGCCTCCCTGGCGCGTCTCGCAGCCTTCATACGATCCGCGCCGTGACAGCAACCTGGTGGTGACAGGGCTCTGTTGGACTTGACTGGATGCCGAGTCCGTGAGCGTCTCGCCGTCACCGAGAGATTAAGCAGAGCCGGGCCGAAAGTCCTAAGACTGATCTCAAGAGATGAGATCGATCATGAAATTATTGCCCCTAATGCGCACTGCGTAAAATGGCAGTCACAATGAGTAGTGGGTTTCGTGAGTCCGGCGGTTCTTCGAAGCCTGGCCCTCGGTGTGCTCCCCGTGGCCAAATGCGGCCGCATGAGAGGGACTTGTCGTGGCCGTGTCGGTACAGCGTGCGAAGATCCCCGGTCATGGGAAGACGCATCTGGGGGAAGACGGCCGGCGCGCTGGTCCTGGCCGTGGCTGTGACCGCCGTGAGTGGCTGCAGTAGTTCGAGCGACGCGGACACCGCGAAGCCGGCCGCGAATACGAAGGCGGTGGACCTGGGAGAGGCCACCACCACGTTCCAAACCGCGGTGACGAGGTTCGATGAGGACGGCGGCTGTCTTGAGGAGACGCCCGGGACGTGCTGGGAACAGATGCAGGCGCTCATGGAGCCCGCGCGCACCCTGCGGAAGGCGATGAACTCGGAGAGGTCCGTCGGGGCAGACTTCTGGACAGACGCGTACGCGCTGATCAACAAGATGGAGGACGGGATCGCTGTGGGGGAGGACCAGGGCTGGAAGGATCAGGGCGTCGTCGGCACGAACCGGTCCGACGTCCTCGGTTCAGCCCACGACCTGTCGGACTGGCTCGACGAGAACCCGATCCAGTAACCAAGCGGCTTGTCGCTCCTTGAGAGCAGCGAGACCTGCACAGCCGGTACCTCAACGGCCAGATAATGCACCGGGGTTCCCGGAATCGCAGGTCAAGGCGACCACTGCATAAGCACGAGACGCTAACGGCCCAGGTCGCGCACTCTTCGGCGGCTGTCCCAACTGGGGCAGCGTTTCCCAGCACGAAGGAAGTGCGCACGCATGGCTGCAAGCCCTTGGACCCCGAAGCTCACCAACGTTTCCGGCGTCGACGGCGCGTCCGGCACCGGCAAGTTCGTTTCGGTGAACGGCGTCTGCACCTTCACCGCTCAGATCACGGCGAAGAAGGAGATGCAGGCAGCATCGAACGCGGGGTTCGGTCTCACCCTGCCGGTACCGGCCGCGTCTGGTATCCGGTACGTCTTCCCGGCCAGCCTGGACGGCCGGGACGCCGACAACGGTGTCTGGACGGGTGAGGCGCAGATTTACGCGGGATCGGACGGCTCAAAGATCGACCGCATCCGCGTCACCACGGCGGCGAACGGTGCGGCCATGGCGAACATCGGGCACCTCTACGGCGATGCAGAGGGGGCCGCGGAGGCGGAGATCATCACCGTCACCGGCTCGTACCCCACCGCCTGACGGTCACGGGCCAGGGCCCGCCTAAGCCGCTCGGGGCAGGCCAGAGATGGCCGCCCCGGGTGGCTTTTGCCGCCCCAGATTGTCTGATGCTGCTCCGTCAGGCCGTGGGTGCGGGTTTCGTGGCGTTCCGTTCGGCGGTGTTGTGTGGCAGTCCGGCGACCCCTCCGGCAGGTCGGGTCAGGACGTTCCTCGCGATATTTCACAGTAGCCGCAGACGGTGGCGTCGAGCAGACGGAGCTTCCCGCGGTCGAGGTGTGGACAGTCCCAGCTGCCGCCTTCGACTTCGAACTGCATGAGTCTGCAGTGGCCGCACTGGACATCGCTGTTGGGGTCGATCACTGTTCGGTTGGCCCCACTCCGGCTCAGCTTCGAAGGTGTCAGGTTCTGCGAGATGATGGGTTTCTCGGTACGGAGGCTCGGTTGATCATCTTTGATACGAACGCAGTGGACCTGCTGCCCCCCGAAGGGCCGCGGGCTGACATCATCCGGAAACTACGGCAGTCGAGACACCACAGGGTGGCTGTGCCTTGGATGGTCCTGGAGGAAATGGCCGCTCATCAAGCAAAGTTCTACCCAGACAGGTACCAGACGGTCGTAAACACTATTGCGAAGCTACGCGACATCCTTCCGTGGGACCTGGAGAGCTCGCTGGAGACGCTTGACCTGGAACGCTTCCTGGATCACTGGCGAACCATCTATAGCGAGATTTTCGAGGTGATCGAGACCAGCGGGGAGGTCGCCCGCAAGGCCCTCGCCCGGGAGGCTATGGCCATCCCGCCAGCCAAGCGCGCAAAAGATCACTCCGAAGGCGCCCGCGACGTGGCGATCTGGTTCTCCATCCTGGAGTTCCTTGAGCAAAACCCGGATGAGGAAGTCTGTTTCGTCACGGCCAACACCTCCGACTTCGGTGACGGGACCACCTACCCATATCCAATGAACGAGGACGTGCGTGGTCTGGAGAAGCGACTCACCCGTCTCACGGACTTCAACGAGGTCGTCTCCCGGTTCACCAAGGAGGTGTCGGGCAAGGACGCAGAGGATGCTGCACGGCAACTGCTGAAGTCAAAGGCTGTGCGCGAGCGGGTTGCCCAGACTGCTGTGGAGGCTCTCAGTTCGCCCGCCGGCTTCGCCGGCTTGGGCGCCGCTGACGAAGCGGTGGAATGGCGTGAATGGCTTGCCTCACCCGAGGCGGAGCTCGTCAGCGTCACGGACGTCACGGGGCACGAGATTGAGAGTGATGTCTGGTACACCGCCAACGCCCAATGGTTGCTGTATGGCCTAGCCCTCAACGGGGACGAAGCCGACGCTCATTACATCGCCTGTAGGTGGCAGATGAAGGTGCTCTTCTCGGCAACCGACGGGGATGAGACACCAACCGTTCTTGCGTCGGAGGATCCCTCGCCACCGGATACCGGTGACGAGCCGTGTATGAAGATTCTGCAAGACCTCAAGAAACGTGTCGCTGGCGTTGCTGTGGGCGCGAAACGGAATCTAGCCGCTGCACAGTCCTCAGGGGACCGTTTCATCGCCGAACAGCTGTCGCCCTCGTTGCATGCGCTCGACTTGACCACCAACCAGATCGCTCGGAAGCTGGCGGCTGACCAAGCCGCAATGCAGGCACTCGTGAACGGCCCGGCGCAGCAACTCGCTCGGAAGGTGGCTGCCGACCGAGCCGCAATGCAGGCACTCGTGAACGGCCCGGCGCAGCAACTCGCTCGGAAGCTGGCTGCCGACCGAGCGGCGATGGAAGCGCTGATTAACAACCCGCTCCAAAGACTTACTCGACAGATCGCTGATGCCATGCCGAAGCTCGACTTCGCCGTGCCCAAGCTCAACGTTGCCGTGCCTAACCTCAACATCGCGGTGCCGCGGCTGAACCTTGATGAAGACGTATCTACCGACGACATCGAGCAGTTGGAATCCTCAGGTGCCGTCGAGGAAGAGCCTGAAGATGAGGCAGATATCGATGGAGGCACTCAAGGGAGCTAGAAGGCCCTGACCTCGGTCGTTCATGAGTCCCCGTCAGGTTGCTGACGGGGACTTCGTGTATGCGTGGGGGGCGTTTCGAGACTCGGACAGGCTGAGGGCCCGGCTGTCGCGTCGGGGCGCCAACTTCCGCTTCGGCCCGCCGCCTGACGGGCCAGCCGCGAAGCCATCCCGACTGTGTTTGAGGCGACATGCCTACTCCAGCCAAGGCAACCGTGCCCATCCGCGCCGCCGGGTATCAAGGCGACCATCGCTCAGCCCGATCACCAGCGGGCCCACCGGAAACGGAGGGGTCAGGCGGGCGGATGTCCACTTGCCTTCGACCACAGCAGCGCGGTGGAACGGTGCGTCAGCAGAGTCATCGGAAAGCGCCCTAGTTGAGCAGTCCGCGGCGGCGCGGCGCGTTGATCGGGTCCGGCTCGTACACGGTAAGCAGGGCCGCGTCGGCACGGTCCGGGCTCTTCATGCCGCGTTGCTTCATCGCCTTCTTCGACTCGACGACGCTGTACCCGGCGCTGTTGGAGCCCAGGCGCGGGGTGGAAAGCTGGATGCCGGTCTGCCGGTCGACACGGAGGCGGAGTCGGCCGAGGCCGGTCGACGGGTCGGGCTGGAGCAGGCCGCGCGTGGCCAGCCACATCTCGTCACGCTTGCGGTACGGGCGCATCTGGGCGCCCGGGTCGTCCTGCTCGGGCGATTCAGACACCATGACGCCGACGATCTGCGCTTGGTGGCGGCCGGTGCCGGCCCAGCGCTTCAGCATGGACACCACGCCGTGGCCGATGCCGTTCTGGTCGACCTTGACGCGCACGGCGTGCGGGGAGCCGAGGGCGTCGGCGAGGAGCTGCGCCGCGGCGATCTCTTCGAGGACCTTTTCGGCGAGGAGGACCTGGTCGTCGTTGACGGGGCCGGACGAGGTGTGTCGGGTCTCGATGGCGTCGCCGACGATCCGGGAGATGACGAACTCGTCGCCTCCGTCTGCGGCAACGTCGACGCCGAGACGAACCCAGGAACCTGCCTTCACCGTGTGGGTGGCGGTCTCGTTCTCGATGCCGAGGTCGCACAGGCGGCGCCAGCCGGGCCCGTGCGGGTCGTCCCTGGTCTGGGCGGCCTCTACCCATGTGACGGGGAGGGTGAGCCCGCCCCCGCCCTTGGGGAACTTCGCGTGGACCTTCGCGATGACGTACGGGTGATCGGGCCCGTACTCGCGGATGGTGCGGTCCACCCATTCCTGGTCGGGCAGGTGGATCGCGAGAGAGTGCGCGGGCACGCCGTCCGGGCAGTCGTTGCAGAAGGGGACCCGCTCGCGTGTGATCGCCGGGGAGTCGAACGTCGCAATGGTGATGGTGATGGTCGTCGGCTCCTCGGGGTCGTCGCCTTCCTCGCAGAGGCCTTCGAACCAGCTCCTCGGGTCATCCATCGCGGGGTTGCCGATCGCCAACATCCTTGCGTCGCCCGTCAGGAGGTTGTTGGTCCCGTTGCCGATCATGCGGGCGATACCGCCGGCCTCGTCGACGACGATCAGCAATTTCGGGGTGCCGTGGATGCCCTGCATCGCGGCCTCGTCGTTGTCCGGCGCGGTGAAGCCATACGCCACCAGGACGTCATTGCCCCACTGATCAGGCATTTTCCATTGCGTTGTGTCGCAGTACCCGGGCAGGCCCGCGCGGGCGATCGTCTTTCGGATGTGCGGCCACAGCTGATTTCGGACCTGCCGGAAGCGGGTCGCGGTGGTGACGATGACCATCGTGCCGGGCGCGTTGACCGCTCCGGCCCAGGCGACGGCCCTTGCCGCCACCCACGTTTTCCCGACGCCGAATCCGGCGGGGACGGCGATGCGCTTGTGGAACGGGATGGCGTCGACGATCTCCCGCTGTTTGCCCCAGATCGATTCCCCGAGAACGTCCTCAATGAAGCCGCTGGGGGTGTCGTGCCACAGCCCGTATAGGGAGCCGGTGACCCGCTCGACTTCCCGCATGACGTACGGCCGCTCGCGGGCGCTGATGTCCTGCTTGAAGGCGCGGCGGCGGGCAGGGACGGGGGCGCGCAGCAGGATGTCGGCGACGTTGGAGGCGTCACGGGAGATGATTCCGGGCCGGCGTGCCCTCTGTAGCTCCTCGCGTGCGGGGGCGACGCGGGGGCTGGAGGTCGGGGACTGCGTGCGGCGCATGGGTGGAAGGTGCAGCCCGGGGGGATCTAGTGTCGCGGCCTGGCCGGAAGGTCCATGCCCAGACCGTCGGCCAGGCCGCGTGTTCCGGCATTGACCAGACGGTGCTCACCCGAGGAACACGGGGCTGAAGGGTCTGGGCCGGAAGTCATGCCGGGGTGATGCCTGGACCGGGGAGGTGGAACAGGGCCATCACCCCGGCCGGGGGAGGGCGTTGGCTGAGTGCAGTCCCCTGTGGGATCTCGGGGCCAGAGAGCCAGCCGCACCCTGTAGTACGTCGGGGGCCAGGTTCTGTTACAGGACGTCGCGAAGGAAGGACATCGGGGCGGGCGGCCTGACGAAGGCCGCGGGACTGGGCAGGTACGGCTCGCGGATGAGCCGCTTCATCAGACGGTCCAGGTGGTCGCGCGTGAGGACGGGCGGCGGGAACGCGAACACGTACGCGTCTTTGGCGGACCCGGATTCCATGAGCGGCCGGACTGACGTTCCTGCAGCCCGCCAGCGGTCGACAGCTTCCCGCGCCCGCTTCTCCAGGTCGGCGAACTCCTCGGCGGTGCAGGCGCCGGGCCCGAAGGCGTACACGGTGACGCCGTCGCCGTTGCTGCCCACGTCCCAGCCGAAACCGGACGCCCTCTGCGCGTTCTGCCTGGCCCGCGCGAAGAACTGGGCCAGCGCACGGACGTTGGAGCAGCCGTGACAGCCGCAGGGAGCAGCTGCGGCAGCCGCCGGCTGCTCGGTGGCCGGGGCGTTGAAGTTCGCGACGAGGTCCTGCTCCTCCTCGGCCCGGCAGATGGCCCGCCGGAGCAGTTCGACGTCGAGTTCCGTGGCCCGCTTCTGCTCGTCGGTGAGCTGGTACCAGTACGGGAGTTCCTTGCCCTCCCCCTCGGCGATGAGACGCTTCACCTCGTAGTAGTTGCGGGTGAGGTTCGGCGGGAGCATGGTGCGCATGGGCCTGGCTGACGTCGTCATGTTCGGGGGAACGCCGGACGGCCGGATTCTGTGACACCCCTGCCGCTGCTGTTGCTGCGTCTTGTCGGCGACGAGCTCTAGCTGTGATGTCTCACTAGGTTGGTGCCGCCGTGCCCAGCGAGGGTAACGAACCCGCACATCCTGTTCACACAGCCGTCGTCGCGAGCGCGGCGGCTGCCGCACGGGCGATATCGGGGTCGGCCCGAATCGCCTCGGCGACCTCGTCAGCGGTCAGACCAGCGCCCTGGGTGGGCACGGTGGGGCACACCCGGTCCTCCAACTCGCTCAGGAACTCCAGGACTGCGGCGTACTCGGCGACCTCCTCCACGTCTTGGTAGATGGCGAGGTCGGCGCACACCGACTGCAGGGCCGCCCGCAGGCTGATCAGTGCCGTCCCCAGTTGCCGAGGGCAGCGTGCCGTGGCCAGACCAGGGTGCTTCCGAGTTGGGGCGTATGCCTTGCCCAAAGTGTGGGCGACTGTCTGGAGGAGGACCGCAGCTTCGTGGAGAGTCTGGAGGGGGTGCCCCAGACTGCTCAGCGGGCGGTAGTCGCAGCCGTCCGCATCCTTGGAGAACTGCTGGTGGATACCCAGGGTCTTCAGCCCGTGGACCGTGGCCAGCATGTTCACGATGTGGCCCAAGGTGAAACCGGCCTGAGAGACGCTTTCAGCCATACGGTTTACGGTGCCGCGGCGCTCCTTCGCAGTGGTCTTCGCGGCCTCGGAGGTCAGGGCCTTGTGCTCGGCCCCGAGCTGCTCGAAGACGGTTACGAGCTGAGCCACCGCGTAGGGCAGACGGTCGTGGTCGGTTGCGGGGGTCTCGGTCATCGGCGCTCTCTCATCCGATGGCGCGGCGGGAGGTCGCGGCGCCGTATGCGACAACGCGCCAGTCGGTCGCGCCGTCGCATACAACGGGAATCTGTCCGCTTGGACACGGGCTTCCGGACTCAGCCCAACACCGTTGGCGCGGCACCAACCTCACGAGATGGCACATCTAGCAAGCCCAGGGACGCGCCGATGCCTGAGCGAAGCGAAGGCATCGGAACCTACTTAATGGTGGTACTTGATCTTGTTACTAAAGGGGCCCAGTCCTCCGGCAACCGGTTTTACGGCGACCCGGAAAACGGCGACCGGAAAACGGTCCCCGGTCTCTGGCCCCCGGCCACCGGGGGCCAGAGACCGGGGACCGAAAAATGGTCTCCGGCGTGACCAGCGCAAATGCAATAAGATGACCGGCCCCGATGGTGCTGGGGCCGGTCATGTTGGAACGGACGGTGGCTACAGGCCGTGCCGCCGACGGGCCGCAGCCCGCTGCTTGTAGATCAGGCCCCGTCCGACGCCGGCGTGCTTGGCGATCTCCTCGGGCGTCCAGTCGTAAGGCGCCTTCGACAGGGCGAACACTGCCTCCTGCATGATCCGCACGGCAATTTCCCGGCGGGCCCACGCGGCGTAGACGATCGGGGCGGTTTTGAGGAGCTGCTCCTCGGCGTTCTCGATCCGCTTGATGCCCGCGGCCTCGGCGGCCTGGGCGAGCTCCTCGCCCGAACCGGTCGGCAGTTCATGAACGTGCTTCTTGGAGCCGTACATCACTGTGGCGAGCGCCTGCCGAAAGCCCATGTTCCCCAGGCCAGCGGTCTTCGCGAGGCCGAGACGCTGCTCGTAGAACCAGAGGTGCGCAAGCGCGTGGTCCCGCTCGTCGAGGTGCAGTGCGACCTCGGCGTCGGCCTGCCCTACGATGGCGGCAGCCTTCACGACCAGGTCCTCGGGGCGGGCGTGGACTGAGTCCTCGGGACGTTCGAGGCTCAGGCCCTCAAGGACTCGCCGTTCAGAGGTCTCGCGGATCTGGGCGTAGTCCGGGGCCGGAATGCGGGGGCCATAGATCCTACCGGCCTTGGGCATTGTGGCTGTTCTCCGTCCAACTGTTGCGCGACTTGTGCGCCGTAGCGGCGGCTGGGGGAACCTCATGCCGCCGCATTGCGAGAACAGTACACCAAGGGAAATGTCCTTGTCAGGGATGCCTCGACGGCACTGGCACTGACCTGCAGCGGAGTACGGCGAACCCGATGCCGCCGAGAACGAGAACGCAGCCGTTTCCGTCATGCATGACCTTCTGCCCGGGAGCTGGGTTCCGGGGAGTGTCGGTCGTTGCGATCCGGCCGAAGCCGAGGTTCGGCCCCTGCGGGATCCAGGCGGTCCACGGCCGGAACGGGACCAGGCCCAGGTACCGCGGTTCGCGGAAACGGCGCTGCACCGTGATGCGGGTCATGAGCGGCGCTCCTTCTGCCAGGCGTCGAACGCAGCCTGCGAGCGCTTGTACGCGGGCCACTCGCTCCGCGGCACGAGGGAGAACGCCCCGACGACCACAGGGCCGAGGATGATTTCGATCCCGGCTCTCTTCGCGTTCTGCCCCTCGCCGTGCAGCGCGAAAGCGACGCCGAAGATCACGGATGGCGCCGCGGGAGTCACCGGCCACACCCCGGCGGTGAACCGGCCGAGGTCGACGAAGTGCGCCCGGCGGACGGACAGCAGCACATCCAGGGCGAGGAACACGGCGGCCGTCACCCACGAGTCGCCCCACCACAGCAGGGCCGCGAGCAGGCCGAGCGCGGTCCACTCACCCAGGAACCGGGCGGTCTTCCCAATCCGGACCCGGTCAGGGCGGTGGAACCACACGGTGCCGGGGAACACCGCGATAGCGTTCAGGTCGTCTTCGGACCAAGACCAATGCTCGTCGTACGTCGAGATCGGGGAAGCCCCATGCGGGCCGTCGTGCCGGGTAAGGCGCTGGCACTGGACGCCAACGGCCGAGCCGGACCAGGTGGTGCACTGTCGCCGCCGTCTCATCGGGTGGCCGCCACGGTCAGAGAGCGGACACCCTCCGGGGTGAGCCGGTACTCACGACCATCCGCGTACCTCACCAGGACCTCGCCCGGGAGCTCCGGCCGGCGAACCTTCCATCCGGCCGTGTAGGACTCCCGCGGGTTGTCCTCAAACCAGCCGTTGCAGACCGTGCACACGAGGAGCAGGTTGTGGGATTGGTTGATCCACTCCTCCCGGGCCCCGCCCATGCCGCGGTTCACGCGGTGATGGATTGTCAAGCCGTCCCGCGTCCCGCAGCGCGCACACGCGCCGCCGTCGCGGTCGTAGACGATCGCCTTCACCACGTCAGTGGGCCCGGTTCGCCGCCGTGCCTTCACAGCACTGGTCTCCTCGCCTGCCCCGGGCGCCGGACCGGTCGTTCACGGTCCTGGTGGGCGCGCCCGGGGCGAGGCCGGGAGAGTGGACGGCCGGCGCGGTTAACGTCGCGTGCCTTGTCGCCCCGGGCCTACCGTCGCGCGGCGTGCCCCAGGTGGTGGAGGACCTGGCCGACCGGTGCGTGTAGGAACTCGGAGAGGTGCCCGGCCTTTTCCCGGCTGATGACGGCCACGGGCAGTTCGGCGGGCAGAGCCTCCGGGGCGGCGCCGACGGGGAGTTCGGGCAGTCCGGTGGCGAAGAACCCGACGCCCGCATGCTCCATGCCCCTCACGCGGCTGATGAGCAACTCGGGCGCAGCTCCATCCCACGCGCCGATGGTGTGCATCGGCGACAGCGCGCGGTACGAGAAATGCATGCGGCTGGACAGGCTGTCGAGGTCGGTCCGCGCGACCAGGGGCCGGGTGTCGCGGATGCGGCCCGGTGACAGCGGCGCGGCAGGGCCGTCGGTGGCGTGGTCCACGAAGTCGGTCACGAAATCCCGCAGCGGGGACATGTCGCTGATGCTGCCGCCGTACAGCGGGGCGGCGACACCGCTGGGCCGTCGAGGGCGCTCGTCGACGCGGCGGACCAGACTCCGCACCCAGACGCGGATTCCGCTGTCGAGGGCGTGCGCGAAGACGAACTCACCGCCCTCGTCGACGGGGACTACGAGGACGTGCTGTTGGTTGGGCATCGAGGGGATCTCCTCATCGGCCGCGGGATGAGCGCGGCCGGGACCCGGGCGCGCGGTCAGCCCGGTCGGAACGGGCTGCATCCCCGCGTCGCGGGGCCCAGAGGGGGAGTCCGACGAGGTCTCCGCCAGCGAGCCTACCGAAGGCCGCGGGCGGCGCGCAGGTGCTGCGGCCCGAAGAACTGGAGCTCCCGGCCGGCCGCCGCAGTGTCGAGGCCACGGAGGACGTCGTAGGCGAACCCGCCGGGGGTGTCGGTCCACAGGGCGTACGTCGTCCCGGTGCGCAGGTACGACAGGACCATCAGGTCACAGACGGCGTCGTCGTCGAGGCGGGCGAGGAGCGCTCGACGCGTGGGGGCGGGGATCGCGGCCAGGTGCACGAGGTGGTCCAGGCGGACGAGCCAGTCGGGAACGGACGACGTCCGCGTGCACAAGCCGGAGTCGACGATGTTCCGGGCGCGAACAGCGAGCGATGCAATCCGGGTACGGGGCGGCGCGGCGGTCGTGACCATGGCCGCGGACCGTAGATACAGGCCCTGCTTACGTCGCGCGCTGCGCCTTCGGCGAAGTCATCGGCGCGGCCCTCCCCCTATGGACGCCATTCTGCCGGGCAGGTGAGGTGACGCGATACGGATCCGGGGCCCACGTCACCTCTCCTCCTGTCGGGTCAGGCCGCGCGGTGCTCTGCGAGCGCCTGCTCCAGGGCGTCGAGGATCGTCACGATGTCCTCGATCGTCACGTAGGAGATCGCGAACGATGTACGGCCGTCGGCGAGGACGTCGATGTAGTACTCGGCATACGTCGTCTCGTCCTCATAGCTGTACTGGCCGGGCTCGGCCTCAGCGAATCCGCCGGGGCCCTCATCGAACCAGTCGGCGCCCCACACTTCGAGCATCGCCTTGCCGACGACTTCCTTCGAGACGCCGTCGACCTCGATCGTGGCGCGCCCGTGGTCGTCGAGGCAGGCCTTGCCGGAGCCCTCGCCGGACTTCTCCCAGCGCAGGGTGGGGCCGAAGCACTGGCATCTGTCGGCGGGGGTCAGGGCGGGGAACGCAGCGGTGAACGCCTCCTGCGCGGCGAGCTGCTGGTTGTCCCAGGTCATGCGCCAGTTATCGAGTGCCTGCATCACGTGCGGTCGCACGCTGCTCCCTTCAGCCCGCACCGCGCGGCCACCAGGTGGCGACCGAGGGACACGGCGCGAGCAAAGGGCGCACCCTGCATGCCGCGGAAGCCTTGCGTCCGCTGCAGAGTGACCGGCCGGACCGGCTGCGATCCGGGCCCGCTCGGAAAACGGCTGCGCCCCGGCCGGGAAGTCGTCCGGCCGGGGCGCAGCGCACGGGATGGGTCAGGCGTCAGTGTCGCCGGTGTCGATCGAGCACTCGGGATCGAAGATGTTGCACGCCGTACCGGCCGGGCCCGGGGGCATGGTCGAGGTCGGCGTCGAGTCCGTCGGCGGGCTGGGCGACGGGTCGGCGGGCTCCGTGGCCGTGGGCGACGAGGCGGGCTTCGGGTCCGTCGAGGAGTCACGGCTCTCCGCGATGGCAACTCCCAGCGTCACGGCGGCCAGGACCACGAGGCAGACCAAGGAGGCGAGCATCATGCGGAGCAGGCGCAGGCACTTGGGGCACGGCGTCGCCTTGGAGCAAGGGGCGGGGTGAGACACGGGTGATCCTTCGGTACGGGTACTGGGCCCGCCGACCGTGTCCGAGTCGAGGACCTTGCGTCGCGTGCTCCGTAGGTCCCAGCCGGAGGGGTATACGTCGCAGCGGGAGCAGACGCTGCCGTCGCTCCACCCGCACGTGTGCTCCCTCACTTCGTGATCCGGACGGGCGGCGCGGCGGGGGCCTTCGGCGCGGGCGCGGCTGGAACCTTCGGGCCCGCAGGGACCTTGGCGGCCGGGGCCTTCGGCTTCTGCGCGACGCTCCCGGAGGTGTTGGTACCGGGTGCCGCCGCAGCGCCGGATCCGTACGGCAGGCACGTCACGGGATCTACGGTGGCCACGACCCCGGGGCAGCGGCGGGAACTGCTGCCGCTGTCCTCGGCAACATCGGCGGCCAGGAGCGCGAACACCACCACCAGGCCGAACACGAGGATGCCCGCCGTGAGGGCGATGATCAGGCGGGAGGTGCGGTCGTTCGGCAGAGACGGGAACTCGGTCTTCACGGCGGGGCCTTCCAGACGTATGGATGAGGCCGCGGATCGTGGAGGCCGGAGACGTCTTGCGTCGCGCGCTGCCTACGGGCGGGGGATGAGCGTGATCGAGGAGCCGCAGCCGGCCCGCCCGTGGCGTCCCGAGGACGGGCCGCCCCCGGAGGTGCGGACCTGGCCGAACGGCGACCGCCCGGCGCTGATGAGACTCGTTGATTTTGGCTCTGTCCGCAGTTCCGTGAAGTTTATGGCTGGGTGAGGATCCGGATGCGGAGGAGTTCGAATGAGGCTCGGCCGTACATAGCTCGCTTGAGTGTTTTCACCCTGTTTACGTGGCCTTCGACGACGCCAGAGCTCCAGGGCAGGGTCAGGCCTGCGGTCACCGCGTCGAGGTCCTGGCGAAGGAAGCCGGCGAAGCCCTTCATGGGCTTCGGGGCGTCCTGCTCGGCCTGTCGGATCCACTCCAGCAGCAGGTATCCACGCTGGTGGCGGACCATGTCGGCGAAGGCCCGAGCGAGATCACACGCCCGGGTGATGTCGGGGCAGGCGAGCCGGACTTGAAGGAGTCGCTCGTCCTGGCTTTCGGTGAGCGTTTCCCGGGGCCGCATGATCCACGAGGTGATCTTGCGGGGGCTGGGAATGTCGGCCCGGACCGGTTCGGCGGTGCCCGCGCGGAGGGCAGCGAGGTGTTTGCGGACGACTTGGCGGCTGCCGCGGTAGCCGCGGGCCTGGATCTCCAGGAACAGGCGTGTGCCACTGACCTGGCCCTGTGCTTCGGTGAAGCGGGTGTTGAGGTATGTCTTGAACGGCTCCAGGACTCCGTTGGGGCGGCGCTCGCGGGCTGAGGCCAGCAGCTCGTTGAGATCGGTGTCGCGGAAGCGGCGCACGGTCTTGCGGTCGAGGCCGAGGCGGCGGGCGATGGCGCTGATCGTCCAGCGTTTTTCCAGCAGGCGGTGGATGTCCTCGTAGCGGTGTCGGGTGCGTTCGATGATCTGGGTGCGGGGCAGTTCCGCGGGCGGTAACAGCATCGGGGGCAGCTCCGGCACCTCGGTCACCGTCTCCTCCTCGGCATGTTTGCGCAGGCAGTCGCGGTGCTGGTGGCAGGTCTTCTCCACCGCGGCGGACAGGTTCTGCAACAGGTGCCACCGATCGGCGACTTCCAGGGCGTGAGGGGCGGCCTCCCTGACTGCCTTGGTGTAGGCGGTGGCCCGGTCCCGGCAGATGATCTCCGCTCCGGGATGCCCGGTGAGCCAGTCCGCGAACTTCTCCGAGGTGCGGTCGGGCAGTACGTCCACGACCCGGCCGGCCTCGACATCGACCAGCACGGTGCCGTAGGTGCAGCCCTTGCGGAAGGCGAACTCGTCGACGCCCAGCACCCGCGGCGCACGGTCGGGCACTATCGGAGCCGTCAACAGCCTGAGCAGTCGGGTCCGGCCCGCGACCAGCCGCAGGCGGCGGCACAACCGCGCGGCCGGACGTCCGCCCAGTTCCACCGCGATCGACCGCAGCCAGCCTGTCAGTCCGGTGCTGGAGCGGCGGTGCCGCTCAGACAGGCCCGGTACCTGCTCGACGAACGTCTTGCGGGAACAATTCTTCCGATCACAGAAGTACCGGCGCACCCGCAGCCGGACCACGACCCGGCGAGGCCCCAACGGCCTTTCATTCAGGGCGCGTTGGTACGTGCTGTGTATGCGCCTCGCCTGTTTCCGGCAGTCCGGGCACCGTCCCGGGCGAGCGGTGGATACCGCCTCCACGACGAGGACGTCGGAGGAGTCGCTGACGCGCTCCACTCGCACATCGATCCCGGGAAACAGCACAGCCTCGACCGTCTTGCTTGCCATGCCGGGACATACTCTGCCGAAACGATCCGTCGCTCACTCCGCTGACCTGGGGATTCACGGAACTGCGGACAGAGCCTTGATTTTCCCCACCCGGTGCTCACGGGTTCCCCAGACTTGCTCTCCTTGTTTCCTCACCTGTGGGGCGCCAGCTTGCGGACCTATGCCGCACGGTTCTCACAACCGGGGTACCGCTAACGACCGTGTCATGAGCCCTCGCCCCGGGAATCGACTATGGAGGATGGTCTCTGCTGGTTCAACGAGCGTCAGGGTGCTGCAGACTCGCGGATCTCGGTGGTCACCTGCCGGGATCGACTGCCACGATGTGGCTGGCGAAGCCGCCCGCAATGGTGCGGCAGCCCGAGAGGCAAGGGAGTCGTCCATGCTGTTGCGGCCCGGAGTCACCTGCGAGACGGCGATCAGTTTCCTCGACGATCTGGTCCAGGGCGGGCTCAACGACGTCCGCAACTCCGTCCCGAAATTCGCCGAGCCGATGCTGGCGGGTGTGGAACCCTCGAAGCTGGGCGGGCCCGACCTGGTGGTGACGCTGCGGCAGTACACCCAGTGGACCGCGACGACCGCCCGGCAACTGGCGGATGTCTTCGCCGACCCAGCGGTGCCGGCGCGGCTGCGCGGCGAGCACTACAGCCACATCGTGCACAGCCCACTGACGCCCTACCGAACCGCGCTGCTGCTGTACTGGGAGTTGGACGAGCTGGCGACGTACTTCATGGAACTGCAGAACCAGATGCGGCAGACCGTGGAGGACTACCGCAGTTACCGGCAGCGTGTGCTGGTCGTGGACGCGAACACCCTGCTGCACTGTCAGCGCTTCGACAAGATCCCGTGGTCTCGGGTGTGCGGGAAGGGCACGGCAACGCTGGTGATCCCGCACGTGGTGGTGGAGGAGATCGATACCAAGTCCTACTCCGAGGGCAGCGAGAAGATCAAGAAGCGGGCACGCGGGGTCTACGAGCTGCTGGGCGACGTCCTCAAGGGCCAGTCCACCGACGGCTGCTTCGAACTGCACGACGGCACCGAGGTCCAGGTCCTACGCGACGAGCTTGGGCACCGCCGCCTGCCGAACAACGACGACGAAGCCGTGGCCCGCGCGGCCCACCTGCAGCAGGCCATCGCACCGCGCCAGGTCACCGTTATCACGCGCGACAACGGGATGCGCGGTAAGGCCATGACCTGGTGCCTGCCCTGGGACTTCCCACCGGACAAGTACCTGATCCCCGAGGACGGCTTCGGTGCGAAGCACCGCGAGGCGAACCTTGCGAGCATCAGCGTCGACGTCCCCGAGGACGGTGACGACACCTAGCCGCGGGCCACGTCGCGCCGCTCCGTCCCGGTCGGCGTGACTACAGAGTGCCACTTGCCGCATCTCCGCAGCCTCGGGAGTACCGGGCCGTCCAGGGTGGGGGAGCCCAGCGCGGAGCGCATCCGCAGGCGCCCGTGATCGCTCGGGACGGCCCGCGCACTGCACGGTCGGGCGGCCCCTGGCGATCGTTACCGGCAGCAATCGAGTGAACGAAGAGCAGCACTGGCCGATTGCACAGATCCTCACCAGCGGAGGGACGGCAAGCAGCTGTCAGCCGAGTCTCGCTGCAGACTGACCTCGCGAACGCTCTCGCCCGCAACACGCGCCTTGCGACCCGTGTCCGGACGCTTGAGCGGCGTCTGTCCGAAGCGCTGGGGCAGCAGGTCTGGGAGGAGTCCGGACTAGGAGCCGTTACCGACATCGACCAGCTCCAGCAACGCATCACCATGCTGGAACAGGAACTTCTTGACAGGAACCGCAAGCTCGAAGAACGAACTGAGGAGCTCGCCGCGTCCCGGGCAGCCAACAGGGATCTCACCAGGGCACTGAACTTGACCTCCGGCACGTCGAGTTGAGGCCACGCGAAGGGGGCCCGCATTCTGCGGGCCCCCTTCGGACACAGGGTCAGTCGTCCAGGAGGTGGCTCTTCAGTTCGGCGCCCTTCTCCCAGATCCACTTCCCGAATTTGGTCCCGAGGCCGAGCATCGTTCCCTTGGCCGCCCCGGAGAGAGCTTCCTTCGGAAGGCTCTCAGCCTTCGGCATGACGGTCGGCGGCCGAGAGACCGTCGGCGTCTGTCCGTCACGGTTCGGCGGCTCGTGCTCGCCATACTGCACAGGGTTCTGCTGGGACATGATGGTTGGATCTCTCTCGTCTGAAGTGAGCAGAAGAGGAGAACCCGCAGTTACAGCTCGTTGATGAGCGCAGCGTCCCGCATGCGCACGGGTTCCTCCAGACGCCCTGACGGGCTCGGGAAGGAACTTTTAGTTCTGCGAAACCAGAGCAGAGCAAAACAGCACCGCCGCTACATGCGAACCGGTGCTCTGAGCGCGCCTCATCATCAGCTGCCAGCCCCCAAGGCCGGAAACCAGAAGTCCCCCAGAAGACGGCGCAGCCGCTCCAGAAGCGCTCAGATTGCCCTGCAGCAGCGAGAGAAGAACGCGACACATGAGGGCGGGGCTTACGCCCGCCCACGATTGCCGCCTGGTCTGCTTCCTCTGCATGAACCCATCTTGACACGCTTCCTCGCTGCACGGCAGCTACTTCACACCTGCGAGCGATTCCGCAACACCTGTGGCAGTGGCTACAGTTCGGGCCACTATCGCTGACCTGCATCTCTTGAGACTTGTCACCTTGGAAACAGGGCGCATCCCCAGAGGAACCGCGAGAACTTCAACGACGACGTCAGTGTGTACGGCCGAGTACGCATCTCCAGTGGCGGTGCGGGCCTGCCGCGCCGAATCGGCAACCGGCACCAGGTGCACGGAGACCTGCCGGCCACCGGAGCCGTCAACGCCTGGGACATGGCGACGCGGCCATCGGGGAGACGCACGGCAAGTGCACGAGGCCGGGCCGCAGTACCCGTGAAACCGGCGACCTCGGCATCAGTGGTCTCACCGTGTCTCAGCTTCTTCCAGATCCGACCTGCCCGGTACACGGACCCGCTCCGCTTCACGTTCCCTGTGAAGTCCTGCTTGTTGAGATCTGGCGGTGCAGGCGATCGGCAGGGTCAATCCGTGTTCGGAGGCTCCGCCCTCGCCAGAAGGTCGAGGAGCTGCTTGGCAGCTGCTTTGATCTGGTCGTCGGGGAAGTCCTCAGCGGTCCGCTCCAAGGCATCAAAGAAGATGTCTGTTTGGACCGAGCGGGCCTCCTCCGACGAGCCGAAGACCGAGCGCTGAAGGATTTCGCCGATCACGGTCGAAACTTCGGATGGGCCACGAGTGCCGGTCAGCGCCTCTCGGAATACCTTCTCGACGATCTGCTCCTCGACCAAACGAGTCGCTTCGATCTGATCGTGCCCCTCGAACCGGCCAGCAACGGGTGAGATCGGATAGTCGGGCAGGTAGCCCAGTTCCCGAGCACGTGCGAGCCAGCGGCTGGCCGTGATCTCACTGACGTTCCACTGGTCCTTGATGACCTGCCGCGGTGCCCGATCGGTCAGTTCGGCATCGATGCAGAACCAGGCGACTTGCAGGAAGTGCTCGGCCGGCCAGGAGCGCCCCCCCTTGACCGACTGGATGCGGGCCTGGAGGTGGAGGTCGGCAACCTTGTCGCCCCACTTCTCTCTCAGCGCGCTCTTGACCCTCCCGAGGATGGTCCCTGTCGGTGCGCGTCGAACCGTGTCCCGGGTGATCGCCTCAGGGGTGTCGGCGTCCCGCGGCGCGATCGTCAGGCTGGTGATGGCGGGCCTCCCGTGCACCATCCGCCCCTGGACGTGGTAGATCCAGGGGCCAGGGACGTCGGAGTAGGTGACTTCGACGAGTTCCTCGCCGCTGGCGAAGCCGTATACCCATCCAGAGGTCCCGTGCCCGACGAACGACAGGGCCGCGGTGGGCTCCTCCTCAGCCAAAGTGATAACCCCCCCTCCATGTTGTCGGCTCCGAAGCCTAGTGTTCGGCGGTCCGAGGCGGAAGGCTGAGACAGCAAGGACGCCTCCCGGGTCAGTGCCGGGAGGTGTCGAGGTCGCCTTGAGAGAGGGCAACAACGTGAGCGTAGGCGAGGGCGGGCCGGGGGAGGAGGGCTTGTCACTACGTTGGGTGGTCATCCTGCTGGTGAGCGGGATCGCCGGCGTGGTGGTGGGCGGGAAGGAAGGTCTGGGCACCGGTGTGACGGTGGCGATTGCGCTGGCCGGTCTCCTGCATATCGTCGTCCGCCGGTAGCTCGTCCCTGGCTCGGGCCGGTGGGTGTTCAGATGTGCGTCGGGCGGGCTCTCCTTCGGGTGGGCCAGTCCGGTCGCCCGCCTCTATCGGATCAGCTTCAACACGCTACTCCAGGACGCCGAGCGCCGTGTCGGGATTGCAGTGAGCGCAGGCTGCAACGTCCTCGTGCAGCGCGCGCCGGGCCTGCTCTTCCGTGATCGCCTGTACCCGTACGCCCTTCGCTGCCCAGCAGTCGCCGCGGTGTACGCACGCGGCTGGCCGGCCGGTCCCGATGCCCCGCTGAAGCAGCCACTCCGGCGGGGGCGGCCTGCGCTCTTCACGCCGACGTCGTTCCGCGTTCCGGTGCTCCTCGTCCGCGATCCAGCGGTCGAGCTGGGCGAGGCTCGCGCGAGTCTGCTGCAGGAGGACGCGGCGCGCGAACTGCAGCAGCTCCAGACGGGACGGATGTTCGGTCACGTGTTCGAGTCTATGACGGTTCCGGCAGGTCAGTGCCGCGGGGTCGAATCGCGGCAGGGTCCCACCGGTACAGTCGCTCGAACCCCACCTCCGCCTCCCATTCGGGCTCCCAGAACGACACGTCGACCCGCACGACGGCCTGCCCCTGAGGTCCGGGGAATCGAGCCCGCATCCGGCCCACGTGCCACCGACCCCCGGCGTGCACCTCGACGTCGCGGTGCGGATGGAAGACCTCGGGCTCGCCGCTGAAGCAGTCGGTCATCTCGCCGACCGCGATCGCATACGCGTCACCCTCGCAAGGCTCCGCCTCTGCCGCCGCGCGCACGCTGCGTCCCGTGTACGCCAGGCCCATCCGGCGTGGATTCCACAGGACCCACACCATGCGGATGGTCGGCATGGGCCAGTCGACGATCACGAGAATCGCGCGACCGCCGTCCGGTAGGTCTCGATGCTCCAAGACCTGGGTCACCTGTCGGCGGTCGTTCCATTGGAGCGTGAGCCGCAGGCCCGTCCGGTCGAACTCGATCCCCTGCCCCCGTGGAACCCTTGTCGGGATCGGCAGCGGGGCCGCTTCAGCATTCTTCTCGCTCACTTGTTCGAAAATAGCGGTTCCTGGCGGCGATGGCGACTGTGACTCGCCGATCTCCTCCCCCGTTCAAGGTGGCCGTGGCCGTCCAAGTGGAGGGGTGACGCCGCGGATCGTGAGGGCGGGACCGTGCTGCGTCACGTCCGGCGGAACCGGCGCGGCCGTACAGGCGGGCCCCGGGCGGCCACCCTTTGATCGCGCGCGGCGCAGTGCGCCAACGAAGTGAGGCCGGGGCAGGCCCGCGAGCGCCACGGCCAGGTGCCGGTCGCAACGCGGCGGGGTCCGCAGCATGGTTGGCGCGGTGCTCACGTTGGCGTAGCTCCATCGAAAGTCGAGGGGTGGCTCCGCGTAGCGATATGTCGACTGCGAACTCGGCGGATTCGGCTACGCGGTACGTGATGTGCATCACAATTGGCCATGCCGGCGGGCAACTTACCCGCAGGAGGTGTTTCCGCAGGTCAAGCACGGAAATCGTCGAATCTTGATAATGGAAAATTCATCCCTCTGGAGAGGTCGCTCAGGAGACCCGTTCCCGCAGTTCAGCCACGAGACTTGTCGTCGCCTGATCGACGGCAGACGACGTCACGGCAAACGCGGCCAGCGCGTGCACCTCGCTGGCACGCAACCGCCATGACCTGCTGTTCACTAGCTTCACGACGGGAAGTGACCGTCGGCATTGAGAGGGGCCGCCCCCCTGCCAGGGGGCGGCCCCGAGTGACTCCGTGCATCGCCCGAGCCTTCGAACAACCACATGGAGGTAAACCAATAGTGACAGCACCACTGGAGATCACCGGGCCAGAGGATCGGGACCTGTTCCGCTTCCGTAAGCCCTCGAAGACCGCGCTCGCCCTCTTTGGACTCGCTGCCGTCGAGTCGGCGCACCTGGCCGGAGTCGCCCCCGAAGGCCCCGTCACGGGTGCCGTGGTCCTCGCGGCTGCGGGCGTCCTTCTCCTGAAGGGATGTGTCTACCGCCGATGACGCAAGGAGGGGACACCCACCCGGGCGGGTGTCCCCTCCTGAACGCCACGGTGGTCAGGCGGTCTCCTCGACATCCTCGCGGGACAGAGGGACGGCGCCGTCGGCATGCTTGAGGGCCTGGCGGGCGGCGACCAGGGCCGCGCCCTTGACTCCGCGGCGCTCGCAGGTCGTCCACCACTCGTGCATGTTGACGGCGGCCGCCGCGGCGAGCAGGTCCTGGTGCAGCTTGTCGTACGCCGCGGTGTCGGCCGGATCCCATCCGGGCGAGGACTCCCGGCCGGCCCGCTCCCGGCCCCGCTCCTCCACGGCGGGCCACCCAGGGTCAGGCTCACGGGACCAGGGGAGACGCTTCTGCATGGCGTGGATCTCGGCGTACAACTCGGCGGCCCGGCGCTGCGCGGTGAGCAGATTCTCGGGGAAGGCGTGCGGGTCGAACGACTGCTCCTCGGCGGGGACCTGCTCGGCGGACGGGGTGGGTGCGCTCATTCCGCGGAGCTTAGTTCGATCGGCGGGCAGGGTTCCGGCTCCGACTCGTTGCGCATCGCGGCGTCGGCGCGCGCCAGGGCGACGGGCACGGCCTCGCTCACCGGGGCCGGGTCGTGCACGGTGACGGCCGGGGCAAGGCGGTCCACCAGGGCGTCGGCGAGACGGTGGCGCAGCCGTCGTTCGTACTCGGCGCGCATGGGCGGCGCGGCGGCGATGTGCTCCCAGACGGCGCGGTCGATCGGCTGCTGAACCGTGATGTCCTCGCCGCCTATGGTGACCGTCGCGCTCAGGACGACGAACGGCCCGAACGCGTGGAACAGTCCGCCGTTCGCGAAGGGGGGGCATGCCGGGGTGCTCATGCGCGGGGGAACGTCGAGGGGCGGCGGGCTGTGACGGGCGCCCGGTGGCGGCGGGGCGCTTGGGCCACCCAGTACGGCGGGCGCTGGCTCTCCTGGAGCAGCGCGGCGTAGCGGCGGAAGGCGTCGGCGGCCTCCGCGATCCTCCGGCCTGTGTCGGCGATCAGGAGGAGTGTCTGGCTGTTCATGCCGGGTGGAACGGCGGGCGGGAGCGGCTGTTACAGGGCCCGGGAACGACGGCGGCCCCCGCGGGATCGTCGAGGGCCGGAAGGGCGGCGGGACTCAGTCCTCGTCGATCCCGACGTACGCCTGTCCGCCCGCGCCAGCAACCACGTCACCAACAGGCTTCTTCTCGATCTGCACTCCGCCCTCAGGCGTCCAGGTGGCGATATGGCGCTGGCAGCCGGGGGCGCTCCCGCGGATCAGGTGCACGAAACCCCGGGTGCAGGTACCACCGCCGCGGTCACACTGATCGGCATGGGGTTACGCACTGCATACCTGATGGTCCGGATGTACCTGGCGAGCCTGGAGAGCAGTACGCCGGTAAGCGTCTCCGGCGTGCACGTCCGTGATCGGGCAGTCCTTCAGGAGGCCTTCCGTGTCGTGCTGAACGACAGCCCAGAATTCCTCACCTCGCGGGGCTGGCGATGGGACGAACTGAGCCCCGTCGGATCGCAGGACGAACTCACCGCACCGCCGACCCTGTGAAGGGGACGTGGCGCCGCGGCCCCCGCCCGATGCTGTGGGCGAATCCGTGGGCGGGGGCTGCGGGCCCGGGGGCCTAGGTGGCTAGGCCGTAGTCGTCTTGGGTGAGCAGATCGTCCATCTCGTAGAGCTGGGCGAGGTAGTCGCGCACCAGGGCATCGCCGAAGCAGCCCAGAAGGCCGCTGAGGACGATCGCGGCCATGATCGGGGACACGACGTCGGCGGCCTGCTGGAAGGCGCTCGTACGGCTTCCCTGCCATGGGTAGGAGCGGCGGAACCCGACGAGGAGACCGGCCTCCGCCTCCGTGAGCCGCAGGCCGTCGCTCTCGCGCTTCCAGGTGCGGGACTTGCCGGTGAGGCACCAGGACGGGCCGTCGCTGGAGAAGGCGTTGCCGCCCTTGGCCCGGCCTGTCTTCGGGTCGACGGGGCGGTTGCCGCGAGTGTTGACGTGCTCGCCGGGCGCCCAGCCGAGGGCCTGCGCCATAGACGTCGCGGGCAACGGGCGGATACAGCGGGTGGTGGTGGGCGAGTAGTGGCGGGAGGCGATCATGTAGACGCGCTTGCGGCGGGACGGCAGGCCGTAGTCGGCGGCCTCCATGATGTTGTGGCTGGTGTAGGACCACTCGGCGCACTGGAACTCAATGGTCAGGTCGCTGATGATTTCCTCGGGCAGGTTGCTGGACTGCTCCATGGCCATCCAGCGGATCGGCGCCCCGGCGGCCTGTAGGGCGATCGGCCAGATGGCGACTTCCAGCATGAGCGCGATACGCGGGTCGCTGACGTCGGCGGCCATCTCGCGGACCTGGTCCCAGGTGGCTCCGGAGCGCGGGGCGAACCCGTCGCCGTGGCATCCCTTGCCGTCAGGGTCGTCCGGGTCGCACTCGCACTCGTCGCCGTAGTCGGAGTGGTGCCACTCCATGGGAATGAACCCGGCGGTCTCGCCGACGTAGGCGATGGCGTCGCCGAGGATCTGGATGTTGCCCTCCTCCAGGCCGGAGAGCTTGCCCCCGGGCGAGAAGGTGGGGCACGGCGGGCTGATGATGACGGCAACGGTGTGGCGCAGCGCGATGTGCTCGGGGTCCAGAGTGGTGATGTCGGCGCAGATCCGGCGGTGCCGTGCGGCGCGGGCGGTGGCGCAGGCGTCCGGGGAGATGTCGACGCCGCAGGAGTCGACGGCCACACCGAGCACGGCGGCGATGCCCTCGGACCAGCCGCCGGGGCCCGCGAACAGCTCCACCACGCGGATCGGGTCGCCGGGGAGCGGGGCGAGCAGCCACTCGGCAGGCCACGGGGCGGCGGCGGCCTCCAGGGCGGCGTACACCTTCGGCGGGATCGGGCGACCGGCTTTACGGGCGAGGGTGGCGACGTGGACGGCGGTTGCGACCGCTGGGGGCAGGATCCTCATCTGGTGTCCTCTTCTTCGCTGGTTCCGTCGGCGGTGCTCTCCACCAACACGTCGAATAGTACACCCAGGGAAATCGCGAGGGGTTCGAACTGGGGAAATGCGCAGCACATTTCCCTGTGCTGCGCATTCCGTCGAGACTGTCAGCCGAACGCGGCGGCACGCGCCTCGCCCTCAATCAGCGCGACCGCGGCCGTCACATCGGCCCCCAGATCGATCCCGGCACGCCGGAGGTCACGGAGCAGTTCCCCCGTGGTCGGGTCCAGACCCTGGTCGGCGGCAGCGACATGCCCGGCGACCTTCGCGCGCAGCGTCACAAGATCCGACTCGGCAGTCAGGAGGCGCTGCAGGATCGACGGCAGGGCGGTCGCGCTGTACCGGCCGAACTGCTCGGCGGTGTACTTCTTGGCCCGGTGGGCGGCGTGGATCTGTGCGGCGTCCAGCACCAGATCCGGGGATGCCGGGTGTCCGGTGCCCAACTCGTCGGCCAGGGCGGCGAGCTGCTCGGGAGCGGAGGGTCTCAGCACATCAGATCACCTCGCCGAGCGCAGGAGACGGCTCGACGTGACCCTGTGCCGGGCACTGGGCGCCGTGCAGCACACAGACAGACGCGGCGAGCGGGATACCGAGCGGCGGACGTCCGCCGTCGCTCTCCGCCTCGATCTCGTCGGCCGACCACAGTTCCTCGGGCAGAAAGTCGACGAACGCGTACGGCGCCACCTCGTCGATGCGTTGAATCAGGCTGAGAACTTGGCTCGGGCTGCGGGGGTCGAGGGAGCCCCACAGGGCGGTGATCTCCTCCGGCACGGCCGGGAGCGGCTCGGGGGTGGTCCGCGCCCACTCGTCGAACTCGTGCAGGATCCCGCCCGCGCTGTCGCGGATGGAGTCCAGGAACACGGACTCGTCGTCGGAGTCGACCGGCCGGGCCAGGACCAGGTACGCCCCGGCGGGGAACTGGACGTGCAGCGTGTGGCCGACCAGCGGCAGCATCGCTTTCGCGGCGGCGTGCGCCTTGGCGACTGCGTCGTCCAGCGCGCAGACCGGAGTCAGGTCGGGAGTGCTCACGAGAGGGGTGGTCCTTCCAGGGGCAGGGCGCGCCCCGGGCCGGCCGGGGGCGCGGCGGGTCAGCGGGTGAGGAGCGGGGCGAGGGATACGAGGAAGTCGACGCCGACCCCGTGGATGTCGACGGACACCGCAGTCGTGTCGTGCGCGCGGGCGATCGGGTCGAACGCGGGCGCCACATGCCCGTACGGTCCGGGACCGGCACCGAACGCCAACCCCTTCCCGTCGTGCTGCTCAACGTCCGTATGCCGGGCGAGCACCTGCGCCATGCGGCGCTCGACGCGCCCCTGGATCCCGGACGGCGGACGCCCCTCAGCGGCATCCGGCAGGAAGCGGGCGACGGCCCGTCCAACGGCCCGCATCGGGCCCTGTATCTGGACGCTGCACACCGGGTTCGTGCCCTGCAGGGTGGCCAAGTAGCGCAGCCCGCTCGACGACCAGGCCACGCCGGACGTGTTCACCAGCAGACCCGCCCGCTCGTACGTGGCCACGCCCTGGGCGCGCATCGCGGTCCCGATCTCGTAAAGCAGCTCCCGGCGCACACGGGCCCCGTCTTCGACCGTGCGGGCCTCCTCGTCGTCGACAACGGGCAGCACCAGGCGCAGCACCTGGTCCGCGATGACGTCCGGGGCCATGCGCGCGATCCGCAGATCGGGGCGGGTCGGCACGCGGCCGGGAAGCTGCCACCCGATCTCGGTGTCCCAGGCGCGGGCGACGACGACCAGAGCGCGCGCGCCGTGCACGATCCGGGCGGCGGGGGCGGCCGACCACCACGCCCGGTGCGGTTCGGCCGTCCACGCCGTACCGGCCCGGGGCGGCAGGAGGGCGGCGACGTGCTCGGCGAGGGTCAGGGACGGGGAAGCGGCGGGCGCCAGGGTGGCGGTGGGCGAAACCATGATTCGAGGCCTTTCGAGGGGGCCGCGCCCCGGGCAGAGTCACGGGGCGCGGCCGGGCGAGGGTGGGTCAGATCAGGTGCGCGGCGGCGGCGAGCAGCAGATCGGCGCCGAGTCCGCCGATCTGCGCGGCGACGCGCGTCGTGTCGTCGACCTGGTCGGCGGGGTCGTCCTCGGACGGCAGCAACACGAACCCGTGCGGACCGCTCTGGGGCCGGAACTCGACCTCGTTGCCCTTGACGGCGAGGAGCTGCGGGAACCGCTCCGTCAGATGCCACGTAAAGGCGCTGGAGACGTCAGGGAGGGACGGGCCGTCGTACGGGGGCAGAACGTGCGCCAGGAGCCCGTACAGGCCACTGACGCGGCCCTCGTAGGTCACGGTGAATGTCCCCGACGGGCCGAGCGACAGCACCTCCCACTCGCGGCCGTTGACCGCCCACGCAAGGTGCGGGCCGTCCAGCCGGGTCCCGACGCTGGGGTACACACCGTGCGACAGCAGGGCGTACCCGATCTCGGCGAGGTCTGCGCCCTTGCGTGTCAGTGCCTGCAACGCCCCGTGCTGGTGGGCGGTACGCGCGGCCGTCTCGTCGTCGAGGGCGGGCAGCACGGTGCGCAGCACGGCGGCGGCGAGCGCGGCAACGGCGTCGGGGCTCCCGGCGTCGGCGACAGCGTCCGGGCTGAGCCCGATCGGGAAGTCGTCGTGTCGGTCGACGAAGACCTCGACGCGACCGGCCTGCTCCACCACGGTCAGGGAGCGGTGGCCGTCGGTGATGCGAGACGTCGCGGCGTAGGGGCGGATGAGGTACAGGGCGGGGCAGACTCGCCACGCTGCGCCCTGACGGGCGGGGAGGGCGGCGGCGAGCGGGGGAGCGGACTCGGCGTGCGTGATGGCACTGCTCACGGGGTGTTCCTCGCTTCGTGGTTGGTCCGGCGCGGTGCTCTCCGGCCGGGGTATTGGGTGGTGCAGGTGGTGCTCGCGTCGCCTGCCGGGGCCGCGCGGGCGGGCGCGGCCCCGGCGCGGGTCAACCGGTGACGGGCTCGTAGTGCTCGACCTCGTCGATCAGCCGGGTCCCGTGTTCGTCGGCGACGTACTCGTCGTGCGCGCGCTGCACGGCGTCGCGGTGCCGGTCGACCGGAAACTCGACGGCCCACAGGTTGCCGATGTCGCCGCCCTGAATGAGTTCGCGGATGGCGTCCGTGTCGCCGTCCTCGATCTGGTGGGATCCGGTGACCTCAAGGTGGCCGGCCCAGGTCCAGCGGCCGATGAGGAGCGTCGACATCAGGAGGGTTCCTCTCCGGCGACGGCCGACTGCTGCTCCGCGTACTTGGCGCGGAGTTCCTTTACTGCGTTGGCGACGCGGTAGGCGAAGGTGTCGAGTAGGTCGGACTCGTCCAAGTCGGGGAAGAGCACGGTGCCCTTGCCGTCTTCGAAGAGGTCGTGTCGGACGAACAGTTCGTTGTCCTCGTCGACCCGGAGGGTGATGAGGGTCTGGCCCTGGAAGTCGAGGAAGGCGCCGTGGCCCCAAGACGCGGCCTCGGCCGTCCAGCCGTGGCCGAGGAGTCGGACGGCGGCGCGCCCGATGTCGGAGATGTGGAAGGCGTACTCGGTGCCTGGGGCCGGGTAGTAGCGGCCGTGCTCGTCGTACGGCAGATCGATCGCGTCCACGGGGTGCTCCTCGCTTTGCGGTTGGTCCGGCGTTGCTCTCGCCGGTAGGGGGCGGTGGGGGGGCTTGCGTCGCGCCCCGGGGCGGCTCGTACGTCCGGCCCCGGGGCGCGACCGCTCTACAGGCGGAGCGAGAGCACGAACAGGGCGAGGGCGTCGCCCCACTCGCGCATCTCCTCCGGGGTGCTGGGGGCGCCCTCGGGGAGGGGGAAGGTGGGCACAAGGTGCTCGTCGCCGGTCTTGCGGTCCTGGATCATCAGGTCGCCCACGGAGCCGTCACCGTCGACGTACAGGCGCAGGGACACGCGGTCGTCGGTGGTGAAGATCAGGCCCCATGCGCCGAGGAAGCTCGACTCTGCGTCCCACCCCTTCCCGAGGGATCGGGCGGTGGCGCGCGCATAGTCGGAGAGGGGATAGCTGTACTCGCTGCCGGGCGCCAGCACGGTGTTCTCGTCGGCCGGGCGGGGCACGCAGTCGTAGCCGTCGCAGCCGCACGTCATGGCCTCGCTCAGTGACATGCCGTGCTTGCAGTTCGAACAGTTGGCCCACTCGCGGACGGCGGGCTGTACGCCGGTGCTGCCGCATCGAGTACAGGTGAGGGCGTGCACGACAGTGGTGGTGCTCATCGGGGTTTCCTCTGCTTCGTGGTTGGCCCGGCGTGCTCTCGCCGGGTAGTACGCCGGGCGGGGGGATCCTGTGACACCCCCCGCCCGGTCGTGCAGGTCAGGACTGGTGGCGGGGGCGGGTGTTGTCGACGTAGACCATGGGTGCGAGGCGCATGTGCTTCTTCCAGACTTCGAGGACGTCGCGCATCCAGCCGTCGATGTCCTTGTCGGCCCGCGCCGTGTCGTCGTGGAGCTGCTCCAGGACGGCCCGGATCTCCGCCTCCTCCGTGGCGTAGCGGGTGGTGATCGGGTTGAGCGGGTCGGGGAACGGCAGGCTGCGGCCGGTGATCGGCGCCGTGACGTACTCCGTGACGTCGGCGGGGATCCGGGTGGCGGGGGTGCCGAACGCGAGTTCCTCGACGACCCACAGTTCCCCGGCGGCGTCGGTCGGCATGTCGCGGCCAGCGCGTCCGGGGATGGTGAGCGGCTCGTAGGCGTCGAACGCGTCGGCGGCGGCGGTGAGGTGCCGGGCGATGTCGCCGAGGGTGCGCACGGTCTCGGGCGTGGGGCCGAAGCTGTCGCGGGCGACGTCGGCGATGGCGCGGGCGCGGGCGGCGGCGGTGCGGTACGGGGCGGTCGGGTTGGCGTCCATGGGTGTCTCCGGTCTCTGTGCGCGGCGAAGGGCGGGGGCCGGGGCGCAGCGGGGGTGGGCCGCGCCCCGGCTGTCAGGGGGCGACTCAGGCGGCGAGGAGCGCGGCGCGGACGACCTTGTACTCGTCCTTGCGCGGGGCGTACTTCGCGGCGATCTGTGCGACCTGCTCGCGGGTGTAGCGGAAGACGGTTTTGATCTGCTTCCGCACGTTCTCGAAGGAGCGGCGGATGCGGGCGCGGCGGCCCTTGACGCCTGCCTTCTTCGCGGCCGTGCGCAGGGCCTTGACGATGCCCTTGACGGTCTCGCGGTTCGCGCCGGTGGCGAGTACGTGCGTGGCCAGGGAGCGGGCGCCGGTGGCGACACGGCGGGCGGCTCGGGTGGCGGTGAGTGCTTCGGCGCGGGCGGTGCGGTGGTCGCGGACGAGGTCGCGGATCTTTGCGGCGTTGCGGCGGGCCTGGGCAGATGCCATTGGAGTGTTCCTCTTCTTCGTGGTGTGTCGGCGGTTGCTCTCCGCCAACAAGAGAAATAGTACACCATGGGGAATATGTAAGGGAGTCCCTGGTCGGCCAAACCATCGTTTCCGCAGATGGAAACGCATGCGATCCCTTGCGTGGGGGCCGGATGTCTTATCTTGGGCTTACTGTTCTTGCTGCTCAGAACAGGGCGTCGTCCTGGAGGGTGGGCCCGGCGGCCGGCCGTCTGGTGCGGGTGGCGCGGGGGCGAGTCGGCTCGTCCCCGAACAGGGCGTCAGTGCCGTTCGCGTGCGGCGCGGCCTCCACACGGCGGGTAACAGCGCGGGCGTCCACCAGGGCAAGCGGCTCCGCCTGGTCGAAGTCGGCCGACCGCATACCCGTCCAGTCCTGGCCAGCCATCACAGCCGCCCTTCCGGCGCCGCACCGAGGGCGAGCGCAGTGTCCGTGACGCCGTCCTCGTGGCCGATGAACACGACGTCGGGGTGACCGGCAAGCACCTGCTCGCAGGGGTCGCCCACGGTCCCGTCACGGCGCACCACGACGGTCAGCGTCGCGTACTTGACCTCTGGCGTCTCCTCCTGGCGGAGCGCGACGACGGCGGCCGGGATCACGGCAACCGGCGCGTTCCGCCGCTCCAGGGCGCAGGGTTCCCCGTCCTCTGACGGGTGCAGGCAGACGAGCCGCGCCACCGCGTCGACGAGTTGCTCAGCGTCCTCGCACTCCTCGCAGCCGGTGCACGGGTTGCCCGGCAGGGTGTGCGGGTCGGCAGGGTACGGGCCGGGTATGGGCGCGCCGGGCCGGTCGCTTCTGGAGAACACGGCAACGACCAGGTCACCGGGCTTCACGTCCACGGCGTGGACGGCAACGGCCAGGTCGAGGGAGAGGCCACTGGGCAACGGCTCGTAGTCCTCGGTGGTCGGCCGTTCGTCGAGGGTGAGGGACAGTCCGTCGAGGGAGAGCACACGCATCGGAGGTTCCTTCCGGTGGCGGGGCCGGGGCGCGGTGCTGCGCCCCGACGTGGGTGGGGGAGCTGTCAGGTGCGGGGGCGGGTGTCGCGGAGCTTGCCGACGGCGGCGGCCAGGCCGAGGCGGAACCACTCAGCGCGCTCGGTCCCCCACTCGGCGCGGACGAACTCCGGCAGCTCAAAGCCGAGGTGAGTACGAGGCGCGGCCGGGTGCGGGTCGACCGGCTCAGGCTCCGGCTCCTCCACGGCCACGGTGATCGCCTCCACGCACTCCGAGGTGAAGCGGCCCGGCCCCCAGTCGTAGTCAGGCCCCTCGCCCGTCAGCTTCCACAGAGCCTCACCGCTGTGCGCGAGGGTGTACCGCAGCTCCCAGGTGCGGCCGAGGTGCGTCACCTCGTACGACAGGCGGGTGCCGGGCTTGAGCGTGGGGGTGAAGTCCACACCGGCGGCCGTGAGCGCTGCGCGGAGCTGCTCGGTGAACTTGGCGGGGATGGCGCGGGGCAGGACGGACACAGGGGGCCTCTCCGGGCAGTACAGGGGGCGCCGGGGCGCGGCGGGCGCCCCGACGGAGGGTGGTCGGGCGTGTCAGGCGGTGCGGGGGGCCTCAGCGGCCTCCCCGGCGGCGCGGCTGGCCGCCTTGGCAGCAAGGCGGGCGTCGGCCCACGCGTGGATGAGCGCAGTACCCGCCTCCCCGGCGGCCTCGCCGGGCGTCGCGCCCTTGTCGATCGCAGCGAGGTAGAGCAGTCCGGTCGCCTCAACGGCGGTGGGGCGCATGAACGTCTCGACGAGCCGTTCGAGGTCCAGGTGCGGGAACTCCTCGTGCAGCGCGCGGGCGGCGTAGGCGGCGATCCGGCCGACGGCGTCACCGAGCTGCTCGACCTGGGCGAGGGTAAGGGCGGCGTTGGTCATGGTGCGCGGTGCCTTCCTGGGCGGAGAAGGGGCCGGGGCGCGGTGCTGCGCCCCGGCAGGGCCAGGCGGCCGGCTCAGGGCTGGTTGTGCTCGAACCACTGCGCGTCGAGGGCGAACAGGGCGGCGGCGAACCCCTCGGTGCCCGGGACGGCGTCGATGCGGGACAGCAGCTTTCGACCGGCGGCGACGGTGTGCGGGGTGCCGTCGTCGTCCGTCCAGGCGTACGCGGGGCGCTCGGCTACGGTCGCGCACAGGTCGGCGAACTCGCCCTCTCCCTGGCACTGCGGCGGGACGCCGGGGCCGCACTCACGGTTGCCCATCGTGGCGCAGTCCCACCCGGACTCGTCCTCGTCCACGCGGCCGTTGCGGTTGTCGTCGCCCATCAGGTCGGCGCGCCCGGCGGCCCAACCGTCGTTGTACGCGGTGACGGTGTCCGTGTGCGGAGCGATGTCGGCGGGGGTGGCGTCGGACGCGGTGAGGGCGCCCAGCCCGGCCAGGACGATCACGGCGGCACCGGCGGCGAGCAGGGACTCCGGGCGGGGGCGGCGGGCCAGGATGCGGCCGAGACGCGGGAAGCGCTGCATGGGGGTGTTCCTTCGTTCGTTGGTTGGCCCCGGTTGCTCTCCGGGGTCGTGGGCGGTGCGCCCTGCGCCCGGTCCGGCCAGACGGCCGGCACAGGGGCGGGGCGCACCGCCCGCCGAGGGTGTGGCGGCGGGCGGTGCTGGGAGGTCAGGCCGTGAGGGCGCCGGTCGGCTCCATGAAGAAGGGATTGACCAGCGCGTCGGGGCTGTCTCCCTTGAGTGCTTCGCGGTATCCGGCGGAGCGGTCCTCGGCGACGACGAGGCACACGGCGGAGCCGGGGACGGTGCGCTTCACGTCCCATGCGCGGTTCACGTGGTCGTCGTAGTAAAAGGCATCGGTGAGGCCGAGGTGGTGCACGGTGGCCTGCTCGGTGTCCGCGTCGGTGACGACGGCGATGAAGAGGTGGAGTCGGGGGGTCTTGCCCAGGGAAACCATGGGGCGTTCCTCGCTTCGTCGGTTGGCCCCGGTGCTCTCCGGGACGACAAGGAGAACAGTACACCCAGGGAAATGCTGCGCAACATTTCGAGCGTCAGATTTCACAAGACTCGCAGTTCGCGCGCCGTAAATTCACTCGACACTCCCATGGTAGATTTCCCTAGGTTGACTATTCCTGGGGGTGGGGGGTACGTTCAGCGGACGCCACTAAGGCGGGGTCGGGGCGAGCATCCCCGGCCGAACCAACGAACCGAGGAGCACCCCATGGCCTCTAAGCCCGAGAAGACCGGCATCAAGAACGCGGACGACCTGGCCGCCCTTGCGCACTCCTTCGAGCTGAACATCACCGTCAGCACCAAGAGGACTTGGGACGCCACGACTCACACGATCCGCATCACGCTGCCCGTACCGCCCCTCTACACCGGGACCGACCAGGGCCGCGCCATCGCCGCGAACGTCCTCACCATGACCTGGTCCAAGCGCACCACCGAGCGCGCCCGGGGCGTCTTCGTCAGCGCCACCCTGGAAAGCCCGAACGCCTCCCGCAAGGTGCGCACCCTGGCCGCCCTGGACGCCGCCGCCCGCGACCTCGGCCACGAAGCCGCCCGCCTCGCCAGCGAGACCGCCGCCCAGGTCGAAGACGTCGTAGACACCCCCCACACCCTCTACATCGGCGACGAGCCGCGCCGCGCAGACATCCCCGCCGCCCAGGTCCGCCGCGTCGTCGCCACGCGCCGCCTCTCACGCCGCGCCGTCAACCAGCACCCCGAGACCGGCGCCATCTACATCGGGAACCACAGCTACGTACCCGCCGAGCACGCCGCCCCCGTCGTCCCCCGCTTCCACATGCGCAGCGTCAACGGCGGCACCCCCGAGCGCATCCCCAGCACCGAAGCCGTGGCAGAGATGAGCTACGCACAGATGAAGGGCAGGCGCCACGTCCGCGAGATGTCCGCTGGCCAGTCACGCGCCCGCATCGTCTACAAGGACCCCGCGCGCGGCACGGTCCTGCTGCGCCCGGCCACCCCCGAGGAGTCCGCCCCGGCGACCACCACTCCCACGACCGCCTAGCCGTCCCGCGCCGCCCGGCCGGCATAGGTCGGGCGGCACCATCAGGGCCCCTCGCGCGCACGCACGCGTGTGAACGGTCCAGAAAGTCCAGAACTCCGCGTCCGCCTCTCTCCTGGGGCGACGTAAGCCGCGTCCGCGCGGCCCCTTGTCCGGCGAGAGCACGCCGGGCCAACCACGAAGCGAGGAACCCCAAATGTTGACTGCCACCGACCGTGCGAACGCCATGGCCCTTCAGGTCCTGATCTCCGCCCGGCTGCACAACGACCGTGTCGTGACGCACGATCTGGTGGACGCCGTGATGAGCCGGGACGCCGACACGGAGCAGGGCAAGGCGAATAAGGAGACCGTGCGCCGCATCATCCGGGCGCGGGCAGCATCGGAGTTCGTCCGCGTCATCTTCACGGAGGTTGAGCGGTACTGGGCGATCCGGGAGCAGCTCCACCACATGGACGGCGACGCGGTCCACGCGCTCCGCGACAGCATCTCCGACGGCGGCGACGCCGACCCGCGCGGTGACGACCGTGCGCTGATCGACTCCATCTCCGTACGTCTGTCCAACCGACTCGCCCCGGCCCGTCTGGACGGCTGCACGCCGGTGTCCGTCCGCCTGTGGCGTGAGCCGCGCCCCAAGGAGCAGCAGCACGACCGTGCGGCGGACGACACCGAACGCAGTGCAGCCGAGTTGCTCGGCGACGGGGAGCGCTGGGTGAAGCACTTCCGCGTGTTCGGCGAGCAGCCCCAGGTTGAATCGGTCGACCGCGCGTCGGCGCTCGGCACGATCGTGTCGGCGTGGGGAGAGGACTGGCAGTGCTACCGCGCTGAGGCGGGCGGCGTGAACCTGGAGTCGACGACAGGTGAGTCGTCCTACTGGCTGGAGCCGGATACCGAGGAGCGTTCGGCCGACACCGTTAAGGCCCGTCGCCGCGCGGAGGGGTTCGCCGCGAAGTGGTGGGCGGAGCAGCACACCGGGGAGCCCACTGACGCCGCCCTGGCCGCCGTGTTCGCCCACACGGTGAAGCCGCCGAAGTGTGAGGCGTACCCGCTCATCCGTGAGGCCATCACCGCACTCACGCCCCCGGCCGCCGCCGCGCCCCTGTTCGCCGCGCTTGCCGCCCGTGAGGCTGCCGACGAGGCCGCCGACCTGGCGCCGGCCAGCCTCCACCGGCTCGTCAACCACCTGGAGGCCCTGCCGCTCGCCGCGCCCCCCGGGCTGCACGAGAGGCTGCGCGCGGCCCACGACACCGCCGAGGGCGCGTGGGAGTCCCTGCGGGTCGCTCGCAGCCTGCCCGCGAAGAACGCCGCCCGCAGTGCCGCGAAGGACGCCATCGTGCGGGCCCGCGCCGCCATCCTGGCCGTCCAGCCGCACGCCGGCCGGATGCACGGCACCGACATGCCGCACACCACCGACAGCATCCGCGCCGCCGCGCTCGCCTACATGCACGTCGGGGCCACCCCCGACGAGATCGACGCCATCAAGAGCGGCACCGCCGAGGTACGCGTCGACTGCCGCCCCGACACGGGAACCGGGTGGATGGTCACCGCCCGCGTCACCGCCGGAATCCGGGATGTCGGCTGGTTCCTCCCCGCGCACCCGCCCATCGTCGTCAAGTTCCGCAGGGTCGACGGCCGCACAAGCCCCGCCGACAACGCGCGCAAGGTGATCGGCTCCATGCTCCGCGTGGACGTCCCCGTCAAGTACAAGGACGCCGCCCGCCGCTGACCCGCCCCGGCGCCGCCCGGCACGGGTCGGGCGGCGCCCTCGTAAGCCCCACAGTCCCGCTCTCTCGCCCCGTCGTTGCTGTCCTGGCCCTCACGGGCGCCGGGGCGCTGCGGGGCGCTCTCAGGAAGGCTCAGCCCGTCATGCTCCTGCCCGACTGGCTCCGTATCCGACTCCCCGGCGATTCGGCCGCCCCGTTCGTCGCGTTCACCGACGCGGTCGCCGAGCGGCTGGAGCTGCCGCCCGCGCCCCCGGCCGAGGTGTACGAGCGCCGGTACGACACAGACCGCGTCTGGATGGTGTGGCGCTTCACGAACGGTGGCGCGTCACTGTTCCTGGAACGACCGTTCGCCGAGTTCCAGGAGGGCGTGACCGTGAACGTCCAGTGGCACCAGTCGCCGGACCCGGAGGTGGTGGCCGCGATGATCCGGGCGTACGTGCGTCAGGGACGTCGCGAGGCACGTAGGACGTGCTGGCTCGTCCGCGTGCTGCGCGGTCGCTGAACCCACCCTTTGATCCCCGGTCCGCCCACTTGTGGCGGACCGGCCATAAGCGGCGGAGAGCAGCCGTCGCAACCAACGAAGGAGCAGCGCGTGAGCGCGTACGTAGAGATCCCTCGCCCGTACGAGTCGGCCCCCGGCCGGTTCACTGTCGACCTGGCGTTCCCCGCGGCGTCGAAGCGTCGGGCGACGCAACACCACGATGTGGCGTGGACCCTGGCCGGCGTCCACGGTGTGGAGGCGTCAACTCCCTTCAAGGTCAACCCCCGGTGGAGCCTCTACAAGGAGATCAGCGGGACGGACGAGAAGTACGGCGGGCTCGACGATCGGCGGCTGACGGTGCAGGGCGGGGCGCGGGAGCTGTCGCGGTACCTGGTCGCCCTCGTGCGGGTCGTGGACGAGGTGGAGGCCCTGGCGACCCGGGCGGTCCGTGTGTTCGGCGCGTGGAAGCGCTCCGTGGCTGCTGAGCCGTTCCTGGAGTACGAGGACGCGTCGACCATGCGCGTGCGGTCCCGGGAGTTCCGGGCGGACGTCCTGCGGGCCCTGGTGCAGGGTCTCGGCGCCCGTACGCGGCCTGTGGGGGAGCGGGACAGCTCCCGGGCGTTGTGGGAGCAGCCGGGGGCCGTCGCCGAGGAGGTGCGGGCCGGCACGGGCGGTGTCGACGTCGAGCAGGCCAGCGAGGAGGACATGAGCGTCCAGGAGGCGCGCATGGTCCCGGCGGCCGTCGCCGAGGCGGAGCGCCTGGTCGTCGCCGAGGTGGCCCGGGTCGAGGAGGAACACCTGATGGAGGAGCGGATGGAGCTGTTCCAGCAGGCCGACGCGAGGTGCGCGCGGGACGCCGACAAGGCGGACGCCGAGCGGTACGCGCTGGACGGGCAGGAGGGACTGTTCCCCGTGTCCGCCGCCCGGCCGTCGCTGGTGGTGCCCCCGGCCATGCCGGTGAAGCCGCGGCGCGCTCCCAGGCGTCGCGGTCGTCTCCGGCCGGAGACGCGGGCCGCGTTCAACGGGGCCGTGCGGGTCATCCCCAGGGAGGCCGTGGAACGCCTGTGGCCGGACCCGGGCCCCCTTGGGGTGCCGGTGCGTGCCGACCGTCGACGGTACGGGCCGGCCGCCTGACGGCTTCCCCGGGTCACCGAGCCCTCTAGGTCCCCTCGAATGGTAAGCCGTGGGTAATCTAGAGTGCTCGATCGCTGGTTCTACTGGGAAAACCCTTCCCAGTATTTGCCTGGGTGTACTATTATTTGTGTTGGCGGGAGAGCAACCCGCCAAACCAACGAAGGAGGAACACCCCCATGAGCCTTGCCCTCGCAATGAAGTCCCTTGACGAACTGTCCGCGGACCACGGTCCGATGCGCACCGTCATCCACCACGCCATGAACGAAACGGCCGTCCCCCGCGGGCAGTACGCGGTGTACGCCAACAACGTCTTTGCGGGTAAGTCGCTGCGCGAGTCGGTCGTCAAGGCCGACAACGGGACCCCGATCCTGACCATCCGGCTTGCCGAGTACATCGAGCCGGTCACCGGCAAGACCCGGTACGCGGTCGATTACTGGTCCCTCGGCGGTTTCTGGACCATCGACCACGAGGTGCGTGCCGTGGCGGAAACGGCGTACGAGGAAGCCGTGCGCGCCGAGTTCGCCCGGCCGACGCGGTGGCTGCGCCTTTCCCCCGTGCGGTTCCTGGGCGGTCTCGCGCTCTTCTACGACGAGACCGACGTCCTCTGACCGATCCGGTCCTCTTGCCGGGGCGCGACCGTACGCGCCGCGCCCCGGCACCCTCCCCGAACTCGCCACCACTCCACCGAGGAGACACCTCACCATGCACAAGAACACCAGCGCCCGCCCGACCGCCGAGGACATCCGTCGCGCTGCCGAGGCGTATGGCCCCAAACTGGGCGACCTGGTCGACTACGACGGCCGGACGGTGCAGTTCCCTGACGGGCCGCAGACCGTACCGGGCGGGCGGGGCTGGATCCGGGACGTGTTCGCCGGTGACGGGGAGATCGTGGCCCGCGTTGAGCACGAGGACGGCAGCGCGGACACGCCCCCGCTGGAGGGGCTGCGCCCGGTCGTCGACCTGACCGTGCTCACCGAACTGTCCGTCCCTGCAGAGGAGTTGCACGGACTGCCCCGCATCTCTCCGGCTGTGGCCCCGCCCGCCCAGGTCGACCGCTGGAGCGTCCAGGACCGCGAGGGCAACGAGGTCGCCGAGGTGGAGGCGACCGGGTACGACCACGCCGTTCAGGTGGCCGCCCAGGACCCGAAGGTGCGTGCCGCGGAGCCCGGTTCGGGCGGGCTGGTCTACATGCGTCGGGGAACCGTCCAGAAGTCCGCTCCGGCCGCCGTCGAGGGCCACTCCGCGTCGACGTACGGCGCTCTCAAGGCCACCTTGAAGGTCCCGCAGGTCTACGCCGCGATCCGCGTGCTGAAGGCGGGACGGCAAGTGTTGGGCGGGTTCGCCGACACCGGGCACTGCGTGAGCGCGGGCGCCTACCTTGACGCACGCCAGGACACCGGGGAGGTCATCCTCTCCTGCGAGCCCACGCACGTACGCCCCGCCGGCAGCGTCCTGCGGGAGCTGCTCGATGAGCGCGAACGAGCCGTCGTCGGGTACGCCGACCTGTTCCGTACGGCGGGCTGGTACGTCCAGGAGATCCGGGAGAACGGCCAGGACGGCAGGCGCCGCCTCGCGCGGCTCATCATGGAACTCCCGACCACCCTGCCGTGGAGAAGCCGCGTACGACGCACTTCTGACGGTCGCTTCGGCACCATCACCGACTTCAGCGGCGACGACCGCATGGTCATCAAGTGGGACCGGGCCGTCTTCCCCGACCCGTTCCACCGCACCACCGCCGAACTGATGGGGCCCGCCTACCAGGTCTTCCCCGCCGTCGACCACTGCTCGGGCTGCGGCGAAATCGTCAGGGACGACGACGTCGAGGACAGCTACACGACGTGCTGCAACGAGGGCGCGTGCAGCGGATGCGCCGCAGTGAACGGTGTCTACACCTGCGGCACCGAGGCGCCCACCGGCACCGACGAGTAGGCGGCAGCACGCCCGGGGCGCGCCACGGTGTGCCCCGGGCCCGTCCCGCCCCTCTCCGCCCGCTCCACGCCCCGAGGAACTCGCCATGCTGACCTTGTTCGACCTCCCCAGCATCCAGACGGAAGCCCCCACGGTCGCCGTGCCGACACAGCCGAAGCCCAAGGCCAAGCGGAAGGCGCGGACCGTCCACGCGTCGGTGCCGCTCACGCCCTGGACGACTGTCCCGGACGAGCTGATCCGGGATGCGGACTGGATAGTCGTGTCCAGCTCCGGCGGTAAGGATTCGCAGGCGATGCTCTCGTACGTCGTCCGGCGCGCGAAGGCCCTGGGGATGCTCGACAAGGTCGTCGTTGTTCACGCGGACCTGGGTCGGGCCGAGTGGGACGGCACCCGCGAGCTCGCCGAGCTTCAGGCGCGCCTTGCAGGGGTCCGCCGGTTCGAGGTGGTCCGCGCGTCCGGCGCCGATCTCCTGGACCGCGTCGAGATCCGTTACGGCAAGCTCAAGGCGAAGGCGGAGAAGGAGGCCCGGGACGCGGGCGAGGACCCGACCGCGGTGAAGGTCGCGCCGGCTTGGCCGTCGAGTTCAGCACGCTGGTGCACCAGTGACGTAAAGCGAGGCCCGATCTGGACCCTCTACACCCGGCTCACGGCCGAACTCGCGCATCTGGGGCGCCCCGTGCGGATCCTGGCGTGCATCGGGCAGCGCGCCGCGGAGAGCGACCAGCGGGCGAAGCTCGCAGAGGTGGAGATTGACCGCTCGGCGAGCAACGGTAAGCGGCACGTGACCACCTGGCGGCCCATCCACGCCTGGAGCGACCGGAAGGTGTGGCGCGAGATCGCACGGTCCCGCTTGCCGTACCACCCGGCATACGACTGGGGGAACCGGCGTCTGAGCTGCGTCTTCTGTGTCCTCGGGTGCAACAACGATCTCGTGAACGGCGCGCGGCGCGTTCCGGAGCTTGCCGCGGCGTACGCCCGGACCGAAATCGTGGTCGGCGCCGACTTCAAAAAGGGTCTGTCGATGCGGGAGATCATCCGTCGCGCACAGGCCTTGGAGGAGGCCGAGGGACCCGCCGCACGCCCGCCGGCCGGTACCGCGATGGCCGTGCACCTCGGACGGGCGGAGACCACCAAGTACCGCACCCGTTCGGTCACGCTGTACGGCCTGGCCGCCTGATCTGCACAAGCCCGCGCCGGGCCCGGTCCGGCGCGGGCAGACTGACCCCGCCCCCCTTCCGATGGAGAGACGACGATGCCCGAACAGCCCGAGGACCTCGCCGAGCAGCCGGAAGCGGTGCGCGCCTTGGTGGGCCGGACCATCACGGTGACGGAGGCCCTGTCGGGAATCCCGGACGCCCGCCCGTACCAGCTCCGGATCACCGAGGCCGAGATGGCGTCCGACTCGGCGTCCCACACGGTGCACGTGACGGGGGCCCGGCTGCGCATGGACGGCCGGCCCGCTATCCGCAAGCGCGGTCCCGTCGAGAAGACCACCGTGTGGTTGCTCGACGGCTGGACGGAGGTCCTGGGCCTGCCCGCCCTGCCGCCAAGGGAGTGGGCGCTGGAGGCCGTGGGCACGCCGGCGTACTCGGGGAATCAGCGCCCCGGTGTCGCGGCCCAGATCGTCGACCCGGGCGCGGCCTACCGAGTCACGGTCGGAAACGCCGTCGAGGACCAGGCCGTGCCCGGGGGCCAGGTGGCGCGCCAGGTGGCCGAGGCGCTCGCCGAGGACGGGATGCGACTGGACCGGCATGCGGACGGGCGGACGCTGCGGCTGCGCTATGCCGACGGGCGGCCCCAGGTGCTTCTGACCCCGGAGGGCTGAGCCAGCCCACACCGCGGGGGTCGTCCTGGTGGGCGGCCCCCGCTTCTTTCTGCCGTCCCCTACCCCTCTAAATTTCCCTTGGTGTACTATTCCTGATGTTGGTGGAGAGCAACCACCGGCGAACCAGCGAAGCGAGGAACACCATGTCAAATGCCGTTCTCTTCGACCTTCCCGCCTCGGCGGCGAATGACAAGCCCAAGGAAAAGCGTCCTGCTCCGGTGTACGCCGAGCGTCGGTGGTTCGCCGACCTTGACCGGGTGACCTACCTGGGCACGCACCAGCCGATTTGGCTTGAGCGCGAAGAGTTCGGCCAGGACTGCATCCCCCTGTGCGTGGCCCAGCACCGTTTGAGCGGCCGGTCGACCCTGCCGCGCGCCATCACCCCGTGGATGCTCGACTCCGGCGGCTACAAGCACCTGGAGAAGCACGGGGCGTGGACCCTGTCGCCGTACACGTACGCGGCCGACACGCGCCGGTACTACGACGAGATTTCGATGATGGACGTCTGCGCCATCCAGGACTGGATGTGTGAGGACGAGATCCTCGCAGCGACCGGCCTCACAGTCGCCGATCACCAGCTCAAGACCGTCGCGTCATACCTGAACCTGATGACACTGGACGCCGAACTCCCGTGGATGCCGATCATCCAGGGCCGCACCCTCGACGACTACCTGCGGTGCATCGACCTGTACGACCGGGTGGGCGTGGATCTCACGCTGGAACCTGTCGTCGGCATCGGCTCCGTATGCCGCCTTCAGAAGACCGACGAAGCCGCGCGGATCATCGAAACGATCTGGGGGATGGGCGTCCGACTGCATGGCTTCGGCTTCAAGTCGACGGGTCTGCGGCGCGTCGCCCACCAGCTCTACAGCAGCGACTCCATGGCCTGGTCGTACAACGCCACCAACCGCGCCCCGATGCCCGGCTGCGTGGGCAAACACGTGCACTGCGGCAACTGCCCGAAGTACGCGCGGGCCTGGCGTAACCAGCTCCTCAACTCGCTGCCGGATGACCCGCAGCTCCTGCTCGCTGCCTGACCCCCGAAATCTTCCGGGGCGTCCGCCGTGGGCGCCCCGGCCCTCACTCATACAAGGAGACTCCTGTGTCCGCCGTTTCCAGCAAACTCGCCGAGCGGTTCGACAAGATCCGTGAACAGGTGGACGTCGCCGAGATGTACGCCGCGGACGGCGCCCCCATGTCTGCGATGCAGAACCTGGTGGACGCCATCGCGACCATTCACGGCATCATCGAGCCCTCCCCGGACCAGAACCGGCAGCCCATGCCCCTGGAGAGGCTCGTGGAGACCGTGGAGGGCGCGCTGCACCGGCGGAAGTCCGAGGAGATCGCCGCCGTGCCGTGGGTCGCCGAGGCGATTGGCTTGCACGAGCCCGCCATCCGCGCCCTGGGCGAGGTGGCGGCCCTGGCCGAGCAGCAGTACCGGGCCGCACTGGTCGAGTGGATCGGCCGTGACTGGACGTGCTTGTGCGTCGTGAGCTGTGCCGAGGACCCTGCGACCGCCTGCAGCCTGTCCGGCCGGCGGCACGTCCACCCGGGGATCCCTGGGCAGCCGGGCGTGTACGGGCCGTGCCCCGTGCACCTGGACGCTCCTGGCGACTTGTAACAGGCCTTTCAATACCCCTTCGGGCCGGAGAGCACCGGCCCCACCACGAAGCGAGGAACACCCCGGCCTGTTCTGACACAGCTTGCCCGGTCGTGACGTTCCCCCAGGCGTCACGGCCGCCCGGCCCCGCACGCCACCCGTCCCGGCAGGAGTTGTGAGATGACGCCGTACGAACGCCTCATGGCTGAGCAGTGGCCCACCGGCAGGTTCGGCCATGCCGAGTCCGTCGAGCGTCGTCCGCTCCGTCCTCTGTCCGAGAGCCCGCCGGAGCGCCGCCCGATCAGCCGGTGGAGCCCGGAGGAGCAGGCCCGGCACCGTGCCGCGCTCCTGGAGGGACTCGGGCGCTGGCAGGACAAGAGCGAGGCCGCGGAGAAAAAACGGCGGTACAACGTCCAGCACACCAGCCAGACCACCGCCCTGCGCCGCAGCCTCCGCCTCGTCCAGGGTCAGGGCAGCGAGGTGGACGCCGAAGCCGCGTAACCACTCACCCCAGCAACGGAGGCATCGTCATGCAGTCGCGCATGACGCCCCGCCGGAAGTCGAGCCGCCGCCGATGGGCCGCCGACCTGACCGAGTGCGTTCACCGTCGGCCATGGCGGCTGGAGATACCTAGTCTGCCCGTCCCGCGTTCCACCTGACCGCCCGCCTACCGCTGCAGGCAAGGCGACGGATCGGGGCTCAGTAATGACGTCTCGGACTGATCTCGGTTGGGTGGGGTTGACCGAGCCGCCCTTCAGTCTCGCCGGGCACTCCGGCTCACTTCACGGGGAGTCGAACTGCCCATCGACTTTGACGATTTCACCCTCGCGACACCTCTTCGTCCGATCTAATCAGACACGACGCTGATCGGACTTCCTTCGTCCCGTGGGCAGTTGAGCCGTACCCACGTCGGCCACCGTTCGTGGTCGGGAGTGTGCTCACGGAATGAGGGAAGTACGGCATGCGTCACATCCCGCGCCGCTTTGCGGTGCAAGGGACGCTACTTGCTGATCGAGTCAGGGCCTTGCTTGCACGCGCACGCGCCAAGAAGCACTACGGCCGTGCGAAGCGTGTAGGCCTGTACGTCGTAGGGCTGGTGGTTGCTGCCATCAGCGATGACGTACTGAACTGGCTCCTGCACGGCCTGTAGCTCCCGTCCTGGGGGGCTGAGGCTTGAGCGGGCTAAAGCCCCCCAGCTTCCTTGTCATGAGCTTCCTTGCGACGGATCGCCCCAGCGCGAGCGGTGACGAACCCCAACCCAGCGCACTATCCAGTGCGTTGGCGATGTGACATTAGGCTAGCGCGCCAGATTAGTAATCGGGGTTGCTTTGACAAATCCAATTTGGCAATTAATTCGGACCGTAATTGAGTGAACAGTCGTACACTGAAATGGCGCAGGGGCTTTGCCGGATGGGCCCGGGTTCGACCTCTCTCGGGCGCTCGGGGTCGCGTAGGTGTTAGTTCACGATCCTGGCCGGCTTCCCGTAGCGGACGTTCGGCCTTCCCGCTGTGGACGTTGAGGCTATACAGCACCGACGCAGCCGCGTGGCCTTCCGCGGGGAGCCGGGAGGCGGCGGGTCCTGCCGTCGACGGGACGGCAGGACCCCTGCGGCAGGGCTTCCACCTGGGGGTTTGGTGGGGCCCGGACAAACACCATGCACCACAAACCGGCCAACGGGATAGATCCCGGCTGAAAGTCCCCACTCACCGGCCGAACGTGCGGCGCTGCTGCATGTGGACGGCCAAAGCGTCGGTGAGCACGGTCTGGTCGTAGTCGGGCCACCATCGGTTGTCGAAGTGGAGGGTGGCGTCGCAGGCCTGCCAGAGCAGGAAGCCGGACAGGCGGCGCTCTCCGCTGGTGCGGATGAGTAGGTCCGGATCGGGTAGGCCGGCCGTGGTCAGGTAACGCTCGATCGGTAGTTTGACCGTCGGGTCGTACTCCGGGCGGGTCACTGCTTGTTGGGCGGCTCGCCGGATCTCGTCGTGCCCGTTGTACCCGACGCCAAGGCAGACGGCCATGCCGTCCCGCTGGGCCGTGATGGCTTCGGCGTACTCGACCGCCTCCAGGAGCTGCTGGGCGCCGTGGCCGCGGAGGGCGCCGTTGTGCAGGACGCGGACGGGCCCAGTGGACTCGTCCGCGACCTCGTGCAGCAGCTCGGCGACGACGTCGACCAGGACGGCGACCTCTGCAGTGTTGCGGTGGAAGTTCCGATTCGACATGAGGAACACGGAGGCAGCTTCGAGACCAAGTTCGCGGCAGTGGCCGAGGGCCTGACGGACGGCCAGGGCGCCGTGTCGGAAGCCGCTGGCCGTGCTCACGCCCCGGGCTTCGGCCCATCGGCGGTTGCCGTCGGCGATGAACGCGATGTGGCGGGTCGGTGCGCCAGGGGTGGAGCGCGTGGAGATCGTCATGGCCGAGTGGTGTACGTAGCCGGATCGGCTTACGTCACGAGCTAAGGGCGGTGAAGACCAGACCGGCCGTCACGGTGCCTGCGACAGCTCCCGCAAAGGTCTGCGCGAGGGTGTGGTCGCGAAGTGAGATTCGGGACCAGGCGATGACGGCAATGATCGGGTAGGCGATCCAGATGAGCGGGCTCCAGGCGTGGGCAAGCATCGCCAGGGCGCCGCCGGCGACGGCGGTGTGCACCGAGATCTTCCAGAAGGCAGTGACCGGGAGCAGCACAGCGAGGGTGGCGAGCATCGCGACGACGAGCGCGATCATTGCCTTCGGGGCATCGAGCCAGACCATGAGGCCGATGCCGGTTGCGACTGACGCCATGATTACGGGTATGAGCAGTAACCGGCGTTGCCGCTGTCCTATGTGGCGGTCGGCCCACATGCCCCGTCTCATCCCGTACTTGATGTAGGCCATGGGCAATGCTGCGGCGAACACGATCGCCTCCAGCGCCCAGGCGAGACCGGTGAGCGGATTGTCCTGGGCGGCGCCGACGCCGAGACTGACAAGGACGATGACGTTGCGAGGCTCCATCCCGTCGGTGATCCGGCGGGCGAGGGCGTTTTCAGTGCGCGGGAGGGCGGTGGCGGTCATGCCGGTACTTCCTGACGGGAGTTCTGGTTGGCGAGGGCACGGGCGATGTCAACGATGTCGGCCGACGCGTGGTGGTCGGCGACGCGGGTCAGCCACGCAGCGCTGCTCTCAAGGTCATTACGCATCGACAAGGTGAAGGCCAAAGCAGGGGCGCGCTCGTAGGGCTCGCCCTCGACGGCCTTCGTTCGGGCGACGTGCAGGCAGAGGGCTTCGCGGGCAGCGCGTGCCTCGGCGCCGTGCAGGCCGGTGGCGCGGGCAGCTGCGAGAGCGCGGGTCGGGAGGGTCTTCTCTATCCACGGGCGGAGCGTGACTGAGGCGTCGACGATCTCCACGACGCGTTCGTCGAGGCGTCCGTACAGGTCACGGAATCGGCGACGGTCTTCGATGGGGGACGTACCCGTCTGGAGGTGCCGCAGGATGGTGTCCGGCGGGAGGACCGAGGCGAGTTCCACCCACAGAGGACGCAAGGCGATCAGACTGCGGCGCTGGCGGACGGCTCGGATGACCACGTCGGCCCCGCGGACGGAGCTTCCGGCAATGACCATCAGGATCGTCATGAACTGGATGATGCTGCCGCCGCGGTGGAACTGCAGTTCAGTGAGTGGGTAGTTCCAGCCGGTCAGCCCACAGAGGAGGAAGCTGAACCGGTAGACCGGGTACAGCGTGCCCACTGCGGCCCCCGAGCCCATCAGCCCCATGCACAACCGAAACAGGCGCGCCTGTGTGCGCCTGGCCGCCGTGAGACAGAGAGCGGCCGATATGGCCAGCGACAGACCCATGGGCAGCAGGTACACGGTCGAGTGGAAGGTTCCGGCGAGGTCGCCGTACTGGGGGGTGGCGAAGTCGGTAGAACCGTCAGGTGCGGTGACCGAGTGTGCAGCGAAGGGAAACGACAGGGTGGCGGCGAACCCGGTGACTGCGAACACAACCATGCGAGGTCGCAACTGCGTCCACCGGCGCCAGGCCGGCTCCGGGCTGCGGAGCGGGATGACCGAATCAACCCAGCCGAGCAGAAGCATGCAAGACAGCATCACCACTAGGTGCTTGGGCAGGACCGCCAGGTCGTCGATGCCGGTGCTGTCGGCTAAAGCATGCTCGATGACCGTCAGTCGCAAGGTCGCACCGACGGCGAGCGTCGCGAAGGTCCACAAGATGGCCCACTGGCCGCTGCTTGTCGGTCGGGCGTAGAGGCGGAAAGCCACCACTGCCCAGAGGGGGACGGTCGTTAGGAGGTCTAAGACGTCATCGGCGGGCACGGTGAACTGAGTCTCCTGGCAGGAAGTGGAAGGGCTATAACGCGCGGTGGAGGCGGTGCAGCAGCGGGTCCGACTGGTAGCGGGTATCGCGTGCGCGCTGGTCGGCCCGCTTGCGTAGGAGGAAGGCGAACGCTTCGGCCTGGTTTTCGATTTCCACGTACTCCGGGTCGTGAGGCCCTTCCTGGGAGCGGGTACGACCGAGGAGGCAGCCGTCGAGGAAGTCGGCGGAGATGAACTCGTACGGCTCCGGCGGCGGGGTAGCCGGAAGCTCGATGGGCCGGTGACCCAGGAAGAAGTGGCCGGCCTCGTGGGCGAGAACGTGCACAGCGGCTGCCCCATTGAGGCCCGGGTCAACCCACATGGCGTCCGACTCCCGGTCGGGGCGGGTGAGCCAAAGGCCGCTGGCTGGCAACCCGGGGAGGGGCGACTCTTCTCGCAGTAGCTCCAAAGGGCGCGGGTAGCGCTCCTCGATGGCGGCGAACAAGGTCTCAATGGTCAGAGGAACAGGTAACTGGAAGCCGACTAGGGCCTGTTGGACGTGTATGTCCGGGCGGTGGATCACCGGGTAACGCACCTTGGGGAGGGTGGGAGAGGTCAGTGGTCGTCTGGCGGCGGGAGGTCTGTACGGAGTTCGCCTTCCATCTGCTCGACCTGCGCCAGGTTCTGGACGTACGCGGCTGCGCGCCTCAACCCCTGCGGAGAGAGGAGGCTGGCGGAACGGGCGAGCACCTGGACGCTCTCGTTGGGTTCCGGGCCCTCATGTTGAGGACTCTTCTTCGCCGCGGCTCGTTGCACTTCTGCCCACGTCTTCTTGGCGTTCTCGCTCGGCTCGCGGGGCTCGTCGTCGATGACGGCGGCGAACACGTCGAGCGGCACGTCGAAGAACCACACCAGGTACGACGCCATGGTGACGCTCGGGTTCTTGATGTCGCCACGGCGGAGCTTGCGGATGTACTCGTCGGTGATGGTGCCGGCGCCGAACTTCTGGTTGATCTCGTGGGCCACCTGGGTGGGGGTGTATTCGGTGAACGTGCCGGATTCGTCGGGGTTCTTCACAGCACTGGCCGTGAACAGGAGGTTCAGGCGGTCCTTGAAGGGCCCCGCCGGGGCATGGCGTGGCGTCACGTTGGGTCGTTCTCTCTTGGGCGGATGGTGAAGAGACCACCATAGCGGGAACCCAACAATCGGGGGGTCTGCCCTTTTGGGCACCCGAATAGTTTGACGTGTGCGGTGTTGACGCTCTTTGATTGACCTTGAGCGCCACCGGTGTAGACCATCACCGACTGCTCTGCCCGACCATGCCCGCGTGCGGGGCAGCATGAGAGGCGCAACATGGCTCAGCACACTCAGTCGACAAGCACTCACTTGCACCTGCCCAGCACCCCCGGCCGGCTGACGCACACCCACGCCGCTCGCCACGCATCGAACTAACATTCTCCTTCGTGTCAACCGACGAGACGGAAAGCAAGTGACGATCTCCGACGCCATGTCTCCGCTCTGGGTCTCCAGCCTGCAAACCGCCGCAGCCAGGCAAACCACTGCCGCGCCGCGAAGGCTGCCGGACCTTGAGAACTCCATCGAGTTCCGTCTTGGCCCCGAACGCACCCCCATCCAGAGCATGCGCCGCGCCCGCGGTTTCGCCGCGAAGGTCCTGCCGACACTGCTCGCCGGCGCGCCCAATGCCAACGTCGTCGAGGAGACGACGCTCGCTGTGCTGACCGAACTGATCGACGTCACCGCCCGGCACCGCGCCAGTATCGACTTGAGCGGCCGGATTTCATACGACGGGGAGCATGTCCTGATCACGGCCGGAGAGATGGATCAGCCACTACCTGACTCGGAGGAGGAGCCGGGTCTGTTCCTTGTGTGCCGCCTCACGGATGAGATCGGGCAGTACCGCGGTGACGAAGCCGGGTACGTGACCTGGGCGTCCGTGCCGGTTCGGGCGAAGGCTCAGACCCTTAAGGGCGTGCAGATCTTCAACTCGTCTTTTTGACCTTGGTTTCGGTAGAGGTGTTGATGTGGTGGCCGTGCGCTTCCAGGAGTGGGCGGACTTCCTGTGTGGTGACGTCCAGCGATACATAGCCCTGCGCAGCGATACGTGGCCGGCAGCTTCCGCCGTCGATGGTCCTCCCAACTAGCTGCCCCCATGTCGGTGTCTTCGGCATCATCACCGGATAGGTAGTGATGGGCGCTAAATCCGAGGGGGACGCCACCAGTTGAACACCGAGCGATTCGCAGACCTGGCCGCGCAGATGATGCGATCAGCCCTCGACTCCTGGCGTGGCGGGAACCGTCTTTTTGCCGTCCTCCACGCTGGCATGGGCTCAGAGTTCTGCCTGAAGGCGGTCCTGTGCCACCATGACCCGCTGTTGATCTCTGCTCAAGGGGACCGGGCGTTACGTTTCCACACCCTTGGCTTCGGCGGAGAGAAGGGTGTTAGGCCTCTGGAGCAAGCTCGGACGATCGGCATGGCCGAGGCGTTCAAGGACGCAGAAATCGTGATGCAGGGTCGTATGCCCGTCACCGTCGACGCGTTCACGCCCGTGATGGAAGCCCGCAACGGCATCGCTCACCTGGCACACCATAACCCGGCCACCGCCGAGCAAGTAGTGTCCACGGCCCTCCGGGTAGCTGAGGCTGTTCGTAAGGAACTCGGTACGCCACCCGCGGACTTCTGGAAGGGCTACGCCCGTACCTTCCAAAATCTCAGCAGGGTCGCAGCCATGCCCGCCATCCCGAAGATCGGCCTGGAGCAAGCTGCCGAAGACCTAGCTGAAGCCGAAGCCGTGGAGGCTACATGCGCCGCCGTGGACGCTGCCAAGAGCACTGCCGCCACAGCTGCCGAAGCGATCACCATGATTCCCCTGTGGGATGACGCACTTGGCAACGACAAGGCTGCACGCCATGCACTGAACATCGCGCGCCGCGCCGTCGTGTCAGCAACCTTGAACACCGCCGCCATGCGGGCCCAGCGTGCGGCAGCAGACCTGCTCAAGTCGTACGGCTACCTGCCCCTGGACCTGAACAACAGCCAGGTGGCGACCAGCGATGCGGTAGCGGTGAAGAGCCTGGTGGCCCGTAACGTTGAAGGCGCTTTCCGGGCCGATCTCCCGTCTGTGCTGGAGTTTGCTCTGTCGGAGCCGTTGAGCGATGTGGTCTGGCGTCCAAGGCCGTACGAGTCTGCCGGATATGGCACCTACCTGTGGCGCTGGGAACCCTGCCCGGCCTGCCCAGCCTGGGGAGACTTGTACGGATATCTGGAAGCCGATGTCTGCATCGTCGAGGAATGCAACGCTGGCGTCTGCTGCGGCGAACACGATGAGGGACCGCCGACCATCGCGCACGCGCAGGTATTCACGTGCCCCATGTGCTGTCTGGTACTGGATAGCGAGGAGGAGCTAGAGGCGGCGTACATGGAGCTGGCAACCAATTATGAAGGGTGACCAGCGAGCTCGTGCACGGTAATCGGTGAGACGTCGGGCCCTTGATGGTTGATCATGGTCGAGTGGTGGGGAACGCGACTCGTGCAGTGATCATCAGCAATCGGCGGATCACGGGCTGATGGAGAGGCAGTACTGGGAGGTGCGCTGTTCCGCCTCTGGATCCTGTTCGAAAGCGTGCGGGAACCCAAGATGTGGCCTTGCCGTGTGGGGACATGCGGAGGGGGCCGAAGGTGCGTTCGGCGTGAGAGCGCTCCAGGTCCCACCGGGCTATTGCCCGATCCGGCAAATACTGCGTCGCATCACGAGAAGCACTAGGACCACAAAGCACCAGCCAGCAACCGCAGGGCAGGTCGATGGGGCTCTCATGCCTAACCGCGATCTCTCTTGACGGTCCGCCGACTCCGACGGGGGGCCGTCAAGAAAGGTCGAGGCCTAGGGAGCGGATTTGAAATGCACGTGCGTTTGGCAAGCGTGAGTCGATATCGTGCGGTAGCTCGCTCGAAGCGAATTGTTACCTGGTACAGCTTGTGGTTGTGAATTCGGAAGACCCCTCGACTGGAAATCTAACGTGCGGCACCGATTGGTATAGGCGTGTGATGCAGGTCACGGATGGTGTCCACATGTTGGACGTTCTCAAGTCGAGCCGCAGCGCTTACATGACGGCGCCGTTGCCCCCTTCTCTGGGAGGCCGACGGACTCGTGCCCTTCGGTGCGGCTGGCCGTCGATACCTGAGATCCTGTGATCTATTCCCAGATCCCACAGAGGTCAGACCGTGATCTATCTCGATTCGTGCATTGTCAGGTCCCTCGACTTGAAGGACAGCATCGCTGATCTCCTCCGTGCTCTGAGGGCAGTCGGCGAACGCGTCGGCATCTCCTGGATGGTGGCGGAGGAACTCGTCGCGCAACGGGTCATCAGTCACCAGGAGGCGCACGACTCGGCCACCGCGGCGTTGCGTGAGGTCGACCGTCACACCCCGTGGGCGGTGCGCTCCCAGGTTGAGGATCCCGATGTCGAGCGCGTCCGGAAGCACTGGCTGGCGATGGTCGGGACACTGGCGGAGATCCTTGAACCGAGCCCGGCGGCCATGCGCGAAGCCTTGTTCCGTGAAGCGAACAGGCTCCCGCCCTGCAAGAAGGACGGCAAGAACAAGACGGGTTCGAGGGACGCCGTTATCTGGCTCTCGGCGATTGAGTACGCGCGTGAACACCCTGACGAGACTGTCTACTTCGTCAGCGAAAACTACCGCGACTTCACGCGTGGCCGCGGGTATCCCCCTCTCATGGGTAGGGATGTCGCAGGTCTCGGCGAACGGTTCGTCCACCTGATGACGCTCGACGAAGTAGTCCAGCGCTTTACGGAGCCCGCCAAGGCGGACAAGGCGCTCTCCATCGAGATCCTTGACTCATCGGCATCGCGCTTCAGGATCGACGAGATCGCGAAGAGTCGACTCAGGCTCGGCACGGAACCCTTCTCCTGCACGACGGCCGTAGGGGCGGTTGCGCAGGAGGTGACCATCTCAGCCGCTCGCTCTTTCATGCCTCTCAGAGTAAAACTCCACAGGGTGGACAACGTCCAAGCGTTCCGCATCGGCGAACACGAGTGGTACACAGCCGTCGCTGTATGGCACATGGCCGGCGTGGCCACTCACGACACGGCGGAACCGGACTTCAGCGCAGCGGGCGTTACCTGGACCACCTCGCTCCTCTTCAAACTTGATGCGGCCGACCCCGGTCTGACGGTTCTCCGGTACGACGCACCGCGCCCGCTGCCCGCGAAGGAGTACAAGGCCTTCGACCCGGACGCCCTCCTGACAGCGTCGCTGTCCACGGCGCTCCGCCCGGTTCTCGGGTTCCTGGGAGACCTCGCCGCACAGATTTCACGGAGGGGCCTCCCTCGGGCCTACGAGGGAACGCTGGAACAGCGGGCTCGCGTGAGTGCCATCGAGCGGCGGTTGGCGAATTCTCTTGCGCAATCCGCGCAGGAGCGGGAGGCGGCGTCGGGGGATTCGGGCCCTGTTACTCCCACGCCTTAACTTCGGCCTCTCTCTGCTTCCCGCGGGCGGGTGTAGCGGTGCGCCCCGTGGCCCAGCTTCGCCCGGGGCCTCGCCGTGCCCGGAGCTGCTACTGCACAGGTGTGGGAGGTGAAAGTAGCCATCAAGGTAGCCATGGAGGGGGTGATTCTGCACGTTTGTGCAGGTCATAGCGTTGCGGTGATTCTCCCCGGCGTACAGCCCGACTCGTCTGCCTGGCCCGTCCCGGACCAGGCCCCTTGGAGGGCACCTCGGGATTGGAACTGACGCTTCCAAAACCTTGCGGAACGGTTCCTTCATGGGCTGAAGGCGGTGTTAGGCCTTGTCCGCGTCGCCGGTGCGGAGGAGAGCGAGTCGTGTTGATCTCATTGCGGTCGTACCCCGCCAGGGTCACCGCACTGATGAATTTGGCGCAGTAGCAGTACGAGTCCCGCTGCAGTTCGAGCAGTCCGGACGGTGACAGGCAGTTGATGCCGCGCACGGCCTCCCTCGGGAATCCGTCGCAGTCCTGTGTGTCCCCTTTACGACGATCACGGCCGAACGTGTCCGTACAGCAGCCGATGCACTGCCTTCCGTAGGAAGGGGCGACCTACGCCGGCCACCGCTGACGGCCTGCAGGAAATAATTGGTATGAGGGCTCACAGCTATCGAAAAATTCGACTATCCACGCCATCCAGTTCGAATAGATGGAATATGGATTCGATTAGTCACAAAATATTCAAGATTGTTTGGCGTGATCCGTTCCGAGCCACCTTCCGGTATGCCACGATGTGCACGGCTCAATTCTGGGGGGATTCAAGTGGCTGGCTTGAAGAATGACATCATCGGTAAGCTGCGCGCTTCTGTCGCACGTTCGGGCCTCTCGAAGGAGGTGGGGGCGCAGCTGGTGGCCGAGACCGAAGAGGCGATTCGTCGAGAACCGCCCCCCGTCATCGCGCTGATCGGTGAAAGTGGCGTCGGTAAGTCGGAAACCATCAATGCGTTGTTCAACGCGGGGCAACCCGTCGGGCACACCAGGGCGACGACGGATCGGGCGTACAGAATTCCGATCGTGCATCACGAAGTAGAAGGTGGAAAAGGTCAGGGCGTGCTCAACGTCATCGATATGCCGGGCATCGGTGACGATGCGCGTAATCACGAAGCGTATCGCGCGCTGTATCTGAAAGTCCTCCCACAAGCTGATGTGGTCCTATGGGTTCATGCGGCGGAGGACCGGACCGTGCAGCTGACCCAGGAAATGGTCCGGGACATCTACGTAACAGGCTATCCGGAACTGGCCAACAGGCTGGTCTTCGGGTTGAACAAGGCTGATCAGATCAGCCCCAGGGACTGGAATCCTCAGTTCAATGTGCCGTCTGCGGAGCAGTTGCGGAACCTCGAAGAGCGGGAACTGGACTTCGTGCAGCGAATGTCCTACGTGCTGCCGAACTGGTCCAGTAAGGTCGTCTGCTATTCGGCCACGAAGCGATACAACCTGACAGCTCTGTTCAAGGCCATGATGTACGCGGTCCACAAGGAGCGTCGATGGGTCCTCGAGAGCCGCATGGACATCGCAGACATCACTGAGTTGGTCGATCGCCGGAGTCTGGCCGCCGCGACCGCCCAGGACCACGTCAAGGAATGGTCGATGGAGGTTCCTTCGGGCGCAAGGGAACAGCAGCCGGCCAACGTGCGCAGCGGACGGGACGCCACGGTTTCCGAGGCGATCGCGGCATTGCCCGCCGATGTGCGGCTGGCACTTCTCCAGGATGAGCAACGTCTCATGGAGTTCATCAGGGACATCGAGGGAGGCGGCGCCTGATGGAAGCTGTCCCTGCGGACAAGGCGAACGTTGACGCGGTCGCAGAACGCCTCCGGCAGATTCTCCGCGAGAGCAATGAAGACATGTCGGCCATCCTTCGAATGTCGGAGGTCTCCTTCAGGGAGTGGCTGTCCGGGGTAACGACGCGAATCGCCAACCGTCTTGGCTTGGCCGCCGCGGCCGTGGACGCGGTCATCGCGGACGCCTGCGCCATCGCCCTCAACGCCAAGGACGCGTTTCTTAGCTCGTACGAGCGTGAGCGTGACAAGAGGAGACGGGTTCAACGTCGGCCGCGGGGATGATAGGGATCCATATGGCATGGATAGATTTCCCTTTCCCGTCCTGTCCCGGTTGTGCTCGGTCCTGGGAGGCCAGTCGCCACCGGGAGTGTTCCATCTCTGGCGCGCTTGCGGTGGACCCGGATACGAAGAGGGTGCGCTGCGTCGGCTGTTCGAGAACATGGGGGGTGGCTGACAGTAAGTTCTTCTGCCCCTGTGGACGCCAGTTTTCGGCAGGCGAAGTCCAGCAGGCTCTGGACGAGCTGATCAGAGCTGCTGTTTGTCTGAACCGGATTATCGAACAGAATGCGGCAGAGTTGGTAAGGATCCAGGAACTTGGTCGAAGTTCCGTATCGTCCTGGTTGGAGGAATGCGCCGACAGGTTTGGCGGTGCACTCGGTAAGGCCATGGGCTACATTATCGGATCGGTCCTTCGGGGTTGGGACGGGCTATGACGCATCCCCGTGCGCAGGAACCGTCCCTCGGGCTTAGACCGTCGATTTCGAAGTCCGCTGACGGGACACAGCCGTGTTGCAGGAGGGCCCCGGCGTGATCCGTCGTGGACCCGGGCTGTCTGTACTGCCCGGGCCGGGTGATGGAGATCATCCCTTCCTCATGAGCCGGCCAGGAGAAGATACGTCCGGATCCCGTCTGTATGTGAAGTGTCATCACACTGCGCAGTCTTTACTGTGGTCGCGGTCGGCAAGTGCAGGCGTCGGCGAGTGAACGGACCTGACCCGGGGGGAAACAGGAGGGCTGGGGAGGCCGGAAATTCCGCTGCGCCGTCAGCACGGTCGTCTCCATAGCCACCGTTTCCGTGTCGCACGCCCCATGGGGTGTCCGGCGGAATTGACGGTGACGTGTGTCCCGGCCCTGGCCGGAAAGACCGAAAAATGAGGGGCGGGAATGGATCTCACCAAACAGGAGCGCCGTGCTCGACGTCGATGGGGCGTCATTCCGAAATGGTTCGAACTGCTGGCCATCTGTGCGGCGACCATCGCGGCGGGATTCTTCGGTGGACGGGAAACGGTCGTCAGAGCCGACGATCCGAAGCCGGCCGTGACCGTCACCGCGACAGCGACGGTCACGGCGACGCCCGGGCCCAGCACGAACGCGGACGACGAGCCGCGCGCCGAGATCGATCCGTCGGATTCCGGTGGGCCGGAGTCGCCCGAGCCCGGTTCCGTCGTCTACCTGGCGGATCGGGACGTGGTCGACGGTGGCGGCGATGTGAGCGCCCAGCCGGTGACCATCCGCGGTGAGCATTATGCGAAGAGCGTCCGGCTCATGTGCGACAGTGAAGGCCAGAGTGTCGTCTACACCACCAGCGGATACACGCAGCTGGAGGCGAAGGTGGGCATTCTGGCCGACTCGCCCAACGCGATCGGTTCGGTGGGCTCGATTCAGGTCGCCAACGCGGCGGGGAATCCGATCGGCGAAGAAGTGTCCATCCAGTCCAGCAGAATCGAGGACCTCTCCGTCGACATCTCCGGGCAGGACCAGATCAAAATCACCTGCGTGATGACCAAGTCCGGTGACGAGTCCTCTTCCTACTTCTACAGCGGTCTGGGCAATGCCTCACTTTCCTGATGCTCCGTTTCCCAACGAGGGTGTCACCGAAGGTGAGTTGTTGTTGATCGAGTACACGCAGGTGAAGGACGAACAGAAGGCGCGCATCGGCTTCCGGGACAACCTGCTCTACGCCACGTTCGCGGCCATGGCCGCGGTGATCGCCGCGACCTTGCAAGGCCCGGTGCGCGTCGGTCTCCTGCTGCTACTGCCTCCGGTGTGCCTCGTACTCGGCTGGACCTACCTGGTCAACGACGAGAAGATCTCGGCGATCGGCCGCTATGTGAGCACGGAACTGACCCCTCGGCTCGCGGCCGTGACGCCGCTCCGGCAGGAGGCTTTCGGTTGGGAGGCGGCGCACCGCAGCGACCGCCGCCGTCGGTCCCGCAAGTGGCTTCAACTCTTCGTCGACCTGCTGACGTTCTGCGGTACGTCGATGGCGGCGCTCACGGTCTTCTGGGCGACGGGCCCGATGTCCGCGGCTCTGCTGACCGTCTCGCTCGCCGAGTGTGTCGTGATCGTCGTACTGGCCGTCCAGATATCGGTTTACGCGGACCTGACCTCCGGTGAACACACTCACCGGACGGAATGAAGGTGAGAGGGCCCATGCATCCCACGGCCGATGTCATCGTCTTCACCGCCCTCGGCAAGGAGTACGAGGCAGTGAGGGAGCACTTGGAGGAGCCGGTCACCGAGTACAACGTCCGTGGCGCCTTGTTCGAGTTCGGCACCTTCGCCGGCAAGCACGCCAATTGGAAGGTGGCGTGCCATGAGACGGGGCTGGGGAACGCCGCTACGGCGGCCCTGGTCGAACGGGCGGTGGCGGTGTTCCAGCCGCGGCACATCTTCTTCGTCGGTATCGCGGGCGGCCTCAAGGACACCGCGCTCGGAGACGTGGTCGCCGCGCGGTACATCTACGACTACGAGAGCGGAAAGGATCGGGAAGAGGGCTTCGAACCGCGCATCACCACGCACCTGTCGACCTTCGCCCTCGTCCAGCGGGCCCAGGCTGTCGCCCGGGAGAAGGTCTGGCGCGACCGCATCAAGCAGCCGTTCACCGGCACCGCCCCAGACGCACACGTGAAACCTCTGGCCGCCGGATCCAAGGTGGTCGCGCACAACCGCTCGGCCACGGCTCAGCTGCTGCGACGGCATTGCGGCGATGCCGTCGCCGTCGAGATGGAAGGTTACGGCTTCCTGCAGAGCGCCTACCTCAACGCCGGGATCGGCGCTCTCGTGGTGCGAGGGATCTCCGACCTGCTCTCCGACAAGGGTGCTGACAACGACCGTGTCTGGCAGCCCGTGGCCTCCCGCAACGCGGCCGCCTTCACCTTCGAGGTGCTTCACCAACTCACTGTCTCCCCGTCATCCCAAGGGGGGTTGGGTGATCGCGTACAGGAGATGCGCAGGACGCGTCGGACCACCGGGCAGTCGACGATCGGCTTCGGCCCCGACCACACGGCCGTCGTGGTCTCCGGAGACGGATCCGTCGAGCGGTGGGACCTGAACTCGGGCGAGGCACTGCCAGGAGTCCCCGGCGGAGCCGAACTCCGCCTGGGCCACCAGGCCATCGTGTCCCCGACCCGGCACAGTGTCGCGGTCGCCCGCCCGAGGAGTCTGGACCTCGTGCACTTCGCGGGCAGGACGGGTGAACACCACATCCACTCGGTCCCGCTGCTGGGCGACGAGTTCCTGGTGACCAGCGGGGGAGAGGTTCTCGCCACCCACGGCAGACGCCGACTGGCCGTACGCAGCTTCGAGGACGGCCGGATTCTCCGCGAGGTGCCGTGCCCGGCGGGACTCGCGACGACTTCCATCAGCGCGAACGGCTCGGTGGTGGCCATGGCCACCACGAACCGCGTCCTCATCCATCGCGAGAACGCGCGGCCGGTCGAGAAGCGGATCCGCAACCGGCTGGAGATCTTGAAACCGGGCTGCTGGCTCGCCGTTTCGCCGTCGGGCAGATACGTCGCGTGCGCGAGCTTCCGTGAGCTGGTCGTCTGGCGTACGGCGACTGAGGCTGTCGTCATGCGACGCGAGTTCAGCAGGCAGGAGAGCTTCGACGGATTGGGGGCCACGGGCATGCGCCTGGTGTGCGCCGACGAGGGCCGTGTGTTGTGGCTGCGACGCGGCCGTCTGTCGGAGGTGACCGACAGCCCGGAGATCCGGCACCTGGAACAGGCAGGCCGCTACGACGACTTCGCCGTCCACCCGGACGGGGATCTGCTGGCCGCCGCGGGCTGCACCGAACTCGTACGTGTGTGGCACTGGAACGGATAGCGTCGTGCCGACCGAGCCGGGGGTGCATACGGGGTCGGGAGTGCATACGCGATAAGGGGTGCGCGAGTCGGCGGACGTTCGGGGCCGCCTGCGCCGCGCTCCTGCTGACCTGTTCCATGCGTTCGGCTCAACACCAGCGGGAGCGGCAGCCGCCCCAACCGCCTCCGCCGGACGAACCACTCGACGATCCGCCCGATCCCCCCGAGCTGCCGGACAGGCCGTCCGGGAAAGTGCTGTTGCGGTTCCGGTCGCCGGGGAACGGGTCGTGGTAGTCCGGATCCCCGTCGTTGTCGCGGTCGGGCAGTTCGGCCGATCCGTCCTCCCTGCCTGCCCCGGCAGGGCAGTCGTTGTCCGGCGCGGACAGCCACAGCGTCACCCAAGTGGTGTCGGTGACCGGCTGCCTTCGGGCGGGATCGTGCGTACACACCTGCCACTTGTCGTACTCGCCCTCGTCGGGGAGCCGGTCGTTCGCATAGGCCGTGTCCGCGTATGTGCGATCAGGTCGGACGCCGAGAGCGACGAGCTTCTTCTGGGCCGCCTTCCACGTCGCGCCGACCAGATCCGGCATCGGCGGCCAGGGGATCGCTTCGCCGTCACGCTCGGGGCACGGAGCGGCGGTCGGCACTGCTCCGAAGTCGATCGTCCTTGCGCTGCTCGACGATGTGCCGGCCCGCTGGAAGCAGACGGTCCAGTTGGAGCGCATCCAGATGGCGTCGTCCTGGTCGGACGCGTTGTGGTCGCCGACGGTGAACCCGTCGGCCTGTGCCTTCTTCCGCGCTTCGTCCAGCCGCAAGCCCCGGTAGTCCGGGACCTTGGGAGCGACCTTCGGTTTCGTCCCTGGTTTCCGTCCGTCCGCCGCCGCGCTCCCCGGCGCCGGGGAGGAGGAGCCGCCCGGTCCTCCGGCGTCGCGCGCCTTCGCGTCCGCTTCCGCCACGGTGTCCGACGTCCCATCCCGGGGCACGGGCGGCAGGATCGCCCCGAACAGGATCACCGCCGCGACCGTTGCCGTCGCCTTCCACCGCTTCCGCCAGACATTGCCCCACCACAGGAGCACGAGCGCGAAGACCAGCATGAGGAAGCCGAGGAACGCGTTGAGGACGCCGAGTACCGGTACGGCCAGGACGAAGCCGACGCGTGCCCATCCCGTTCGCCACCAGGGGGTGCGGGGTGTGCCGGCGGGCGGCGGTGGCGGAGAGCCCGGGGCGGGGGCAGGACTGGGCATGGCAAGGGCCTTTCGGGGAGCGGCAGTTGGTCCGTCCGTACGACCGACGGACCCCGTGCGGGACGGCGGATCGCAGTGAGCCGCGGGATCCGTTCCGCACCCGCGGAGGACATGCGGAAGGATGCCCAGCTCGTCACCAGAGAACGGACAGCCGCGGCCCGGTCGGCCTCTCGGTCTTTCTCGTCCCTGGTGCCATCACCCGACCAGACGGAACCCCGTTTGTGCGCGCCCAGCGCGCGCGTCACTCGATCGGATTACGGGGCGATACGGGACGGCTACCGGCGGACTGTCGCCCGCAGCCCGCAGCCCGCAGCCCGCTCGTGGCCCGCTAGGGGCCGGACGCGCCAGGCAGTTGAGTGATTGACGTAAGTCCGGGCGCCTCTGTAATCTCAAGGTGAGTTTGCTTTGAAAACAAACTGTTTTGGAGGGTCTCCATGCCAGTTCCTCAGCACATCGACAGCCAGGCCGCCGGGCGGCAGTTGCTCGTCGGGCATCGGGAACTGCGGGCGCAGCTCGCGGCGTTGCGGGCTGCGCTCGATGAGGAGGGCGGGCTCACCGCGGCCGTGGGTGGGAACGGCGACGGTGTCTCCCTCGTACAGCAGTTGCGGGCCCGCTGCCTGGAGTACTGCCTCGGGCTGCATCACCACCACACCATGGAGGACGGCGCCTTCCCCGTCTTCGAGCAGCGTTATCCCGAGATCGCCCCCGTCATCGAGCGGTTGAGGGAAGAGCATCGGCAGGTGGCCGCGGGGCTCGACCGGCTCACCAAGCTTGTGGAGAGCGACGACGGGCAGGACCTGACCTGGCTGCGGGCGGAGTTGGAGCGGACCGTGGCCGGCATCGAGGAGCATTTCGTCTACGAGGAGACGTACCTGCTTCCCGCCCTGGGAGTGACCCCGCCCGGCCCCACCTCCTAGGACGGCGCCGCCCCACCGTCCGGTACCGTGGCGGACTTGGAGGTCGAAGCGATGTCAGAGGAGCCGGAGTCGGCGCCGGATGCGGGCAGCCGTCTCAGCGCCGAAGAGGCGGTTCGGGCGATGCTGGTCACCCTGCCTCGGCTGGTCTCCCGCGCCAAGCGCACCCCCGTGCCCGAGCAGTTGCGTTCGTTGCGGCTGGCGCCCAGGCATCTATCCCTGCTGTCCTGTCTCATCTTCGACGGGCCCACGTCCGTCAAGGACCTCGCCGCCCGGCTGGAGGTCGCGCCCACCACGGTCAGCCTGATGGTCAGCGACCTGCAGCGCGAGGGCGTCGTGGAGCGGCGCTCCGATCCCGACGACCGCCGACGCAGCATCGTCTCGCTCACCGAGGACCCCACCACCCGCGCCGCCATCGACGCCTGGCTGGCCAGCGGTGCCAGGGCCTGGCGCAAGGTCTTCGACGACCTCAGTCCGCAGGAGCGTGCGACATTCGTGCATGCCATCCAGCGTTACGAGGAAGCGGTCGCCGAAGCACCCTGAACGCTACGAGGAAGCGGCCACCGAAGAATCCCGAATGTCTTGAGCGCCCTGAGCGCCCTGAACGTTCTGGACGTCCTGGACCTGGTCGGCCACCGGGTACCTCGCCTTGCGCAGGCGGAACAGTGCCGCCGTGTACGGGCCCACCCCTCGCAGTGCCACCCTCGCCAGGTCCTCCGGCGTGTCCACGTCCCGTCGGATGCCGCAGTCGCTCGGCATGTCGATGGGGAACGCCCCGAGCGCGGCGTGCCGGTGCGCGGAGGCGGTGCCGAAGGCGGGAGCCAGGCCGGCGGTGGTGAGGGCGGTCAGGACGGTGGTTCCCTCGCCGGTGTGGTCGGCGACGAAAGCCCGATCATGATTCCGTGCCGCGCGCAGGACGTGCTCCAGTTCGCGCGGACGCAGGCCCGGCAGGTCTGCGGTGAGCGCCGCCACCGGCCCCTCTGGGCCAACCGAGCGGCACTTGGCCGCCCCCAGGCGGACGGCGTCGTTCAGATCGGGATCGGGTGCGTCCGGGCAGACCAGCGCGCCCAGGGTGCGGGCCTGCGAGGCGGCCAGTGGATCGGCCGTCACCACCACGACCGTACGGACGCCTTCGGTGTTCCGTACCGCCCACAGTGTGTCCAGGAAGAAAGCGTGGGCCAGTTCCTGGCGCCACGGGCCCAGCCCCGCCGCCAGCCGGCTCTTGGCCCTGCTGAACGACTTGACCGGGAGCACCACCGACCACACGAGCTCAGCCCTGCGTCCGGGCGCGCACCACGAGGTCGTCCCGCTCGATGACCCGGGACCGGCTGCGCAGCACACCGGACACCCGGACCAGGGTGTCCCGGACGAAGCAGGTCGGCTCCACCAGGACGGCGCCCTGCGCGGAAGTGACCGTCACCGTCGCGTAGTAGCTGGTGGACACCGTGCCGTCGTCGGCCTCCTCGACCGTCATCATGTCGAACCAGTGCCGGGGCTGCGCGCCGTCGAACCTGCCCGCCGCCGCCCGCGCGCCCGCCTCGATCGCCTCGGGGCCGGTCAGTACGGTGCCGCCCGCGAGCCGGAACTCCGCGTCCGCGACGAACGTGGCGGCGAAACCGCCGAAGTCGTCCCCGTCCATCCGGTGCATCTGCCGGGCGTAGAACTGTGTCACCTCCACGTACAGCTCGGGGGAGGGGAGCTTGGGAGCGTTCGTCGTCTCGGCAGTTGTCTCGGCAGTCGTTTTGGCAGTCGTGTCGTCAGTCGTCATGGTGGCGATGCTGTGGGCGTCTACTGGAGGCAGGATCGAGCGGCGGCGGAGCCGACAGCCTCCCGCTGCCGTCGAGCCGGTCTCCAGTAGCCGTCGAGTGCGACCGCACAGGGTGTGGCGCATGGCTGAATTCACCATCACCGAGTTCCAGAGCGTCGTGAACGACTGCTTCGACGGAGCCACCAGTGAGGAGATCAAGGATTCCACGCTGCACACCGAGTTCACCGATCTCGGTTTCGACTCGCTCACCGTGTACGAGATAGTGACCCGCATCCAGGACGACTTCAAGGTCAGCGTGCCCGACGAACAGCTCGACGAGCTCACCACCCCCGCCGCCCTCATCCAGTACGTCCAAGGTCAGCTCACCGCTGCGTGATCCCGCTGTTCCCCCAGCCGGTGCAACGCCTCGGCGAAGACCCTCGCGTCGGCCGGGCCACCGGCGTCCCGGCCGACGGCCAGCAGGGGGACCACCTCGCTGGCGCCGTCCCGCACCGCGGGGTGGTGCCGGGCGGGGGCGCTCAGGCTCCGGTCCGCGGAGCCGTCGAGCAGCAGCAGCCCCGGCCGCCTCCCCAGGGTGTCCAGCAGTTCCCGCAGGGCCGGCCAGTACCGCACCGGGGCCGCCAACTGCCCGCCCCAGAAGTGCGGATCCCGTGCCTGCTCCGCGGTCACCGCGACCCCGGTGCGGCTGGACACCACCGTGCCGGCGGCCGCCCGTGGAGCACGCGGCCCGAAACCCGCCAGTGCCTCGGCGAAGCGCAGCGCGGCCCCTTCCATGGCGGGGCTGTGGAAGGCGTGCCCCGAACGCAGCGCGCGTACCAGGATCCCGCGGTCCCGCAGGTGTTGCTCCACGGCGGCCAGCGCCTCCCGGGGGCCCGCCAGTACCGTCTGACGCGGTCCGTTGAGCGCCGCGACGGCCACCCCGGCGAAGCCCGTCCCGTCGGCCGCCCCCGCGGCAGCCGTCCTGTCGGCCGCCCCCGCGGCAGCCACCCCGTCGGCCATCCCCGACACGGTCACCCCGTCGGCTCCGGCGGCCGTCCCCTCGGCCGAACCGCCGAGTTCCACCCCGTCGCCCAAACCGCCCAGTTCCTCGGCCAGTTGCCCCTCCGGTGCCGCCACCGCGAGCATCCCGCCCCGCCCCGTACCCTCCAGCGCCCGGGAGCGGGCGGCGGCCAGGGCGCCGATGTCCGCCGGGTCGAAGACGCCCACGAGGCAGGCCGCCGCCAGCTCGCCCACGCTGTGCCCGAGCAGCAGCCCGGGGGGTTCCGCCGCCGTGCCCACCGCGCGTCCCAGCGCGTGGCCCACGGCGAGCAGCAGCGGCTGGGCCACCGCCGACTCGTCCAGCTCCGGGTTGGGCGCGGGGCGCAGCCACGCCGACCGCAGCCGTTCCCCCGTCGTGCCGAGCCGGCCGAAGAACTCGTCCATGGGCGCGGTGAACTCCTCCCGCGCGCCGTACAGTCCGGCGGCCATGCGTTCCCGCTGCGCACCCTGTCCGGGCAGCAGCAGCACACTTCGACGGCGCTCCACGGGACCTCCCTCACCTCGGCCCCCGGCACCTCCGGCGGGCGGGCCGAGCCTGGCCGACCCGTCTCGACCTGGAGTGGACCACCGCTGGACCGGCGAGACGGGGCCGCCAGTCGAATTCGAGCCGTGGTCAAGGGGCTGCGCCGACAGTCGAAGGCAGCCGAACGAGGGGCAGGACAGTGAACCGAAGTGTCGCAATCACCGGGATAGGCGTTGTCGCGCCGGGTGGGGTGGGCAAGAAGGCGTTCTGGGATCTCCTGGTCTCGGGCCGCACCGCCACCCGCACCATCTCCTTCTTCGACCCCTCCCGCTTCCGCTCCCAGGTCGCCGCCGAAGTCGACTTCGATCCGCAGCGGTCCGGGCTCAGCCCGCGGGAGGCGAGGCGGCTGGACCGGGCCGCACAGTTCGCCGTCGTCAGCGCCAGGGAGTGCATGGCGGACAGCGGCCTGGAATTCGTGGAACTCGATCCGCACCGCACCGGGGTGAGCGTCGGCAGCGCCGTCGGCGGCACCACGGGACTGGAACGCGAATACCTCGTCCTCAGCGACAGCGGCCGGCTGTGGGAGGTGGACAGCGACTATGTCTCGCCCCACCTCTTCGACGCCTTCGTGCCCAGTTCTCTGGCGGCCGAGGTGGCTTGGACCGTGGGTGCCGAAGGCCCCGCCACGGTCGTCTCCACCGGCTGCACCTCCGGTCTCGACTCCGTGGGCTACGCGCGTGACCTCATCGCCGAGGGCACCGTCGACGTCATGATCGCCGGGGCGGCCGACACCCCGATCTCGCCGATCGCCGTCTCCTGCTTCGACGCGATCAAGGCCACCACGCCCCGCAACGACGACCCCGAGCACGCCTCCCGGCCCTTCGACCGCACCCGCAACGGCTTCGTACTCGCCGAGGGCGCCGCGATGTTTGTCCTGGAGGAGCTGGAGCACGCACGGGCCCGGGGCGCGCATGTCTACGGGGTGATCGGCGGCTACGCCACCCGCTGCAACGCGTACCACATGACGGGTCTGCGGCCGGACGGCCACGAGATGGCCGAGGCCATCCGCCACTCGCTGGACCAGGCGCGGCTCAACCCCGATCTCGTCGACTACGTCAACGCGCACGGCTCGGGCACCAAGCAGAACGACCGGCACGAGACGGCCGCCTTCAAGGAGACCCTCGGGCAGCACGCCTACGAGGTGCCGATCAGCTCCATCAAATCCATGGTCGGGCACTCGCTGGGTGCCATCGGCTCCATCGAGATCGCCGCCTGCGCGCTGGCCATGGAGAACGGTGTCGTTCCCCCCACGGCCAACCTTCACGAGCCCGATCCCGAATGCGACCTGGACTACGTGCCGAACGAGGCCCGGGAGCACGGCGTGGACGCCGTCCTCAGCGTGGGCAGCGGCTTCGGCGGTTTCCAGTCCGCCATGGTCATCACCCGAGAGGAAACCACGCGATGACACTGGCCACTCCCGAAGCCCAGGAGACCCCTGAGCGCACCGGGCGGCCGACCGCCGTCATCACCGGCATCGGCGTCGCCGCCCCCAACGGCCTGGGCACCGAGCAGTGGTGGCAGTCCACGCTGGCCGGCACGAGCGGTATCGGGCCGGTCGTCGACTACGACGCCTCCCGCTACCCGTCCCGGCTGGTCGGACGGATCGCGGGGTTCGAGGCGGCCGAGCACATTCCGGGCCGGCTGCTGCCGCAGACCGACCGGGTGACCCGGCTGGCCCTGGTCGCGGGCGCCGAGGCCCTGGCGGACGCCGACGCGAACCCCGCCGAACTGGCGGAACAGGACGGATACGGCGAGTACGGCTGCGGCGTGGTCACCTCGAACGCCACCGGTGGATTCGAGTTCACCCACCGGGAGATCCGCAAGCTGTGGACCCAGGGCCCGCAGCAGGTCAGCGTGTACGAGTCCTTCGCCTGGTTCTACGCGGTCAACACCGGCCAGCTCTCCATCCGCCACAAGCTGCGCGGACCCAGTGGCGTCCTCGTCTCCGAGCAGGCGGGCGGCCTCGACGCCATCGGCCAGTCCCGCCGTACGCTGCGGCAGGGCGTCAAGCTCTCGCTGACCGGCGGCATGGACTCCTCGCTCGACCCCTGGGGGCTGGTCTCCCACCTCGCGAGCGGCCGGCTCTCCCGCTCCGACGACCCCGCCACCGCCTACCTGCCCTTCGACACCCGCGCCGCCGGTCAAGTACCGGGCGAGGGGGGCGCGATGCTCGTACTCGAAGAGGAGACGGCGGCCCGTGCGCGCGGCGCCCGGGTGTACGGCGAGATCGCCGGGTACGCGGCCACCTTCTCGCCCCGGCCGGGTTCGGGACGTCCGCCCGGTCTCGAACGCGCCGCGCGGCTCGCCCTCGCCGACGGCGGGCTGGGCGTCGAGGACGTGGACGTGGTCTTCGCCGATGCCGCGGGACTGCCCACGGCCGACGACGAAGAGGCCGCGGCACTGCGCGCGCTCTTCGGCCCCTACGGTGTGCCGGTCACCGCCCCCAAGACCCTCACGGGCCGGCTGTTCGGCGGTGGGGCCCCGCTCGACGTGGCCGCGGCCCTGCTCGCCCTGCGCGACGGCGTCATCCCGCCCACCACGGGCATCGACCGCCCCGTTCCCGAGCACCGGCTCGACCTGGTGCGCGGCACACCCCGCCAGGCGCCGCTGCGTACTGCCCTTGTGCTGGCGCGGGGTCACGGCGGCTTCAACGCCGCGGTCGTAGTCCGTTCGCCCGAGGCCACCGCCTGACCTCCGACCCCACAGTCATCCCCGTCTCACCTGCATCCCCACCCCACCCCATCCGATTCCGTACGCGAGGAGTTCACCTCATGACCATCACCCTCGACGACCTGGTCCTCGTGCTCACCGAGTGCGCCGGTGCCGACGACGACGTCACGCTCAACGGCCAGAACCTGGACCTGCCCTTCACCGACCTCGGCTACGACTCGCTGGCGCTGCTGGAGACGGCGGCCCTGATGAAGCACCGGTTCGGGGTCGAGCTCACCGACGAGGAGGTCACCGGGATAGAGACGCCCCGGGAGTTCCTCGACCGGGTCAACCACGCCGCGGCCCAGGCCGCCTGAGAGAACGGGCCCGACACCATGGAGCAGGTACAGGCCCCCCGGGGCACTGCCGTCGTCACCGGAGCGACCCGGGGCATCGGACGGTCCGTCGCGGCCTCCCTGGGCGCGCTCGGCCATCCCGTCTACCTCTGCGCCCGGGACGAGGAAGCCCTCACCCAGACCGTCAAGGAGCTCCAGGAGAGCGGTGTGACGGCCGACGGGACCGTGTGCGACGTGACCTCGGCCGAGAGCGTGCAGCGGTTCGTCCAGGCCGCCGTCGACCGGTTCGGTCCGGTGGAGGTCCTGGTGAACAACGCCGGGCGCAGCGGCGGCGGCGTCACCGCGGAGATCCCCGACGAGCTCTGGTTCGACGTCATCAACACCAACCTCAACAGCGTCTTCCTGGTCACCAAGCAGGTGCTGACCACCGGCCGGATGCGCGAGCTGAAGCGCGCCAGGATCGTCAGCATCGCCTCCACGGGCGGCAAGCAGGGCGTCGTGTTCGGGGCGCCCTACTCGGCCTCCAAGCACGGTGTGGTCGGGTTCACCAAGGCCCTCGGCCTCGAACTGGCCAAGAGCGGGATCACCGTCAACGCGGTCTGCCCCGGCTATGTGGAGACGCCCATGGCGGGCAATGTGCGCCAGCACTACGCCCGTATCTGGAACACCACCGAGGACGAGGTCCTGGAGCGCTTCAACGCCAAGATCCCCCTCGGCCGCTACACCGACCCCGACGAGGTCGCCGCCATGGTGGCGTATCTGGTCTCGGACGCGGCGGCGGCCGTCACCGCGCAGGCGATCAACGTCTGCGGCGGTCTCGGAAACTACTGAGCCGCCCCCGCACGCCACTGAGATTGAGGAGAACGACCGCGTGGACACGGAGACGCACGAGCGGCCCGCGAACAGCACCGTCAGCCCCACCCGCAGCGCCGAGCACGTGACCGAGCTGGCCGCGTCGGCCCGCCGCGCCTACGCGCTCATCGAGGACGTCGGCCGCTGGCCGCTGCTCTTCGCGCCCTGCATCTGGTCCCAGGAACTGGAACTCACCGGCGACATCCAGCGCATCAGGCTCTGGGCGGTGGTCGGCAACGGGGTGCGCAGCTGGACCTCGCGACGGGTGCTCGACCCGGCGGGCAACCGGATCGACTTCGCGCAGGAGACCCCGGTCGCGCCGCTCACGGAGATGTCGGGTCACTGGCTGTTCCAGGACGCCTCGCCGGGCAGCCCCGGGCGGCTGGAACTGGGGCACCGGTGGACCACCGACGGCGATCCGGGCGCGGCCGACCGCATCGCCGCCGCGCTGGACTCCAACAGCACCGTCGAGATCGGGGCGCTCCGGTCCTGGGCCGAACGCCCCGAGGAGCCGGACGAGTTGATCCTGACCTTCAGCGACGACGAGCTGATAGCCGCGCCGGCCGCGGAGGTCTACGACTTCCTGTACCGCGCCGATCTGTGGCCGGAGCGGCTGCCGCACGTGGCCGGGCTCGACCTGGAGACCGTCCCGGCGGAGGCCGCCACCGCGGGCGCGGAGGTGCAGACCATGGACATGGAGACCTCCGCCGCGGACGGCAGCAAGCACACCACCCAGTCGGTGCGGCTGTGCTTCGAGGGCGAGCGGATCGTCTACAAGCAGACCACCCCGCCACGCGGACTGCTGGCCCACTCCGGCGAGTGGCTCTTCAGCAGCGGTCCTGAGGGCACCCGGGTCACCGCCTGGCACACGATCGCCCTCGATCCCGCCGAGGTGGAGAGCGTCTTCGGACCGGGCACCACCCTCGCCCAGGCCCTCGTCAAGGCCCGGGACATCATAGGCGCCAACAGCCGGGGCACCCTTCGGACGGCCCGGAGCCATCTCGGTCAGGGGGCCGCCGAGTGAGCGGTCGTACGGTGACCGGGGCTCGGACCGCCACTCCGGGCAGGCTGGAAGAGCTGGCGGACGGCGTGTTCGCGTACATCCAGCCCGACGGCGGCTGGTGCGTCAGCAACGCGGGCATCCTGCTGGAACCGGGGCGGGGCGGCGGACCCGTGCTGGTGGACACGGCCGCCACCCAGGAGCGGGCCCGCGCCATGCGGGCCGCTCTCGCCGGGCTCACGCCCGAGTCCCCGCGGCTGATCGTCAACACCCACTTCCACGGCGACCACACCTTCGGCAACGCCGTACTGGCGGGCCCGGGCACCGTCGTCGTCGCGCACGAGCGCACCCGCAGCGAGATGGCGGCCGCCGGACTCGGTCTGACCACGCTGTGGCCCGACGTCGAGTGGGGCGGCATCGAACTGATGCTGCCCGACCTGACGTACCGCCAGGGGCTCACCCTCCACCAGGGGGAGCGCCGGATCGAGCTGATCCATCCGGGCCCCGCGCACACCACCAACGACACGCTGGTGTGGCTGCCCGAGGAGCGCGTGCTGTTCGCCGGCGACGTCGTGCTTCCCGGCTGTACGCCGTTCGTGCTGATGGGCTCGGTCGCCGGGTCCCTCGCCACCCTGGAACTCCTGCGGAAGCTGGACCCGAGGACCGTCGTCGGCGGCCACGGACCCGTCAGCGGCCCCGAGGCGCTGACACAGACCGAGGAGTACTTCCACTGGCTGACGGAGCGGGCCGCCGAGGGCAGGGCGGCCGGGCTCACCCCCCTCCAGCTCGCCCGCGAGACGGGGCCCGGCCCGTACGGCGACCTGCGCGATCCCGAGCGGTACGTGGCCAACCTGCACCGGGCCTACGCGGAACTGGCCGGCGAAGAGCTCGGCAGCGCCCTCGACGTCGTGTCGGTCTTCGGCGAGATGGTCGAGTACAACGGGGGTGTACTTCCCGTCTCCCACGCCTGAGAGACGTCCTGGCAGCACAACTCGGCGCGGCGGTGGTGAAAAGTTCACCACCCCCCCCCCGCCGCCCCCCCCGGCCCCCCGCCCAAAACACCGCCCCCAACCACGCGCGCGGCGCCCCCGCCGCGGCGGCCCACGCCAAGGTGGCCGACGCCGGGCCGATCCGCCGTTGGACCGCGGTGTGCGAGGCGGTGCGCGAG
>NZ_JBHXSU010000021.1:0-157289 GCF_042715345.1 Streptomyces sp. NPDC058697
GGGGGGGGTGACGCGCACCTCGGCGTGGGCGTCTCGCGGACCCTGACGCTGCGGGCCGCGGCCACGCACTCACCTCCCACACCCCGTGCGGGGGTCCGCGGGGCCCCCCCCCCCGGGGCGGCGCCCCGCTCTTCGTGTGTCGGTTCGTGTCTTAGTGCGAGCAAGACCACGTTCAGGGAAAGCGCTACCGATACGTACGCGGCGTACGGCAGGATCCTGGAATGGAGCACGTACGTGATGTCTCTGAGCTGCCCAAAGCTCATCTGCACCTGCATTTCACCGGGTCGATGCGGATCACCACTCTGCTGGAACTGGCCGACAAGCACGGGATCCACCTTCCCGATGCGCTGACCAGCGGGGAGCCGCCGAAACTGAGGGCCACCGACGAGCGGGGCTGGTTCCGCTTCCAGCGGCTGTACGACGCGGCGCGGTCGTGCCTCAGAGATCCCGAGGACATCCAGCGGCTGGTGCGGGAGGCCGCCGAGGAGGACCTCAAGGACGGCTCGGGGTGGCTGGAGATCCAGGTCGACCCGACCTCGTACGCGCCCCGGCTGGGCGGGCTGATCCCGGCGCTGGAGATCATCCTGGACGCCGTGGACTCGGCCGTGCGCGAGACCGGGCTCGGGATGCGGGTCCTGGTGGCCGCGAACCGGATGAAGCATCCGCTGGACGCCCGCACGCTGGCCCGGCTGGCCGTGCGGTACGCGGACCGCGGCATCGTCGGCTTCGGGCTCTCCAACGACGAGCGGCGCGGTATGGCGCGGGACTTCGACCGGGCCTTCGCCATCGCGCGTGAGGGCGGGCTGCTGGCGGCGCCGCACGGCGGCGAGCTGACGGGCCCGGCGTCCGTCCGTGACTGCCTGGACGACCTGCACGCCTCGCGGATCGGGCACGGGGTGCGGGCGGCCGAGGACCCGTGGCTCATGAAGCGGCTCGCGGACCGGGGCATCACCTGTGAGGTCTGCCCGGCGTCGAACGTCGCCCTGGGGGTGTACGAAAAGCCGGAGGACGTCCCCCTGCGCACGCTTTTCGAGGCGGGGGTCCCGCTGGCACTCGGAGCGGACGACCCGCTGCTGTTCGGCTCACGGCTGGCCGCCCAGTACGACATCGCACGCCAGTATCACGCCTTCACGGACGCCGAACTGGCCGAACTGGCACGGCAGTCGGTACGGGGTTCGGCGGCCCCGCAGGACATCAGGGCGAAGCTGCTGTCCGGGATCGACGACTGGCTGACCGCCCCGGTCGCCTGAAGTGGGCGTAGGGCGGGTACGCCTGGAAGCCGATGTCCAGTTCCGTGTGACGCCCTGGGCTCGGGGGCAGGTGCGTCGTGAGCGAGGTGACCAGCACGTCGTGTCCCTTGGCGGCCCTCTTGTGGCGCGGGCCGAAGCCGGCCGCGACCTCCAGCTGGACGGACGCCGAGGCGAAGGTGTCCCGGGCGCCGAAGAGGAACAGCGTCCGGGCGTGCACGGCGGGGCGGATCCGGTCGACGGGGTCCAGGCGCTCCCAGCGCTGCTCCCAGCGCGCCTGCCAGGCCGCGGCGTGGTCCGCGGTGCGCCGTTCGTCGGTGCGGACGGTGCCCGGGGTGCCCCGGGTCAGCCCGCGGCGCAGCGACGGCCAGGTGGAGGGCCGCAGGCCCAGTGTCCGGTGGGCGAGTACGAGGTCGACCGGCACTCCGGGCGCGTACTCCCTGGGCACGCTGTCGCGCAGCGGGACGTGGACGACCGTGTGCGGGAAGTACGCGGCGAACGAGAACAGTGCGGCGAGGCGGGCCAGTCCGTCGTGGTCGCCGACCAGGTAGCCCCAGCCCCGCAAGGGGTCGCTGAGCGTGGTGTGCCGCAGCGCGGGGCGCGGCTGGACCACCCGGAACGCGTACCGCCCGGCGCTCGGCCGGAACTCATCGACCCTCAGCCGCACAGGAGTTCTCTCATGCCCCCAGGGTGATCGCCGGGCCGGGCGACCGGCAACCGAAATATCTCAGAGGCTGACGCCGACCGTCACCGGTTCGTTGACGAGTGTGATCCCGAAGGCGGCGTGGACGCCTTCGACGACCTCGCGGGCGAGCGCGAGGAGGTCCTCCGTGGTGGCCTCGCCGCGGTTGGTGAGGGCCAGGGTGTGCTTGGTGGAGATGCGGGCAGGACCGGTGCCGTAGCCCTTGGTGAAGCCGGACTTGTCGATCAGCCAGGCCGCGGAGGTCTTGGTGTGTCCGTCGCCCGCCGGGTAGGCGGGCGGGAGCACGCCGTCACCCAGGCGCTCCTCCACGCGCGCGTGGAACACGGCGAACTCCTCGTGGGTGAGGATCGGGTTGGTGAAGAACGAGCCGGCCGACCAGGTGTCGTGGTCCTCCGGGTCGAGCACCATGCCCTTGCCGGAGCGCAGCTTCAGGACGGTCTCACGGGCTTTCTCCAGCGGCACGCGGTCGCCTGGCTCGACACCGAGGGCGCGGGCCGTCTCGGCGTACTTGACCGGCGCGGAGAGCCCGGAGGCGTCCTCCAGGTCGAAGCGGACGCGCAGCACGACGAAGCGCTCGGGCTCGGCCTTGAAGCGGCTGTGGCGGTACGAGAAGGCGCACTCGGCGTTCGCGACGGTGACCGTCTCGTGGGTCCGCCGGTCGTAGGCGATCACTTCGGTGATCGTCGACGACACCTCCTGGCCGTACGCCCCCACGTTCTGGATGGGGGTCGCGCCCGCGGAGCCCGGGATTCCGGCGAGGCACTCGATGCCCGCGAGGCCGGCCTCGACGGTGCGGGCGACGGCGTCGGTCCACACCTCTCCGGCGGCCAGCTCCAGCTTCGTACCGTCGAGGGCGAAGCCGCGGGTGGCGATGCGCAGGGCCGTGCCCGCGAAGCCCTTGTCGCCGATGACCAGGTTGGATCCGCCGCCGATCAGCAGCAGCGGTGTGCCGGAGTCGTCGGCCTCGCGGACGGCGGCGATCACCTCGGCGTCGGTCGTGGCGGTGATCAGGCGCGCGGCGGGGCCGCCGAGCCGGAAGGTGGTCAGCGGGGCGAGCGGGGCGTCGTGGAGTTCCAGCACGTGCCCAAGAGTACGAGAACGGCCCCGCCGGTCGGGGCAGGGCCGTTCTCGGGGCCGGGCAGCTGTCCGCGGCGGTGGTCGGTCACAGCCGGCGCAAGGCCTCCGGCCAGTCGAGCGGGAGGTCGTCCGCCGTGACCGTCCACGAGACGAACTTCGCGTCCCTCATCTGGGGGCCGAGGCCCCGGGCGGTCGGCGCGTGCGTGCCGGAGCGGGCGAAGGCCTTGAGCGCCGCGGGCGACTCCCAGGCGGACAGGGTCCAGAAGGTCCGCCGCAGCGGGGCCGCCTTGAGCGTGGCGCCGTACGCTCCGGGGGCCTTGCTCACCTGCCACCAGACGGCCGGCGTCCTGGCGAAGAACTTCAGCGCTCCCCAGCGGGTGCGGGTCTCGAAGCGGGAGGCGAAGACGTGCACCTCGGCACCCCGCGGCGGCTTGTTCGGCACGGTCCAGGGAAGGGTGGGCATGACCGGACTCCTTTCGGTTTGATTTCCGAACTCAGTGAGGACCCTCAGTGGGAGGCCGTTTCCAGCACCCGCGCGGGCGGCGTCTCCGTGCCCTCGTGTCCCGCCTCCGCCGTACGGCGGCGCGTCGGGATGAACAGTGCCGCGACTCCCGCCACGGCCACCGCGGCGGAGCCGACCCAGAGCGCCGGCTGGGTGCCGTCCACGAAGGTCTGCGCGGTCCGGTAGCCGCCCTGGGCGGAGAAGATCGAGGCCATCACCGCGATACCGAGGGCACCGCCGACCTCGCGCAGCGCGTTGTTGGCGCCGGACGCGATTCCCTGCTCGTGCGGCCGGACGCTGGACATGACCAGGCTGGAGGCGGGGGCGAAGAAGAGGGACATGCCCACGCCGCTGATGATCAGGGCGGGCAGCTGCGCGGCGTACGGCGTGTCGGGCGCGATGACGGTGGCGAACCAGCCGAGCCCGACGGCCTGCAGGAACAGACCCGCGGCGACGACCGGGCGGCCGCCGATCCGGTCGGACAGATAGCCGGCGACGGGCGCGATGAGCATCGGCATCCCCGTCCAGGGCAGCATGCGCAGTCCGGCCTGGGTGGGCGAGTAGCCGAGGACGCCCTGCATGTACTGGCTGAGCAGGAAGATCGAGCCGAACATCCCGAGGAACATCAGCAGGCTGGCCGCGTTGATCCCGGCGAAGGCCCGGTTGCGGAAGAGCCGCATCGGCAGCATCGGGTTCTTGGCGCTGATGCCGTGGAGCACGAAGCCGACGAGCAGAGCGGTGCCCGCGAACAGCCCCAGCAGGACGATCCCGTCGGTCCAGCCGACGACGGGCGCCCGGACCAGCCCGTACACGATCCCGAAGAGGCCACCGCTGGCCAGCAGGGTGCCGCGGATGTCGAGCGGGGCGCCGGTGCCGAACGACTCCGACAGACGCAGCCGGGCGAGCGGCAGGAGCGCCAGCCCCAGCGGAACGTTCAGCCAGAAGATCCACTGCCAGGAGATGTGCTCGGTGAGGCTGCCGCCGATGAGCGGCCCCGAAGCGACCGCGAGACCGTTGACGGCACCCCAGATCCCGTACGCCATCCCGCGCTTGGCGGCCGGAACGGCGGCCGTGAGCAGGGTCAGCGTCAGCGGCATCATGATGGCGGCGCCGACGCCCTGGACCGCGCGGGCGGCTATCAGCGAGTCGATGCCGGGCGCCATGGCCGCGGCGGCGGACGCGCCGGTGAACACGGTGATGCCGGCGAGGAAGAGCCGGCGCCTGCCGAACCGGTCGCCCAGGGCCGCGCCGAACATCAGCAGCACGGCGAAGGTGAGCGTGTAGGCGCTCACGGTCCATTCCAGATCGGCGAGGTCTCCGCCGAGGTCCTCGCGGATCGAGGGCAGTGCGGTGGTGACGACGAGGTTGTCGAGCGCCGCCATGAACCCGGCGACGCTGGTGATCACGAGGGCCCAGACGGCTCCCCCGCGACGTGCGGTCTGCTGTGACATCGCTTCCCCCAGCGGGTGATCGCTGACTTCAATTAGTTATTGCTGACTAACTTTCACGGACATGAAAGGGCGGCAATCTCCGCCACCCTTGTTTCAGTGTTCGAGCCGGCCCTTGATCCGGGCCGAGGGGTAGAGCCCCTCCCAGACCCGGTGCTCGGGCGGGAACCCCATGACCACCAGGCAGTTGACGAGCATTCCGTACGCCATGAAGGTCGTGGTCTCGTCGACATCGGCACCGAGCGGCAGATGGACGGTGTCCCACAGGCGCATCCAGCCCGCCCGTACCGCCTCACCCAGTTCGTGGTCACCGGTCTGCTCGGCGGCGGCCACCGCGACGTACATCTGCATCTGCATGAGCAGCTGTTCCGGATTCTCGGCGATGACCCTGGTGTACGCGTTCGCCATGGCGTGCAGGGCCTCTTCGCCCTCCAGCCCCTTGGAGGCGTCGGCGAAGGTGCGCATGGTCTCCTCCATGCACCGCTCGGCCGCCGCAAGGAAGATCGCCTTCTTGCCCGGGAAGAGCCGGAAGAGGTACGGCTGCGAGACACCCACACGCTTGGCGATCACCTCGGTGGACGTGCCGTAGTAGCCGCCCCGGGAGAACTCGCTCATCGCCGCACGGATGACGCTCTCGCGCCTCTCTTCTGCGCTCATCCTGACCATACGAACAAGTTAGTACTCAATCACTAACTAGGTCAAGGGGTGGGGTGACCGCGGAAGAGGGCAAGTGGCGCGAGAGGCAAGAAGTAAGGGGCGCCCGCAATGGCGGACGCCCCTTACTCGCACTTCTCGCGCCCCGGACTTGCGCTTCTCGCGCCCGGGCGGGTCCTGCCCCGTCAGGCGAGGCGGACGACCGCGCGGGACATGCCCAGGACCTTCTGGCCCGCGCTCATCGCGACGAGGTCGACGCGGACGGTGTTGTCGTCGAGCTTGGCCGCGACCTTGCCGCTGACCTCGATCGTGGCGCCCTGGTCGTCGTTCGGGACGACGACCGGCTTGGTGAAGCGGACGCCGTACTCGACGACCGCGCCCGGGTCGCCGGTCCAGTCGGTGACGACCCGGATCGCCTCGGCCATGGTGAACATGCCGTGCGCGATGACGTCCGGGAGGCCGACCTCCTTGGCGAACTTCTCGTTCCAGTGGATCGGGTTGAAGTCCCCCGAGGCGCCCGCATACCGCACGAGCGTGGCGCGCGTCACGCCGAAGGTCTGGGCCGGCAGTTCGGTGCCGACCTCGACGTCGTCGTACGAGATCTTCGCCGTCATCTGTTCACGCCCCCTCGGCCGCGCGGGACACGAGCTTGGTCCAGGCGGTCACCACGTGCTCGCCGGCTTCGTCGTGGACCTCGCCGCGGATGTCCAGGATGTCGTTGCCCGCCAGCGACTTGATCGCTTCGATGGTGGAGGTGACTGTGAGCCGGTCGCCCGCCCGCACCGGGCGGCGGTGGACGAACTTCTGGTCGCCGTGCACCACACGGCTGTAGTCGAGCCCCAGTTGGGAATCCCGGACGACCTGTCCCGCCGCCTTGAACGTGATGGTGAACGCGAAGGTCGGCGGGGCGATCACATCAGGGTGACCGAGGGCCTTGGCGGCTTCCGGGTCCGTGTACGCGGGATTGGTGTCGCCCACCGCCTCCGCGAACTCGCGGATCTTCTCCCGGCCGACCTCATAGGGCTCGGTGGGCGGATAGGACCGCCCCACGAAGGACTGGTCGAGCGCCATGGGCCCGGCACCTCCTGGTTCGCAACTGGGTGTAACGACGCGAGGCCGCCCCCCGACTTCAGGGGACGGCCTCGTGTACGAGCCTGATTTATCGCGTTTCGCGGTGCGCGGTGTGCGCATTGCAACGCGGGCAGTGCTTCTTCATCTCCAGTCGGTCCGGGTTGTTACGCCGGTTCTTCTTGGTGATGTAGTTCCGCTCCTTGCACTCCACGCAGGCCAGCGTGATCTTCGGGCGGACGTCGGTGGCAGCCACAGGAGTGCTCCTTGACGAACGGATGGGACGATTGGCGCATTAACACACAGAAGAGTAGCCGATCGAAGGACCGACCCCACAATCGGCTACTGTCAGTAGCGGTGACCGGACTTGAACCGGTGACACAGCGATTATGAGCCGCTTGCTCTACCGACTGAGCTACACCGCTGTGATGTGACCGGTTCCCGCCTTGCGACGGGAACCTTCCACACCAGAGCCCCAATACGGAATCGAACCGTAGACCTTCTCCTTACCATGGAGACGCTCTACCGACTGAGCTATTGGGGCGAGCGATGAAGACATTACACGCTCGGCCACCGAACGCCCAAATCCGTTTCGCGGCACCTGCCCCGGCCCGTTCCGGGCCGCTCGCGGGGCGTTTCACGCGCCCCTCCCGCACGACGGACCACACCGGTACGACTATTCCGCTCCTCCTCGATGCACGCCGGTCGCCACCCTAGGCTCGACTCACGCTGCGTGATCTTGTGTCCCTCCTTCGCAGCCGCCTGCCCCTCTCTCGCAGCCGCCGCCGAGCCCCAGGAGCGCGATGCCCGACAGTCAGCCGCAGCAGCCCCACTCCTCCTCGTCCTCGTCGGGCTCCTCGGGTTCGTCCGGCCGGAGCGACGGCTCCGACCTGCTGCTCTGCGGTGCGCGGCTCACCGACGGCCGGACCGTGGACGTAAGGCTGGGCGGCGGACGCATCGAGGCGGTCGGCACGGCGGGCAGCCTCACCGCGCACAGCGCGCGCGTGGACCTCGCCGGCTATCTGCTCCTGCCGGCCCCGGCCGAGCCCCACGCGCACGGCGACACGGCCCTGTCCGCGGACGGCGACGGACCTGTGTCGTACGAGGCCCAGGAGGTCCAGCGCCGTACGACCGAGGCGGCGTTGCTCCAGCTCGGGCACGGGGCCACCGCTCTGCGCTCGCACGTGCGCGTGGGCGATGTGCAGGGGCTGGGCTCGATGGCCGCGGTGCTGCAGGCGCGGCGCGCGCTGCGGGGGCTGGCCGAGTTGACGGTGGTGGCGATGCCCCGGGTACTGACCGGGCTCGCGGGGGCCGACGGGCTGGCCATACTGCGGGACGCGGTGAAAATGGGCGCCTCCGTAGTGGGCGGTTGTCCAGATTTGGACCCTGATCCGACGGGATACGTGGAGGCGGTCCTGGAGGTCGCCTCGGAGCACGGCTGCCCGGTCGACCTGCACACGGACGGTGACGACCCGGCGCGGCTCGCCCGGCTCGCGGCGATGGCCGGCGGACTGCGGCCGGGGGTGACGCTCGGCCCGTGCGGCGGACTCGGGCGGCTGCCCTCCGAGGTCGCCTCGCGGGCGGCGGACCAACTCGCCGCGGCCGGCGTGGGCGTGGTCTGTCTGCCCCAGGGCGGCTGCTCGGGCGTGGACCGCCGCGGGACGGCTCCGGTACGGCTGCTGCGGTCGGCGGGGGTGCGCGTGGCGGCCGGGAGCGGCGCCCTGAGGGATGTGTCGAACCCCGTGGGGCGCGGGGACCCGTTGGAGGCGGCGTACTTGCTGGCCTCACGGTACGGGCTGCGGGCCGGGGACGCCTACGACGCGGTGAGTTCGTCGGCGCGGGCGGCGCTGGGGCTGCCCGAGGTGCGGGTGGAGGCCGGGTTTCCGGCGGAGTTGCTCGCGGTGCGCGGGGACCGGCTCGACGCGGCGTTGTCCCTTGCGTACAGCCGGATCGTGGTGCATCGGGGGCGGGTCGTGGCGCGTACGAGTGCGGTGCGGGAGTACTGCAACTCCGCTGTGACCGTGGCGTTGGACCTGCCTCGGCAGGGGCGGACGGGGCGGGCGGAGGAGCCGTCGTGAGGCTGAGGCTTGGGGCGTCCGGAGGCGGGGTGCCCTTGGCGCGGGCACGCGCGCGTGGAGGTGTGTTTGGGCTCCACGCGCGCGTGCCGGTGCTTACGGCACACGCGCGGGCCGGTGCGTACGGCACACGCGCGTGACGGTGCCTACGGAATCTGCCCGCCCCGTGGCCGTCGACTAACCGTCGCCGTCGGGCTGCCGTTGCCGTCGTGAATGTCGCGTTTCGGACGAGCCGTCAGAAGCCGCTCAGCATGCCCCCGGTGAACGGGTTGCCCGGGCCCCCGAACCCGTCCGCGGGTATCTCGGTGGCACCGGACGGGGCGCTGACGTCGCCCGCCTCGCCGAACTTGACCACCAGGGGGAGCCGGGTGCCCTTCGGACCGTCCGCGAGAGCGGCGAGGTCTACGGAGACACGGGTCAAGTCGCCGTTCTTCAGGGAGAAGTTGACGGCGATCTTCTTGTCCGGGACGTCCTTGAGGTCCTCGTCGGTGGGCAGTTCGGCGCCCGCCGGAAGGTCGTCGGCCAAGGGCCGGAGCTTGTCGAGGACACCGGTGAGCAGTTCGCGGAACGAGGCCTTGGCGACGATCCGTTCGACGCCGTCAGCGCCTCCCTCGTTGCTGAAGGTGACCTCGCGGGCGACGACTCCGCGTACCGCCTTGAGGATCTTCTGCTGGGTCTTGGTGTCGATCTCGTCGGACCCACCGGGCTGATCGGCCTTGCTGCCCTTGTCGCCCTTCTCAGCGCCAGGGATGCCCTTCCCGGCCCGGTCGAGTTCGCTGGTGTCGACCTTGACCCACTTGCCCTCGAGGACCTTCTTGAGCTCCTTCTCGCTCTCGGGGAGTTCGTCGGCCGACGGCAGCGGGAAGCCCATGGCCTCACCGACCGCCTTCATGTCAGCCCGGTAGTACGTGTAGTCGCCGACGAGGCGGTATTCGGCCAGAACACCGTCGGGCCCCGAGATCGTCACGCCCGTACCGACGAGATCCTTCTCACCCGAGTCGGCGAGCGGCTTCCTCGACTCGACGGACACCTTGATCCGCACCCCGGTGAAGAGTTCGGCCAGCTCGGGCGGCAACTCCTCGCCGGGTTCCACCTCCCCGGCCAGCTTCGTGAGGGCGGAGGGCTTGGCGTCGAGCCCCAACTCGAAGGCCAGCGACTTCTTTTCGCCGAGCCCTTCGAAGGCGCGGTCGACCTTCTGACCGGCGGTGAGGTTCTCGACCGTGCCGCAGGCTGCCACGCCGGCGAGCAGCGCCGTGGTGCAGGCGGCCGCGGTGAGGGTCTTGCGCAGGGCAGGACGGTTGCGCGTGGCAGGGCTCATGCGCATCGCGCGGCTCTCGCGTGTGGTGGTGATGACGGTCTCCTTCATGACGCCGTGCGGCGTCACCCCTCGTACACAGTGATCGTTCATGAGACTCACGAGTTATCCACAGGGTTGTGCGGCGAGTGGGGTCGTCCGGGCGTACGGTCGGAAACATGCGCATTGTCATCGCTGGAGGTCATGGTCAGATCGCGCTGCGGCTGGAGCGGCTGCTCTCCGCGCGCGGTGACGAGGTGGCGGGGATCATCCGCCGCGCCGAGCAGGGCGAGGATCTGCGGGCGGCCGGCGCCGAGCCGGTCGTGTGCGATCTGGAGTCAGCCTCGGTCGAGGAGGTCGCCACGCACATGGAGGGCGCGGACGCCGCCGTCTTCGCGGCGGGCGCGGGCCCTGGCAGCGGGGTGGACCGCAAGAACACCGTGGACCGGGGCGCCGCCGTGCTCTACGCGGACGCGGCCGCCCGGGCCGGAGTGCGTCGGCATGTGGTCGTGTCGTCGATGGGCGCGGATCCGGAGCATCCCGGGGACGACATCTTCGACGCGTATCTGCGCGCCAAGGGCGAGGCCGACGCGTACGTACGCGCTCACCGCGGCCTGGACTGGACGATCCTGCGTCCCGGGATGCTGACGAGCGACGCCGGCACCGGTCTCGTACGCCTGGAGGCCGCCACGGGGCGCGGCCCCATCCCGCGCGACGACGTCGCGGCGGTCCTCGCGGAACTGGTGGACACACCGGCGACGGCCGGGCTGACACTGGAGCTGATCAGCGGGTCGGCACCGGTGTCCGTGGCAGTGAAGTCGGTGGCCGGGAACTGACCGGGAGCACGCACGCGGGCGTGGGGCGGTGATCGGCCGCCCCGCCCCACGATTGAGAGGGGTAGAGGCGGTACGCGCCTACTGAGCAGCGCAGTTCGCAGCCGCGCACCCCCTCGAACGACTGGCTCGTACGACTGGAGAGGCACTGGTGAGCCGGATGGACATACGCCGGGCCTGAACCGCCGGAGCGGGGCGCGGGAATCAGCATCGCCGGGGCGCGGGAATCAGCGGGGCGCGCGGGGCTGCGGGGCGAGCCAGCGAGCTGCGGAGTCAGCCAGAGGTTGCTGGGCAGGCAGCGAGCTGCGGGATCAGCCATAGGTTGCTTAGGCCGGCCAGGGGTTGCGAGGTCGGCGGGCTGGGGCAGCGAGCGTGCGGCGGGGGTCAGAAGAGGGGCAGCTGGCCGGGGAACTCCGCGACGACATACCCGTCCAGCGCCGGCTGCGCAGCGCCCAGCTCCGCCTGTCTGCGCGACCCGGGACACGACACGAGCTCCCCACTCCCCCGTGCCCCCGGCGGGTCGTGCCGGGCGAACCGCCCCGCGACAACGGCAATCTCGCGGCGGCACTCGGGGCAGTTCCTGCGACGTGAGGACATGAACTCAGGGTACGAAGGAAGCCGGGGAAGGCCGAGGAGGCCCCGGCCCAGGAATCGGCCGCCACCCTGCTCACGACAGGCCAGCGGCGCCGCGACGGGGGCAGCAGCAGAGGCGCGCGCTGCCCCTGAGGGAACACCACTCCAGACACGCAGAAACCCCCTCCGAACTGCAAGAACGCAGTTTGGAGGGGGTTTCTCTCAGCGTGGCGGCGCCAGGGTTCGAACCTGGGTAGGCTGAGCCGGCAGATTTACAGTCTGCTCCCTTTGGCCGCTCGGGCACACCGCCGGGGTTGCTGCCATTCGAACCGCTGTACGGCGGCGCTCTGTGGCAACGACGTAAACGATACCCGATGCTCGGGGGTGCTTCGCCACCCGATTGATCGGCGCTCGGAGGGGAGCGGGTGGCTAGGCTTATGCGGATGCGGCCCGGGACCGACGCGGTGCTCGACGGCCGCCACTACGCACCCCGATACAAGGAGCCACAGGACATGGCCGACTCCAGTTTCGACATCGTCTCGAAGGTCGAGCGGCAGGAGGTCGACAACGCCCTCAACCAGGCCGGCAAGGAGATCTCGCAGCGCTACGACTTCAAGAACGTCGGCGCCTCCATCTCCTGGTCCGGCGAGAAGATCCTTATGGAGGCCAACTCGGAGGAGCGGGTCAAGGCCGTCCTCGACGTCTTCCAGTCCAAGCTGGTCAAGCGGGGCATCTCGCTCAAGGCACTGGACGCCGGTGAGCCGCAGCTCTCCGGCAAGGAGTACAAGATCTTCGCCTCGATCGAGGAAGGCATCTCCCAGGAGAACGCGAAAAAGGTGGCGAAGATCATTCGCGATGAGGGCCCGAAGGGCGTCAAGGCGCAGGTGCAGGGCGAGGAGCTGCGGGTCAGCTCGAAGAGCCGTGACGACCTGCAGGCCGTGCAGGCGCTGCTGAAGGGCCAGGACTTCGACTTCGCTTTGCAGTTCGTCAACTACCGGTGACCGCGTGCTCGTTGCGCGTACGTAAGGCAGCACGAGGAAGGGTGGGCACCGCCGGTGCCCACCCTTCTCGCCTGCTGGCCGCGGTCTCGGGGGCGCGCGCTCAGTTGCGCGAGTTGCCGAACAGGAGGCGGTAGACGATCAGCAGGACGAGCGAGCCGCCGATCGCGGCGGCCCAGGTGGCACCGTCGTAGAAGTCCTTGGCGACCGGATGGTCCAGCCAACGGGCCGATATCCAGCCGCCGATGAACGCGCCCGCGACGCCTATCAGCGTCGTGCCGATGAAGCCGCCGGGATCACGGCCCGGCAGCAGGAATTTGGCGATGGCGCCGGCCAACAGCCCCAGGATGATCCAGCTGATGATGCCCATGCCGTGAACCTGCCTCTCCGTGCTGTGCCTGTGCTGTGATCTTGCTCCGGCCAGGCTGTGTTCATGCCGCTCTCGTGCCGCCGGTCGCGCGCTTGCTTGCACGCTCGTTCGTTCGTTTGCTTGTTCGTTTGCTGTTGCCGGGGAGGACGTCGGCGCGGCGGTGACCGGTTGCACTGATCAGTAGGGTGCGACCCATGGCACAGTCCGATTCCGGCCGAACCGGTTCGGCCCAGACCGGTTCGGCCCAGCCCGGTTCGGCCCAGCCCGGAGCGCCGCAGCGCACGGTGGAGCTGAAGCGGACGCTCGGCGTCGGCGACGCCGTTGTCATCGGCCTCGGCTCGATGGTCGGTGCGGGAATCTTCGCGGCGCTGGCGCCCGCGGTACGGGCCGCCGGGTCCGGGCTTCTCCTCGGCCTGGGCATCGCCGCCGTCGTCGCCTACTGCAACGCGACGGCGTCGGCGCGTCTCGCCGCCCGCTATCCCGCGTCGGGCGGGACGTACGTGTACGGGCGGGAGCGGCTCGGGGAGTTCTGGGGGTATCTGGCGGGCTGGTCGTTCGTCGTCGGCAAGACCTCCTCATGTGCGGCGATGGCGCTCACCGTGGGCGCGTACGTCTGGCCGGGGCAGGCGCACGCCGTGGCCGTCGGGGCCGTGGTGGTGCTGACCGCGGTGAACTACGGCGGTGTCCAGAAGTCCGCGTGGCTGACGCGGGCGATCGTGGCGGTGGTCCTCGGAGTCCTCGCTTCCGTGGTCGTCGTGTCCCTCACCTCGGCGAACTCCGACGCCGGGCGACTGGACGTGGGGATCTCCGGAGGTGTGGGCGGCGTGCTCCAGGCGGCCGGCCTGTTGTTCTTCGCCTTCGCCGGGTACGCGCGGATCGCGACGCTCGGCGAGGAGGTACGGGACCCTGCGCGCACCATTCCGCGCGCGATCCCGCTCGCGCTGGGCATCGCGCTGGTGGTGTACGCGGCTGTCGCGGTGGCTGTCCTCTCCGTGCTGGGGTCGGGCGGGCTCGGTCAAGCGACGGCGCCGCTGACCGACGCGGTGCGCGCCGCGGGTGTGCCGGAACTCGTCCCGGTCGTACGGGTGGGCGCCGCCGTGGCAGCGCTCGGCTCCCTTCTCGCGCTGATCCTGGGGGTGTCACGGACGACGCTGGCGATGGCCCGCGACGGGCATCTCCCGGGCGCGCTGGCCGCCGTGCATCCCCGCTTCCAGGTGCCTCATCGGGCGGAGCTGGCCGTCGGAGCGGTGGTCGTCGCGGTGGCCGCGACGGTGGATGTGCGGGGCGCTATCGGCTTCTCCTCCTTCGGGGTGCTGGTGTACTACGCGATCGCCAACGCGGCGGCCTGGACGTTGAGTTCGACGGTCATTTCTCGGGTTGCGCCAGTGGTGGGGCTGGCGGGGTGTGTGACCTTGGCTTTCGCGCTGCCGTGGGTGTCGGTGGCTGTGGGAGTGGGCGTGTTGGGGTTGGGAGCGGTCGTGTATGGGGTGAGGAGACGGCTGGCTCGCGCTGAGGGCTGAGGGCAGGGCAGCGGGCACCTATCGCTGAAGGCTTCGCTCGGAACGTGCGTGTGTGAAGTGCCGGTCGTGGGGGCTGGTCGCGCCCCGCGGCGGAGCCGCAAATGTCACAGCCCCGCGCCCCTGATGGCGCGCCGCCTGCCCGAAGGTTGAAACTCCGCTACGAAGGCCGCGCCGCCCCCGTGCGTATACGGAAGTCGCCCCACGGCTCCAGATCCGCGCCGTCGTGGGACTCGTCGTACCAGCCCGTGCCGTCGAGCCAGGTGTGGAGCCAGGCCGTGAGGGTGGGTGCGTCCACGTACCAGGCGTGGTCGGCCTCGTCCGCGTTGGGCTCGAAGAGGAGGACGGTGGCCTCGGGGGTGCGGCAGTCCACGCAGGCGTACATGCCGCAGCCCCAGTGGGATATCGGCAGGACGCCCTCGGGCCAGGGCCATTCGGGGTCCTTGCGGCCGCTCTCGCGATGGGCGAGGTACTGCGCGACGACGGCGGGCTCGCCGGACGGCGGGCTGTCGAGCAGGGGAAGCAGACCGTACTCCGGGCCGAATCCTCCGTCGCCTATCCGCAGATAGAGGGCGGCGAGCAGCGGCGGAACGGTGAAGCCCAGGGTGGACTCCGCGCGGGCCAGCGTCGCCGCGTCCACGGGCTCGGGGAGCGAAGGCCAGCCCCACGGCCGGGAGTTGCGCGCCTCTGTGGAGACACGTGCCAGCAGCTGCTCGATCTCGGTCATGCGTTCATGATGCAGGTCGCCACCGACATTCGGGCAGCCTGTGGATAACCCTCATTCGAGACGCACGGCGATGCCCTTCTCCCCAAAGAATTCAAGGAGTTCCTCGAACGTCGAAGGTCGCCGGCCCGTCCGCGGGACGAGGCCGAGGCAGGTACGGGCGACCTCCGCGTCGTGCCAGACGAGGGTGAAGGGCCGCCGGGCTCCCCAGCGGCCGCAGAGGCAGTCGTCGAGCGCGTCCAGCCCCCAACCGAAGTAGCCTCCGGGCCCGTTCACGGCCTCGCCCAGCGCGCAGAAGAAACCCGGCAGGTCGATGATGCGGCGGCCGTCGAGGTGGAACGTGCCGCCGGCTTCCGCGTCGGGCCTGTCCGGCTCGTGATGGTCCAGCGCCATGCTCAGCCAGTGGCGGCGGCCCTCCACGCCGCACCGGGCCCAGAGACCGGGCTCGGTGGGGCGGCCGCCGTCCCACAGCTCCCAGACCTCCTCGGCGGCGGTCGGAGGCCGTTCCGACCAGGGTTCGAGCGTGAGGTCCACCAGGCCGCGGCCGCGCGCGGACGGGATCCATGCGACGAGTTCGCCCTCGACGGCGGACTGGACGGTGCGGCCGGACTCGTCCAGGCGTATCAGCCTGGCGTGTCCGAGGTCCTCCTCCCCCGCGTCCAGGGCCGCCTGGAGGGCTCCGCGCGGGGCGCAGCCGAGCACCCGCACGGACGGTTCGGCGAGATCCGGATGCCTGTCCAGGACATGCGCCAGGTCCCGGCAGCCGCCCCATGGTTCGCTCTGTGCACCGAGCAGCCGGTAGCCCGGGGAGAGCGGCGGGCACTGCGGATAGTCGTACGGGTTGTCCGGGGACTCGCTGGCCTCGACCGTGATGTCGCGCAGTGACAGGTCACGCGCGCACGGACGGTCACCGAGGACGCGTACGTCCTCCAGGGACCACTCCTCGACCTGTGCGCCCTCCTTGTCGAGGATCTCCAGGGTGAGGGTGCCGAGGGGCGCCGAGCCGTCCTCACGCGCGCGCGTGAGGACCTTGCTCAGCTCCCCCTCGGGGGCGCAGCCGATCAGTTCGTACGTCCCGCGCGCGGGAGGCGGCGGATCGCCGAAGAGGTTCTCGGCGTCCGCGCACAGGGCCCAGATCTCGTCGGCCTCGTCCTCGGCGCTGTACGCCGCAAGGGCGTACTTCGGCGGCTCCACCTCTGGAGCCGCCCTACCAGCGTGTCGTCGCGAACGGCTGGTCCGTACGTACGATTTCGCGCCCCAGGGGGAACAGCGAGACCGGGATCAGCTTGAAGTTGGCGAGCCCCAGAGGGATGCCGATGATCGTGATGCACTGGAGGAAGCCCGTCACGATGTGGGCGAGGGCGAGCCACCAGCCGGCGAGGATCACCCACAGGATGTTGCCGATGAAGGACGGCGCGCCCGCGTCACGGCGCTCGACCGTCGTCCGGCCGAACGGCCACAGCGCGTAGACGGCGATACGGAAGGCCGCGATGCCGAACGGGATGCCGATGATGGTGATGCACAGCAGCACGCCCGCGAACACGTAGCCGAGGAACAGCCAGAAGCCGCTCAGGACGAGCCAAATGATGTTCAGGATTGTCTTCACTGGTTACGACCTGCCATCTGCTCGAGCCGGGCGATGCGCTCCGCCATCGGCGGATGCGTAGAGAACATCTTGGAGAGTCCCTGGCCCGGACGGAAGGGGTTGGCGATCATCATGTGGCTTGCGGTCTCGATGCGCGGCTCCGGAGGCAGTGGAAGCTGTTTCGTGCCGGCCTCCAGCTTGGCCAGAGCGCTTGCGAGGGCCAGCGGGTCGCCGGTGAGCTGGGCACCTGACGCGTCGGCCTCGTACTCCCTGGAGCGGCTGATGGCGAGCTGGATGAGGGAGGCGGCGAGCGGGCCCAGGATCATGATCAACAACATGCCGAGGATGCCGGGGCCGTCGTCGTCGTTGGATCGCCCGATCGGGATCAGCCAGGCGAAGTTGACCAGGAACATGATGACGGAGGCCAGGGCGCCCGCGACGGAGGAGATCAGGATGTCGCGGTTGTAGACGTGGCTCAGTTCGTGGCCGATGACGCCGCGCAGTTCCCGCTCGTTGAGGATGCGCAGGATGCCCTCGGTGCAGCACACGGCGGCGTTGCGCGGATTGCGGCCCGTCGCGAACGCGTTCGGTGCCTCCGTCGGGGAGATGTACAGCCGGGGCATGGGCTGGCGGGCCTGTGTGGAGAGCTCGCGGACCATCTTGTACAGAGCCGGGGCCTCGAACTCGCTCACCGGGCGCGCGCGCATCGCGCGTAGAGCCATTTTGTCGCTGTTCCAGTACGCGTACGCGTTCGTGCCGATCGCGATGACGAGTGCGACGACGAGGCCCGTACGCCCGAAGAAACTGCCGATGCCGATGATGAGTGCGGACAGTCCCCCGAGGAGTACGGCGGTCCTGAGCCCGTTGTGCCGGCGGTGCACGGTACGCCCTCCAAGTGGTGCGGCAGGGGAACCCTTTGCTTGTCGATCTCTGACGTCACTGGTCCGTGGCTCCACGGTCCAGTGGACCCTCCCGTACTGGTCAACGCCAGGCGGGAAGCACTAGTTCCCTTGTGCGCGCGGCGACGCACGTGGGCCGTCCGGGTGACGAAGGGGGACATCGCACGCGCGCGTGGGGCTCGGATGCTCCACGCGCGCGTGCGCATGCCTTGGGGCAGCAGCGGTCAGAAGAGGCCGGTGTCGGAGAAGCGCAGGACCAGTTGGGGTGCTCCGGAGAGGGCGATCCCGAGGACGGCGGTCAGGGCGATCGCCGCCGTGAGGGGGGCGGGGACGCGGTGGGTCTCGGGCTCGCCCTCCGGGGCGCGGAACAGGAGGGTCGTCCACTGGAGGTAGTAGAAGAGCGCGATCACGACGTTGACGGCCATGACCACGGCGAGCCAGCCGAGGCCCGCGTCGACGGCGGCCGAGAAGACGGTGACCTTCGCGAAGAGGCCGATGATGCCCGGCGGCAGGCCCGCGAGGCAGAGCAGGAAGAAGCCGAGGACGAGCGCTGCGAGGGGCCGTGAGGCGTACAGGCCCCGGTAGTCGCTGACGCGGTTCAGCGGCTTCGTACGGGCCACCAGGGCGGCCACCGCGAAGGCGCCGAGGTTCACCGCGGCGTACATCAGGGCGTACGCGACGGTGGAGCCGATGGCCTTCTCGGCGTCCTCGGAGTACGCGGCGGCGGCGATCGGCACCAGGAGGTAGCCGGCCTGGCCGACGGAGGACCAGGCGAGCAGGCGGACCGCGCTGTACGCGCGCGTGGACCGCTGTCTGAGGGCGCCGACGTTGCCGACGGTCATGGTGAGCGCGGCCAGGGCGGCGAGTGCCGGGCCCCAGACGTCGGCGTACGACGGGAGGGCGATCACGGTGACGAGGATCAGCCCGGAGAAGCCGACCGCCTTGCCGACGACCGACAGGTAGGCGGCGACCGGGAGAGGCGCTCCTACGTAGGTGTCGGGTACCCAGAAGTGGAAGGGGACTGCGGCCGTCTTGAAGGCGAAACCGACCAGGGTGAGGACGACGCCCGCCTGGGCGAGCGTCTGCAGCTGGTCGTCGACGTTCTCGATCCTGGTGGCGATCTCGGTGAGGTACAGGGTGCCCGTCGACGCGTAGACGAAGCTGATGCCCATGAGGCTCACGGCGGTCGCGGTGACCGAGGACAGGAAGAACTTCAGGGCCGCTTCGGAGGACTTCCTGTCGCCGTGCTTGATGCCCACGAGGGCGAAGGCGGGCAGGGAGGCGACCTCCAGGGCGACGATCAGGGTCGCGAGGTCGCGGGAGGCGGGCAGCAGGGCGGCGCCCGCGGCGGAGGAGAGCAGCAGGAACCAGAACTCCCCTTCGGGGAGTTCCTTGTCGGCGTCCTTGAGGGCGGTCATCGACAGGAGGGCCGCGAGGAGCGCGCCGCCGAGCACGAGGAACTGGATGACCAGCGTGAACCGGTCCGCGGTGTAGCTGCAGACGGCGGCGTCGCCCGTCAGGCAGAAGGTGGAGCGGTCGCCGTCCAAGAGGGGCAGCAGCATGAGCGCGGAGGCGGCCAGTCCGGCGACGGAGACCCAGCCGAGCAGGGCCTTCCTGTTGTCTCCCACGAACAGGTCGGCGACGAGCACCACGAGTCCGACGACCGCCGCGATGGTGGGAGGCGCGATGGCGAGCCAGTCGACGGACTGGACCAGGGACTGGGCCTGGGAGCTCATCGGGTGCCTCCTGCGAAGAGCTGCTGCACGGCCGGGTCGGTCAGGCCGAGGAGTGCCTTGGGCCAGAGCCCGGCGATGACGGTCAGGACGACGAGCGGGGTCCAGGCGGCGAACTCGTACGACTGGACGTCGGCGAGCTTCGGCCCTTCCTGCGGGACCGCGCCCATGCAGACGCGGCGGACCACGACGAGCATGTACGCGGCGGTGAGCAGGGTGCCGAACGCGGCGATCGTCATGAAGGTCAGGAACGCGGGGCGGCTGAGGCCGTCGGCGGGGTCGAACGCGCCGAACAGGGCCAGCATCTCGCCCCAGAACCCGGCCAGACCCGGGAGTCCGAGCGAGGCGACGGCGGCGAAGGCGAGCAGGCCGCCGAGCCGGGGGGCCTTGCCGTAGAGCGCGGCGCCGGTCTGCTGGGCGAGGGTGTCGAGGTCGGTCGTGCCCGTGCGGTCCTTGAGCGCGCCGACCAGGAAGAACAGGAGGCCGGTGATGAGGCCGTGGGCGATGTTGGCGAACAGCGCGCCGTTCACGCCGGTCGGGGTCATCGACGCGATGCCGAGGAGTACGAAGCCCATGTGGCCGACGGAGGAGTACGCGATGAGGCGCTTGAGATCGCCCTTCGCGCCCTGCTTGGCGAGGGCGAGGCAGGCGAGGGATCCGTAGATGATGCCGACGACCGCGAAGGCGGCGAGGTAGGGCGCGAACGTGCTCATGCCGTCCGGTGTGATGGGCAGCAGGATCCGGACGAATCCGTACGTACCCATCTTCAGCAGAACGCCGGCCAGCAGGACCGAGCCGATGGTCGGGGCGGCGGTGTGCGCGTCCGGCAGCCAGCTGTGGAGCGGCCACATCGGCGTCTTGACCGCGAGCCCGATCCCGATCGCCAGAACGGCGATGACCTGCACCGATGTGGTCAGCGCCGGGTGATTGTCAGTGGCGAGTGCCACCATGTCGAATGTGCCCGCCTTGATTCCGATCAGGAGCAGGCCCAGCAGCATGACGACGGAACCGAGCAGTGTGTAGAGGATGAACTTCCAAGCGGCGGCCTGCCGTTGTTCACCGCCCCAGCGGGCGATGAGGAAGTACATCGGGATGAGCACCATCTCGAAGGCCAGGAAGAACAGCAGCAGGTCGAGGACGGCGAAGGTCGCGAGGGTGCCGGACTCGAGGACGAGGACGAGCGCCACGAATGCCTTCGGGGACGGGCCCGACGGCATTTTGAAGTAGGAGTACAGCGCGCAGAGGAAGGTCAGCAGCGCGGTCAGCACGAGGAGGGGGAGCGAGATGCCGTCGATGCCGAGGTGGATCCGCACGTCGAGTGCGGGAATCCAGCTGATGTCCGTGGTGGCCTGCATCTTCGACGGATGGTCGTGGTCGAAGCCCAGTGTGAGGACGATCGCGGCGATGAGCACGGCGCCGGTGACGGTCACGCCGTGCCGCAGCACGGCCTGTTCGGGCGACTTCCCCTTCAGTCCGGGCGGGGCCGGCAGGAGAGCCGCGGCGGCGCCGATGAGCGGGCCGACGACGATGAATGCCAGAAGGACCTGCATCACGGATTCACTGATATCGATCACGCCTGCTCACGCTCCCGCTGTGGCGACGAGGAGGGCGGCGACCACCAGGACGACGGTGCCGGCGAGCAGCGCGCTCACATAGGTCTGCAGATTGCCGGTCTGGGCACGCCGGACGGCCGTGCCGAGCCAGCGGGGCAGGGCGCCCGCGCCGCGTACGTAGGTGTCGACGACCTCGCGGTCGAGGAACCGGACGAGCGTGGCTGCGGCCTGGACCGGGCGGACGAACAGGACCGCGTACACGGCGTCGAGGTGGAAGCCGACGGCCGCGTGGCGGTGCAGCGGGCCGAGCAGGAGTCGGCCCGGGTCCGCCGGGTCGGGTGCGGAGGCCACGTTCCCGTAGGCGGGCGCGTGGCTGGCGATGGCCTCGGCCTCGACGAGTCCGGCGTCCCCCTCGGGGTGGGCCGCGACCGCACCGATCGGTACGCGGGCCGCCATGGCCATGGTGTGCCGCCAGGCGCCGTACGTGATGATGCCGCCGACCAGAGCCACACCCGTGCCGAGGACGGAGGTGGTGAGGGTCGGGGTCAGGTCGCGTCCGTCGAACCAGTCGGGCAGTGGGCCGGTGGCGAGTCCGAAGGCGAGCGACGGGACGGCGAGCACCCAGAGGACGGCGTTCATGGCGATCGGCTGCCTGCCGTGGTCGGGGGCCTCCGGTCCATGGCCGCGGAAGGCGAGGAGCCACAGGCGCATCGCGTACGCGGCGGTGAGCAGGGCCGTGACCAGGCCGGCGACGAGGACGATCCAGCCGACGGCGCCGGGGATGCCCTCGGCGTGGCCGGTGGCGACGTGCTCGGCGGCGCCGAGGACGGCCTCCTTGGTGAAGAAGCCGCTGAAGGGCGGGATCGCGGCGAGCGCGAGGAGCGCCACGGTCATCGTCCAGTAGGCGTCGGGGACGCGGGCGCGCAGGTCCTTCATACGGGACATGGCGGCAAGGGAGTTGGTGCCGGCGGCGTGGATGATCACGCCTGCCCCGAGGAACAGCAGCGCCTTGAAGGCGCCGTGCGAGAGGAGGTGGAAGACGGCGGCACCGCGGTCGCCGACGGCGAGGGCGCCGGTCATGTAGCCGAGCTGGCCGATCGTCGAGTACGCGAGGACGCGCTTGATGTCGTCCTGGGCGAGCGCGGCGAGGGCCGAGCCGGCCATCGTGACGGCGGCCATGACGGCGAGGACGACCAGGGCTGCCGAGGAGGCGGCGAAGACCGGGAGGAGCCGGGCGACGAAGTAGACACCGGCGGCGACCATCGTCGCGGCGTGGATCAGCGCGGAGACGGGGGTGGGACCCGCCATCGCGTCGGGGAGCCAGGTGTGGAGCGGGAACTGCGCCGACTTGCCCGCCACACCGGCCAGGAGCAGCAGGGCGATCAGGGTCGGGTGGTCGAGCCCGCCGCTCGCGACGTTGCCGAGGATCTTCGTGATCCGGAAGGACCCGGCGTCGGTGGCGAGCGCGAACAGGCCGATCAGGAAGGGGACATCGCCGAGCTTGGTGACCAGGAAGGCCTTGAGCGAGGCGGCGCGGGCTTCCGGGGTCTCCCAGTAGTGGCCGACGAGGAAGTACGAGCAGATGCCCATGATCTCCCAGCCGACCAGCAGCACCATCAGGTCGCCGGAGTAGACGACGAGCAGCATCGCGGAGGTGAAGAGGGAGACGAGAGCGGCGTACGAGGGGTAGCGCGGGTCGTCGCGCAGGTAGCCCGTCGAGTAGATCTGCACGCAGGTGGCGACCAGGCCGACCAGCACGGCGACGAGGGCGGCGAAGCCGTCGATGTGCAGGGCGAGTTCGATGGGGACGGAACCGGTGGGGGTGAGCTCGGTGGCGGCGTTCACCGCCTGGTCGCCGCCCTGTCGTACGGCGACGACGACGGCGAGCCCGAGGGCCGCGAGCGGGGGCAGCACGGCGAGGGGGCGTACGAAACCGGGGGCGGTGCGGCCCAGGAGCAGGCCGGCCACGGCGCCCAGGAACGGGAGGAGAGGGACGAGGACGGCGAGGGTGGTCGTGGTCACGCGGTGGCCTCAGCCTTCTCGGCCGGTTCGGGACGGGCGGCGCCGGAGTCGTCGGGCTCGGAGTCGTCGTCGGTCTCGGCGGTGTCGCGGAGCTTGTCGATGTCCGCGGTGCCCCGGTTGCGGTGGACGGCGAGGACGATCGCCAGGCCGATGCCGATCTCGGCGGCGGCGATGGCGATGGTGAACAGGGTCAGGGCCTGGCCGGAGTGGAGCGTGTCCTGGGCGGTCTTGCTGAGCCAGACGTCGAAGGCGACGAGGTTGAGGTTGACGGCGTTGAGCATCAGCTCGACGGACATCAGGACCAGGATCGCGTTGCGGCGCGCGAGGACTCCGTACAGGCCCGTGGAGAAGAGGAGGGCGGAGAGCACGGCGGGATAGGCGAGGTGCATCAGCGGGCGCCTTCCTTGTCGCTCCGGGGGGTGTCGTTTCCGGGGCCGTCCGTCCGGGTGCCGGCAGCACGGGTGCCGCCGTTTCGGCTGCCGTCGGGCCGGGTGCTCGGGACGCTCGTGGTGGTCGCCGCGTTCGCCTTGGCCTTGCGGGAGAGGACGATCGCGCCGACCAGGGCTGCGAGCAGCAGGACCGAGAGTGCCTCGAAGGGGAGCACCCAGCTCTGGAAGAGGCTCGCGCCGGTGACCTCGGTGGAGCCGGCGGCGGCACCGTCCAGGTCGATCCAGGTCGTCCGGAAGGCGTCGACGACGACCCAGACGAGGGCGGCGGCCGCGGCGATCGCCACGGTCAGGGCGGCCCAGCGGTTGCCGGAGTCGGCGTCCGGGGAGCGGCCGATGGGGGCCCTGGTGAGCATCAGACCGAAGAGGAGGAGTACGACGACGGAACCGACGTAGATGAGGACCTGTACCCAGGCGATGAACTCGGCAGTGAGGAGGAGGTATTCGACGGCGAGACCGCCGAGGGCCACCACCAGCCACAGGGCGGCGTGCACCAGCTGTTTCGTGGTGACGGTGACGACCGCCGCGCCGAAGGTGACCAGGCCGACGAGGAGGAAGGCGATCTCGACGCCGGTCGGGGAGAGGAAGCTGTGGGATTCGGAGGCGGCGGAGGTGGTCGTGGCGTGGGCCGCCATGACGGTGGCTGCGGCGAGGGTCACGATTCACCGCCCTGCGGATCGGTGGGCTTGGCCTGCGGGGCGGAACCGGAACCGGGCCCAGTCCCGGGCGTGGCTCCGGGTTCGGGTGTGGATTCGGCCTTGGCCGCGGCGGCCAGCTTTTCCGCGGATTTGCGGGCGGCGGCGAACTCCTTGGGCTCCTCGGCGCCGGGGTCGAGGGCCGGTGGGGCCGGGACGGTCCACATCCAGTCGCGGAGTTTGTCGCGCTCGTGGGTGAGTTCGTGGATGTCGGTCTCGGCGTACTCGAACTCGGGGGACCAGAAGAGGGCGTCGAAGGGGCAGACCTCGATGCAGATACCGCAGTACATGCAGAGGGCGAAGTCGATGGCGAAGCGGTCAAGGACGTTGCGGCTGCGCTCGCGTCCGCCGGGGGCGGCGGGCGGGACCGTCTCCTTGTGGGAGTCGATGTAGATGCACCAGTCCGGGCACTCGCGGGCGCACAGCATGCAGACCGTGCAGTTCTCCTCGAAGAGGCCGATGACGCCGCGGGTGCGGGGCGGGAGTTCGGGCTGGGCGTCCGGGTACTGCGCGGTGACGGTCTTCTTCGTCATCGTGCGGAGGGTGACGGCCAGGCCCTTGGCGAGGCCGGAGCCGGGGATGGGGGCCATGGTTACGAGATCACCACCTTCACGACGCCGGTCAGGGCGATCTGGGCGAGGGAGAGGGGGACGAGGAGGGTCCAGGCGAGCTTCTGGAGCTGGTCCTCGCGCAGGCGGGGGTAGGTGACGCGCAGCCAGATGACGACGAAGGCGAGGAGGGCCGTCTTCAGCAGGGTCCAGACCCAGCCGAAGCCGTCGGCGTCCCACGGACCGTGCCAGCCGCCCAGGAAGAGCACGGTGGTCAGACCGCACAGGACGACGATTCCGGCGTACTCGGCAAGGAGGAACAGTGCGAAGCGGAGGCCCGTGTACTCGGTGTACGCGCCGAAGATGATCTCCGAGTCGGCCACCGGCATGTCGAAGGGCGGGCGCTGGAGTTCGGCGAGGCCCGCCACGAAGAAGACGATGGCGCCGACGATCTGCCAGGGCAGCCACCACCACTCGAAGGCGTCGACGATGCCGGGGAGGGAGACGGTGCCCGCCGCCATCGCGACCGAGGCGGCGGTCAGCAGCATCGGGAGTTCGTAGGCGAGGAGTTGGGCGGCGGTGCGGAGGCCGCCGAGGAGGGAGAACTTGTTGGCCGAGGCCCAGCCCGCCATGAGCGAGCCGAGGACGCCCACGCCCATCACGGCGAGTACGAAGAAGATGCCGGCGTCGATGACCTCGCCGACCGCGCCCTCGCCCGGGCCGATCGGGATGGCGAGGAGGACGAGGAGGTACGGGAGGAGGGCGACTGCGGGGGCGAGCTGGAAGATACGGCGGTCCGCGCCCGCGGGGACGATGTCTTCCTTCTGCGCGAACTTCACGCCGTCCGCGACGAGTTGGGCCCAGCCGTGGAAACCGCCCGCGTACATGGGGCCGAGGCGGCCCTGCATGTGGGCCATCACCTTGTGTTCCGTCTGACCGACGATCAGCGGGAAGGTGAGGAACACGACGAAGACGATCAGGAGTCGCAGGGCGACGTCGAGCGCGTCGTTCACTGCGGGCCTCCTGGGGAGTTTTCGTCGTCAGTGGGGGCGGGGGTCGGGTTGGGGGCGGAGGCGGGGCCGGCTTCAGGAGCTTCGGAGGGCTCAGTGGCCTCGGGTTCCGGATGGCTCTCGGATTCCGGGGTGCTCTCGGGCTCCGGGGTGCCCTCGGGTTCCGGTGCCGGCTGCTCGGTTGGGGGCGGCTTCTCCGTGGCGGAGTCCTGGTCGGCCTCGTCGAAGGCGGGGCGGGCGTGGTGCCAGGGGGCGTCCGAGCTGCGGGGGCGCGCCGGGCCGGTCGAACGGTCGTCGCCGGATTGGCCGACGGGTGTGGCGGGTGCGGCAGGCGCCTGGCGTTGCGACGCCGAGCCTTCGCCCGCGCTCCGCGATCTGCGCGGGGATGTCGGGGCCGGGGCCGGGGCCGACTCTGATGCCGGTGCGGCTTCGGCGCCCTCGGCCGAGGCCGACGCCCCCTCCGGAGCGGGAGCAGAAGGCGGTGCCTGGGGCTGAGCAGCCTCCGCCGCAGGAGCCGGAGCTTGGGCGGCCTCCGAGGCCGAGGCCGACGCCGCCTCCGAAGCGGGAGCAGTCGCAGAAGCCGGTGCCGGTGCAGTCTCCGTGGCCGAGGCCTGAGCAGCCTCCGTGGCCGAGGCCGGCGCAGCTTCCGCAGCCGGGTCGGTGTGGCGCTGGGTCGCCGAGCCCTCGCTCGCGCTGCGAGCCCGACGTGCCGTGGGCCGAGCCTCCGCCGCCGCGCCGCCGCCCTCCGTGGACGCGGCACCACCGGGCGACACAGCACCGGCCGCAGCACCGCCAGCCGGCACACCACCGGAGGCAGCACCACCAGCCCGCGTACCACCCGACGCGGCACCCCCAGCCTGCGTACCCGCGGGCGGCGCGGTACCCCCAGCGGCGGCGCCCGGTGTCGCCGTCTGGCTTGCCGAGCCCTCACCCGTTGTGCGGGAGCGCCGGACCGGGCGGTCGCCGGGCGGGCGGGCTGTGCCTCGGGCCGGGCGGGTCGGGGCGGGAGGGAGTTGGCCCTTGAGGGGGCCCCACTCGTTGGGGTCGGGAACGCCCGGCGGGAGCATCTGGCGGCGCTTCGGGCCGCCGTGTTCCGACTCCCCCGGTTCCTTCGCGCCCGGCCAGGCCTTGGCGACGCGCGCGGCCAGGACGAAGTCCTTGCGGAGGGGGTGGCCCTCGAAGCCCTCGGGGAGGAGGAGCGGATCGAGGCCGGGGTGGCCCTCGAAGGCGACGCCGAACATCTCGTGGGTCTCGCGTTCGTGCCAGGCGGCGCCCGCGTAGACCTCGACGGCGGAGGGGAGTTCGGGGGCGTCGTGCGGGACGGTCGTCCGTACGAGGAGGCGGCGGACCGGAGCGAGGGCGACGACGTGGGCCGAGACGCGGAAACCGGTGCCGGGTTCGTCGACGGCACTCAGCCAGTCGAAGTACGTACAGCCGAGCACGTCGCGCGCGGCCTCCAGGGAGGCGAGCCAGGACGTCGGCGGCACGTCGACCGTCAGTACCTCGTACGACTCCTCGGCCGTGGCGTCCGGGCCGAAGAGTTCCTCGACGGGGGCGGGGAGCCAACCGGTCATCGGGCGTCCCCCGTGGCCGGCGGCTGTGTGGACGGCGTATGCGTTGACGGCTGCGCGGACGGCGGCTGTACGAGGCCGCTCTGGAGGGCGGCCGTGGAGGGGCGCGAGGTTCCGTAGCGCTCCCCCAGCGACTCCCTGGCGATCTTCTCCTGGAGCTTGAGGATGCCCTGGAGGAGGGCCTCGGGCCGGGGCGGGCAGCCGGGGACGTACACGTCGACGGGGATGATCTGGTCGACGCCCTTCGTCACGGAGTACGAGTCCCAGTACGGGCCGCCGCAGTTGGAGCAGGCGCCGAAGGAGATGACGTACTTCGGCTCGGGCATCTGCTCGTACAGGCGCTTCACGGCCGGGGCCATCTTGTCGGTGACCGTGCCGGACACGACCATCAGGTCGGCCTGGCGGGGGCCCGGCGCGAACGGGATGACACCGAGGCGGATGAAGTCGTGGCGGGCCATCGACGCCGCGATGAACTCGATCGCGCAGCAGGCGAGGCCGAAGTTGAAGACCCAGAGCGAGTAGCGGCGGCCCCAGTTCAGGACCACCTTCATCGGCTCGGGGGCCAGCCGGGCGAGCGCGCCCAGGCGCTTCGGTTCCGGCAGAGGCACCGGCTCGGGAGCCGAAGCGGCCGGCGTCGCCGACATGGCCGAGGAGGTCGCGTCCGCGTGCGGACGGGTCACGTCCATGTGAGGACGCCCTTCTTGTATGCGTACAGCAGGCCCACGGCCAGGAAGCCGAGGAAGATGAACATCTCCACGAGCGTCGCCGCACCGTAGCCCGGCGCGGCGAAGACCGTCGCCCAGGGGAAGAGGAAGATCGAGTCGACGGCGAAGATCACGTAGAGGAAGGCGTAGACGTAGTAGCGGACCTGGGTGTGGGCCCAGCCCTCGCCGACGGGGTCGACGCCGCATTCGTACGTCATGAGCTTCTCGGGCGTCGGTACGACGGGCCGCAGCAGACGGCCCGCTCCGAAGGCGACGGCGACGAACAGCACGCCGATCACCGCGAGCAGTCCGACGACCGAATAGGACTCGAAATAGTCCGCCGCGACGACGGTCCCGGCCGTCTCGGCAGCCCCGGCGGTCCCGGTCGCCACGACCATGGTCGGTTCCGGCACGTCCGCCCCTCGCTCCCTGACCTCGTATGACCCCGTACTGACTACGCGCGCGCCGTGCGATGCGCCGCGTTCGACGATCTGTACGCACCGGAGTCTAGGGCCTGATAAAGAGACGGTAAGCAGCCCGTCACGGGTAGGCATGATGCGACGGCTTTCCCAGGCCGTACTCCGGTCGCCCTCCGGCCGCCTCCCGAACGTCTTCCGGCCGTCCGCGGAGCACCTTCCAGCCGTCTTCCGCGGACCTTCCAGCCACTTCCGCAAAGCTTCCAGCCGCTTCCGCGCACCTTCCGGCCGGTCTCCAACCCCTCTCACACCGCCCGGGGTCGTCGTGGAGGCCGGGGATGGTGGGGTTTACCCCAGGGGATCCGGGCGGTCCTCCTCATGGCGCGGCGGCCCGCGGCCCGGCAGGCTGGCGCCTATGACCGAACGCATCCTGGCCGCCGACACTCCGGACGGCGGCACCGACCGGCCACCACCCGCGCGCTTCGCGTACGACCGGCACACCTGGAAGGAGATCGCGCATCTCCTGGCCAACCTGCCGGTGTCGCTCGTCGGGTTCACGTACGTGGTGACCGTGCTGTTCACGGGTGCCTTCCTGACCCTGACGGTGATCGGGTTGCCGCTGCTCGCGGCCGGGCTGATGGGCGCGCGCCAGCTGGGCAAGCTGGAGCGCGGCCGGGCCAGGGCGCTGCTCGGGGTGCGGGTCGACGAGCCGAGCCCGCTGCCGTTGCGCGGGCGGGGCGGGTTCTTCGCACAGCTGTGGATGGCGCTGAAGGATCCGGTCGGCTGGCGCACGGTGCTGTACGAGTTCATGCGGCTGCCGTGGGGCGTGGTCACCTTCACCGTCACGCTGGTCTCGTTGTTCCTGCTGTGGCCGGTGCTTCCGTACATCGCACGGGGGCTGGCCAACGCGGACCGGGCGATGGTGCGCGGGCTGCTCTCGCCCTCGGACGAGCTGGAGCGGCGGATCGCCGAGCTGGAGTCCGACCGGGGAGTGGTCGTCGACACGGCCGCGGCCGACCTGCGGCGCATCGAGCGCGATCTGCACGACGGGGCGCAGGCCCGGCTGGTGAACCTCGCCATGGGCCTCGGCCTGGCGAAGGAGAAGCTGCTGGAGGGCCAGGCCGACGAGACCGTCGCCGCCATGGTCGACGAGGCGCACGGCGAGGTGAAGCTGGCCTTGCAGGAGCTGCGGGATCTGGCCCGCGGCATCCATCCCGCGGTCCTCACCGACCGTGGTCTGGACGCCGCGCTGTCCTCGGTCGCCTCGCGCTGCACGGTGCCGGTGAAGGTGACCGCCGATCTGCCCACGCGGCCGGCCGCGGCCATCGAGGGCATCGCGTACTTCACCGTCTCCGAGCTCCTTCAGAACGTCAGCAAGCACAGCGGGGCGCGGTCCGCGTCCGTCGACGTGTGGCGCTCCGACAACCGCCTCCTCATACAGGTCTGGGACGACGGCCGCGGCGGGGCCTCCCTCGACGGCGGCACGGGAATGGCCGGACTCGCGGACCGCCTCGGCGCGGTGGACGGCCTCTTCGTCATCGACTCACCGGTGGGGGGACCGACCACGGTCACGGCGGAACTCCCGTGGCGGGACCGGGAACTGGCGGCCGGGTAGGCGGGTAGGCGGAACCAGTGGAGCGGGCGGGACGGGCAGGGACGGGCGCGGACATGAACCTCGCGTCCTCCAGGCCCGCCCGCACACACGTCCCTGCCCGCACGCACGTCCCCACCTACACGCACGTCCCCGCCCCCACGCACGTCCCCGCCTGGATCCACGCCGGTCACCATCGGCCCCCCGAAGGTTCGGCCCCCAGAAGGTAGGGAAAACCCCCGCCCCAAGACGCCGACTCGCTCCATGTCCCGGCTGGGCGGGACCGAGCAATCTGGAGTTACAACAGCGGACGATCAGAAACGGACGGCGGCCATGGCCACGGAGTACGGACAGGGATACGGGTGGGACGGCGGACCCGGGTTCCGCGGGGAGGGCGCCCAGGAGCGGCGGCACCGGCTCCCGGCCGCGCTGCGGGCGCCGGTCGAGGCGCGCAGCTGGCGCGAGTTCGGGTATCTGATGCTGAGCCTGCCGGTCAGCATCATCATGTTCACCTTCGCCGTGACGATGGTGTCGCTCGGCGCGGGCCTGCTGGTCACGTTCCTGGGCATCCCGGTACTCGCCGCCGGCCTCGCGGGCTGCCGCGGTCTGGGCGCGCTGGAGCGGACCCGGGCGCGCGGGCTGCTGGGCCTCGATGTCGCGGCGCCGGAGCCGTTGCGCATGACGAAGCAGGGCGCGATGGCGTGGATGGGCGCGATGCTGAAGAGCGGCGCGTCCTGGCGGCACCTGCTGTACGCGGTACTGCACTTCCCCTGGGCCGTGTTCGCCTTCTCGGTGGCCATCAGCTTCTGGACATACGGCTGGGCGATGCTGACGTACCCCCTGTGGTTCTGGCTGTTCCCGGTCTACGGCGGGCAGGACGGGCTCCAGCTGTACGGGGACCAGGGGCACAGCATCTATCTGGACAACCCCTTCGAGATCACGGTGACCGCGCTGGTGGGCCTGCTGCTCACGATGGCCACGCCGTGGATCGTGCGGGCACTGACGCAGGTGGACCGGCTGCTGGTGCACGGGTTGCTCGGGCCGTCGCGGCTGGCCACGCGGGTCGTCGAGCTGGAGTCGGACCGGGGCGTCGTGATCGACACGGCGGCGGCCGACCTGCGGCGCATCGAACGCGATCTGCACGACGGGGCGCAGGCCCGGCTGGTGGCCCTCGCGATGGATCTGGGGCTTGCGAAGGAGAAGCTCACGGAGGATCCGGAGGCGGCGGCGCGGATGGTGGGCGAGGCCCACGGTGAGGTGAAGACGGCGCTTCAGGAGCTGCGGGATCTGGCGCGCGGGATCCATCCGGCGGTCCTCACCGACCGTGGTCTGGACGCCGCGTTGTCCTCGGTGGCGTCCCGGTGCACGGTTCCCGTGCAGGTCGAGGTCGATCTGCCGGCCCGGCCGGCGCCGGCGATCGAGGGGATCGCGTACTTCACCGTCTCGGAGCTGCTGCAGAACATCAGCAAGCACTCGGGGGCCACCCGGGCCTCGGTCGATGTCTGGCGGATCGAGAACCGGCTCATGATCCAGGTGGTCGACAACGGTGTGGGCGGGGCGGATGTCGCCGCCGGCTCGGGGCTCGCCGGGCTGGCCGAACGGCTCGACGCGGTCGACGGGATCCTCGTGGTGGACTCGCCTGTCGCCGGGCCGACCCGCATCACGGCGGAGCTGCCCTGGCGGGGGTGAAACGCTCCCTTCTTGTCGGGGGTGGGTGTGGGGATTCCTTTCCCCGGACCCACCCCTTCGTACGTCCGGCGCGCGCCGTCCTGGGCTGATCGCGCAGTTCCCCGCGCCCCTTGCGGGGCGCGGACCGACAACGATTCCCTCACCCACCCTCAGTTGGTCCCAAATGCTGGAATGCTGGGGGTTGCCGTACGAGCGTGGGGGGCCGAGCAATCGTGGAGGACAGGGTGCGTGTGGTCATCGCCGAGGATTCAGTGCTGCTCAGGGAGGGCCTGACCCGGTTGCTGACCGACCGTGGGCACGATGTGATCGCCGGGGTCGGCGACGGGGAGGCGTTGATCAAGACGATCACGGAGTTCGCGGCGCAGGACGCGCTGCCGGATGTGGTGGTCGCGGATGTGCGGATGCCTCCGACGCACACGGACGAGGGCGTGAAGGCGGCCGTGCAGCTGCGCAAGCGGCACCCGGGACTCGGGGTGCTCGTGCTGTCGCAGTACGTGGAGGAGCAGTACGCCACCGAACTGCTCGCCGGTTCCAGTCACGGCGTCGGCTATCTGCTGAAGGACCGGGTAGCCGAGGTGAGGGAATTCGTGGACGCGGTCGTCCGCGTGGCCCGCGGCGGCACCGCGCTGGATCCCGAGGTCGTCGCGCAGCTGCTCGGGCGCAGCCGCAAGCAGGACGTCCTCGCGGGGCTGACGCCACGCGAGCGGGAGGTCCTAGGACTCATGGCCGAGGGGCGGACGAACTCCGCGATCGCACGTCAGCTCGTGGTCAGCGACGGCGCGGTCGAGAAGCACGTGAGCAACATCTTCATGAAACTGGGCCTGTCCCAGAGTGACGGGGATCACCGGCGTGTTCTCGCGGTCCTCACCTACCTGAACTCCTGACGGCCTGACACTGTGTCAGAGATCACCGCAACGCAAGCACGAGAGCCAGGCATGAGCACGAGAACCAAAGGATGAGCGTCAAGCGTCTTCACAGGTAACGCCGGGGGGCGGATAAATCATGGCAAATCAGGGTGTCCGGTGGTCTCAAAAAGGAGTCCACCGTACGAACGGTCAGGGGAAGGCGACCCTTAGCGACGTAGGGTTGGACCCGGGATGGCCTGCGGGAGGGCCGATCCCGGACAGCCGCCTCGAAGGAGGTTCACTTCAGTGACCAGTCAGGTCAGCAGTCCAGCCGAGCATGCCGACGGAACCGTCGTAGGAGAACAGCGCAAACCGGCGGGCACAAAGGATGTACGCCGGCTGGACCGGGTGATCATCCGGTTCGCGGGGGACTCCGGAGACGGTATGCAGCTCACCGGAGACCGCTTCACCTCCGAGACGGCATCCTTCGGAAACGACCTTTCGACACTGCCGAACTTCCCCGCCGAGATCCGCGCGCCCGCAGGCACCCTGCCGGGCGTTTCGTCTTTCCAGCTGCATTTCGCCGACCACGACATCCTCACCCCCGGCGACGCGCCCAACGTCCTCGTGGCGATGAACCCGGCCGCGCTGAAGGCCAACATCGCCGACGTGCCGCGCGGCGCGGAGATCATCGTCAACACGGACGAGTTCACCAAACGGGCGATGCAGAAGGTCGGCTACGCCACGAGCCCCCTGGAGGACGGTTCGCTGGACGGCTACAGCGTCCACCCCGTCCCCCTCACCACCCTCACCGTCGAGGCGCTCAAGGAGTTCGACCTCACCCGCAAGGAGGCCGAGCGCAGCAAGAACATGTTCGCGCTGGGCCTGCTGAGCTGGATGTACCACCGGCCGACCGAGGGCACCGAGAAGTTCCTGACGACCAAGTTCGCCAAGAAGCCCGATATCGCGGCGGCCAACATCGCCGCGTTCCGCGCGGGCTGGAACTTCGGCGAGACCACCGAGGACTTCGCCGTCTCGTACGAGATCGCACCGGCCACCGCGGCCTTCCCGACCGGCACCTACCGCAACATCTCCGGGAACCTGGCCCTGTCCTACGGCCTGATCGCGGCCTCGACCCAGGCGGACCTGCCTCTCTACCTGGGCTCGTATCCGATCACCCCGGCCTCGGACATCCTGCACGAGCTGAGCCGGCACAAGAATTTCGGCGTACGGACCTTCCAGGCCGAGGACGAGATCGCCGGCATCGGCGCCGCGCTGGGGGCGGCCTTCGGCGGCTCGCTCGCCGTGACCACCACCTCCGGACCGGGTGTCGCGCTCAAGTCGGAGACGATCGGGCTCGCGGTGTCGCTGGAACTGCCGCTGCTGGTCATCGACATCCAGCGCGGCGGCCCCTCCACGGGCCTGCCCACCAAGACCGAACAGGCCGACCTGCTCCAGGCCATGTTCGGCCGCAACGGCGAGGCGCCGGTGCCCATCGTGGCCCCGCAGACCCCCGCCGACTGCTTCGACGCCGCCATCGAGGCCGCCCGCATCGCCCTCACCTACCGCACCCCGGTCCTGCTGCTGTCCGACGGCTACCTCGCCAACGGCAGCGAACCGTGGCGGATCCCGGAGACCGACGAACTCCCCGACCTGCGCGTGCAGTTCGCCCAGGGCCCCAACCACACCCTGGACGACGGCACCGAGGTCTTCTGGCCGTACAAACGCGACCCGGGGACCCTCGCCCGGCCGTGGGCGATCCCGGGCACGCCGGGTCTCGAACACCGCATCGGCGGCATCGAGAAGCAGGACGGCACCGGCAATATCTCCTACGATCCCGCCAACCACGACTTCATGGTCCGTACGCGCCAGGCGAAGATCGACGGCATCGACGTACCGGATGTCGAGGTCGACGACCCGCACGGCGCCACCACCCTCGTCCTGGGCTGGGGCTCCACCTACGGGCCCATCACCGCGGCGGTACGGCGGCTGCGGGCGGCCGGGGAGGCGATCGCGCAGGCGCATCTGCGGCACCTCAACCCGTTCCCCGCGAATCTCGGTGCGGTGCTGAAGGCGTACGACAAGGTGGTGATCCCCGAGATGAACCTCGGTCAGCTCGCCACCCTGGTCCGGGCGAAATACCTGGTGGACGCCCACTCCTACAACCAGGTCAACGGAATGCCGTTCAAGGCCGAACAGCTCGCCACGGCTCTCAAGGAGGCCATCGATGGCTGAGACGACCACGGAAGGTCCGGGCACGATCGAGGCGCTCACTCTGGTGCCCAAGGCCGAGGCCAGGCAGTCCATGAAGGACTTCAAGTCCGATCAGGAAGTGCGCTGGTGCCCCGGCTGCGGTGACTACGCGATCCTCGCGGCGGTGCAGGGCTTCATGCCCGAACTGGGTCTCGCCAAGGAGAACATCGTCTTCGTCTCGGGCATCGGCTGCTCGTCCCGCTTCCCGTACTACATGAACACGTACGGGATGCACTCCATCCACGGCCGCGCCCCCGCCATCGCCACCGGGCTCGCCTCCTCCCGCCGGGACCTGAGCGTGTGGGTGGTGACCGGTGACGGGGACGCGCTGTCCATCGGCGGCAACCACCTCATCCACGCCCTCCGCCGGAACGTGAACCTCAAGATCCTGCTCTTCAACAACCGGATCTACGGACTCACCAAGGGCCAGTACAGCCCGACCAGCGAGGTCGGCAAGATCACCAAGTCCACGCCGATGGGCTCCCTGGACGCACCCTTCAACCCGGTGTCGCTGGCCATCGGCGCGGAGGCGTCGTTCGTGGCGCGGACCGTGGACTCCGACCGCAAGCACCTGACGGAGGTGCTGCGGCAGGCCGCCGCACACCCGGGCACCGCCCTCGTCGAGATCTACCAGAACTGCAACATCTTCAACGACGGCGCCTTCGAGGTCCTCAAGGACAGGCAGCAGGCCGAGGAGGCGGTGATCCGCCTGGAGCACGGGAAGCAGATCCGTTTCGGAGCACCGCTCGACAGCGGTCTCGGTTCCAAGGGCGTCGTGCGCGACGCGCTGACCGGTGACCTGAAGGTCGTCACCGTCACTCCGGAGAACGAGCCGCAGATCCTGGTCCACGACGCGCACTCCGCCTCCCCCACCACGGCGTTCGCGCTGTCCCGGCTCGCCGACCCGGACACGCTGCACCACACGCCGATCGGCGTCCTGAGGGCCGTCGACCGCCCGGTCTACGACACCCAGATGTCCGACCAGCTCGACACTGCCATCGAGCAGAACGGCAAGGGCGACCTGTCGGCGCTGCTCGCGGGCGGGGACACCTGGACGGTCGTCGGCTGACACCGACACCGACACCGTCGTACGGATTCGGTGAGGCCCGGGCTCTTCAGGCCCGGGCCTCGCCGTTTGCCCGGCCGGCCTACAGCTCGCCGTTCGCCTGGCGTGCCTACAACTCGCCGTTCGCCTGGCGCGCCTACAACTCGCCGTTCGCCTGGCGCGCCTTCCGCTCGTCGTATGCCTGGCGGGCCTTCAGTACGGCGGCCATCCGCTCCTCGGTCCAGCCCGCGAGCGCCTTCACCTGCTCGGCGGCCTCGCGGCCCAGGTCGGTCAGCGAGTAGTCGACGCGCGGCGGGATGACCGGCTTGGCGTCCCGGTTCACGAGTCCGTCCCGCTCCAGGGTCTGCAGGGTCTGGGTGAGCATCTTCTCGCTGACCCTGCCGATCGCGCGGCGCAGCTCGCTGAAGCGGTAGGGCCGGTCGAGGAGCTCGATCAGCACGAGGACGCCCCAGCGGCTGGTGACGTGCTCCAGGACGAGGCGGTACGGACACATCGCCTCGCCGGTGTCGTACTTGTCGACTGCTGCCTTGCCGACTGCGTCGGTGCTCACTGCTTCGGTGCTTACGGCCATGCCAGTACCTTACTTCAAAGTGGGTACTTTCGCAGAGTTAGTGCAGCTCCTATGGTTAGTGCCATACCCACCCCACAAGGAGTTGTTTCCACCATGAGCATCGTCGTCACCGGAGCCACCGGACACCTCGGCCGTTTCGTCATCGAGGGACTGCTGGAGAATGTCCCCGCCGACCGGATCACGGCCGTCGTCCGCAGCGAGGAGAAGGCGGCGGACTTCGCGGCCCGCGGCGTGAAGCTCGCGATCGCCGACTACAACACTCCCGAGACCTTCGACGGCCTCTTCTCGGCCGGCGACAAGGTGCTGCTGATCTCGGGCAACGAGTTCGACAAGGGCCGCGTCGGCCAGCACAAGGTCGTCCTCGACGCCGCCAAGGCGGCCGGCGTCGCGCTCCTCGCGTACACCAGCGCCCCCGGCAGCCTGTCCGCCGCGCTGGCCGACGACCACCGCGACACCGAGGCGGCGATCCTGGAGTCCGGCGTGACGTACGCCCTGCTGCGCAACGGCTGGTACAACGAGAACTACACCGAGAACCTGGCCCCGGTCCTGGAGTACAACGCCGTCGTCCAGGCCGCCGGTGAGGGCAAGGTCTCCTCGGCCTCCCGCGCGGACTACGCGGCCGCCGCCGTGGCCGTGCTGACCGGCGAGGGCCACGAGAACAAGACGTACGAGCTGGGCGGCGACACCGCATGGGGCTTCGCCGAGTACGCGGCCGAGGTGGCCAAGGCATCCGGCAAGGAGATCGTCTACAACTCCGTCCCCGTCGAGGCGTACACGGGCATCCTGACCGGCGCCGGGCTCCCCGGGCCGCTCGCCGCGATCCTGGCCGGCGTCGACGCGTCGATCGAGAAGGGCGAGCTGGTCGTCACCACCGGCGACCTGTCCCGGCTGACCGGCCGGCCGACCACGCCGATCACGGAGTCGATCGCGGCGGCGCTGAAGGGCTGACCCCCGCCCACGGGAAGCACCCCCGCCTGTCATGACCGTATGGCGATACGGGCATGACAGGCGGGGGTGCTCGGCGCTACCTTCTTGGAGGTTGCGCACGGTTCGGACGCCGCGCGTCCGCAGCGTGGTGAGAGGGAGGGGCCGTGCCGGTGGAGTCCAAGGGTGAACAGCACATAGGTCTGGATTCCAAGGGCGAGCAGCGGATCGGTCTGCTGAACGGCTTCGCGGCGTACGGCATGTGGGGGCTCGTGCCCCTGTTCTGGCCGCTCCTCCAGCCCGCGGGCGCGGCGGAGATCCTCGCCCACCGCATGGTGTGGTCGCTGGGCGTCGTGCTGATCGCGCTCGTGGTGATGCGGCGCTGGGCCTGGGCCGGTCCGCTGCTGCGACAGCCGCGCAGACTGGGCCTGATCACCATCGCGGCGGCCACCATCACGGTCAACTGGGGCGTCTACATCTGGGCCGTGAACGCCGGCCATGTGGTGGAGGCGTCCCTCGGCTACTTCATCAACCCGCTCGTCACCATCGCGATCGGCGTCCTGCTCCTGAAGGAGCGGCTGCGGCCCGCGCAGTGGGCGGCGGTGGGCATCGGCTTCGCCGCGGTGCTCGTACTGACCGTCGGATACGGCCAGCCGCCGTGGATCTCGCTCTGCCTCGCCTTCTCCTTCGCGACGTACGGGCTGGTGAAGAAGAAGGTCAACCTCGGCGGTATCGAGTCGCTGGCCGCGGAGACCGCGATCCAGTTCCTGCCCGCGCTCGGCTATCTGCTGTGGCTGTCGTCCCGCGGCGACGCGACCTTCGGCGGCGAGGGCGCCGGGCACGCGGCGCTGCTGGCCGCGACCGGTGTGGTGACCGCGTTGCCGCTCGTCTGCTTCGGGGCGGCGGCGATCCGGGTGCCGCTGTCGACACTGGGACTGCTCCAGTACCTCGCGCCCGTGCTGCAGTTCCTGCTCGGCATCCTGTACTTCCACGAGGCGATGCCCGCCGAGCGGTGGGCCGGGTTCGCGCTGGTGTGGGCCGCGTTGTCGCTGCTGACGTGGGACGCGCTGCGGACGGCGCGGAAGTCGCGGATGGTGTTGCGCAAGGCGGCCACCGCTGCCACGGCCGCCGGCGCCGCCGCGGAAGCGGCCCGGGAGGCGGCGGCCGCGAGCCCGACCACCACCAGCGGCACCGCCACCAGCACGAACACGTAGTCGGTGACGGCGTCAGTAATCCGTGTCCTTGCCGAGGAACAGTTCCGCGAAGCCGGTCGCGGCGGCGGGTGAGGCGAGGATCCGTCGCAGTCTGGCCATCGAGGTGCCCGCCTTGAACGGATCGCCGGACGAGGCGCCGTGGTACACGTCCGAGAGCCACTGCGAGAACTCCTGGTACTGCCACACCCGCCGCAGACAGGCCGCCGAGTAGCCGCGCAGCCCGCTGTCGTCCCCCTTGCCGTAGTACGCGACGAGCGCGTCGCCGAGCAGCAGGGAGTCGTGGATCGCGAGGTTCATGCCCTTCGCACCGATCGGCGCGAGGAGGTGGGCCGCGTCTCCGGCCAGATACAGCCGCCCGTACGCCATCGGCTCCACCACGTAGTTGTGCATGGCCAGGACCCGCTTCTCGATCAACTCGCCCTCGTTGAGCGGCTGGGCCCCCGCCGCCCCGAGGCGTGCGTGGAGCTCGGCCCACACGCGCTCGTGCGACCAGCTCTCCGGGTCGTCGTCGGGCGGGCACTCCAGGTAGTAGCGGGTGACCTGCGGGCTGCGGGCCATGTGACCGGCGAACCCTCGCGGATGGATGCCGAAGACGACACAGTCGGAGGACGGCGGCGCCTCGGCAAGGAGCGCCAGCCAGCCGACACCGAAGTCGTGCCGGGCGACGGTGACGTGCTCCGCGGGCATACGGTCCCGGGTCACTCCGCGTGCGCCGTCGCAGCCGGCGATGAACTCGCAGTCCAGGCGGACCCGTTCACCCGTCTCCGGATCCGTGTACGCCACCGAGGGCCGGTCCGTGCCGATCCCGTCCGGCTCGATATCACGGACACCGAACCGGATGTCGCCGCCCCGGACGTCCGCGTACTCGCGCACCAGGTCCGTCACCAGCAGCGGCTGCGGGTACACGTAGTGACGGTGGCCCGACACATCCGCGTACGGGAACGTGTGGCGCTCTCCGGCGAACCGGAACTCGCACTCGGTGTGCACCAAGGTGTTCTCAAGGAGCCGGTCCGCCAGGCCCCGCCCCTCCAGCGCGCGGACCGCCCACTCCTCCAGGAAGCCCGCGCGCGGCCGCTGTTCGATGAACGCCCTGCTCTCGTTCTCCAGCACCACGCAGTCGACGGAGGCGGCCCGGAGGATGTTGGCGAGGGTGAGTCCGGCGGGCCCCGCCCCCACTATGACGACGCGGGTGCGCTGTGGGTGGACGGCGGCGGACGGGGTGGAGGCGTCTGCGGTCATGCGAACAGTATGGCGAATCCGGTGTGGCCGATTGTCAACTCAACGCCTGCCGGGTGGGGTTGGCGGACGCGTCGGGAATGGCCGTGGTGGTCGTGGTCGTCGTGGCAGTGGCCACGGCGACGGTGGCGGTGGGTGCGGCCGTGGTGGGTGCGGCGGGCGTTCCGGCGGTCGGCGGCTTCGTACGGCTTCTGAGGCCGAAGGACGACAGCAGCGCGCCCAGTGTCACCATCGCCACCGGGACGATCAGGGCCGCGCGGAAGGCGGAGAGGGTGGCGTCCGGATCCGAGCCCGCGGAGGCGCCGGAGGAGACGAGGCCGTACACCGCCGTCACCGCCGAGATGCCGATCGCCGAGCCGAACTGGGTGGCCGTGTGCAACAGACCGCTCGCCAGGCCCTGTTCGGACTCCGCCACCCCGTCCGTCGCCGCGATCGTGAGCGGCCCGTAGGCCAGCGCGAAGGCGGTGCCCGCGATGATCAGGGTCGGGAACATCGCCGCGTACGACCAGTCCATGCCCACGGGAAGGAAGAGCCCGTACGCGACGACCGCCAGGACGAAGCCGCCGAGGATCACCTTCGCGTGGCCGAAGCGGGTGACCAGGCGCGGGGTGAGCGTGGGGGCGAGGATCGCGTCGCAGCCCAGCACCACCAGGGCGATTGCCGTCTGCAGGGAGGACCAGCCGCGCAGTTCCTGGAGGTAGAGCGTGAGGACGAACTGGAAGCCGAAGAAGGCGCCCACGAAGAGGAGTGCGCCGAGGTCGGCCCGTACGACGGAGCCGGTGCGGAGGATGCCGAGGCGCACGAGGGGGGTGGGGGTGCGGCGTTCGACGGCGACGAAGACGACGAGCAGGGTGGTGGCCGCGACGACCGCGCCGGCGGTCAATTGCCAGCCGTCGAGGCCGTGTTCGAGGCGGACGACGGCGTAGGCGGCGAGCAGCATGGCGGCCGCGGCTGTGGTGGCGCCGAGGATGTCGAAGCCTTCGGTACGCCGCCGGGGGCGCCCGGGGCTCTTGTTGCTACCCGGTTCCTGAATTCCGGGCTCCCCGATCTCCGTTTCCTCGGTGCGCGGCTGGGCCGGGATCAGGCGTACCGCCGCCACGAGCAGGGCGCCCGCGAGCAGGACCGGGGCGAAGAAGACCCAGCGCCAGCCCAGTTGGGTGAGCAGGCCGCCGATGACCAGGCCGAGGGAGAAGCCGCCGGCCGCCGTGCCCGCGAAGACCAGCAGCGCCTTGTTGCGCTGCTCGCCCTCCTCGTACGACGTCGTGATGAGGGACAGCGCGGCCGGCGTCATGAACGCGGCCGAGACTCCGGTGACGAAGCGGGCGACGATCAGCGTCCAGCCCTCCGTGGCGAAGCCGCCCAGGCCGGAGAAGGCGAGGAAGACCGTCAGCCAGGTGAGGAACATCCGGCGGCGGCCCAGCAGGTCGGCCGCGCGGCCGCCGAGCAGGGTGAAGCCGGCGTAGCCGAGTACGTACGCGCTCATCACCCAGGCCGCGGTGTCGGTCGGCAGGTCGAGGTCGGATCTGATGGAGGGGATCGCGACCGCCAGCATGGCGACGTCGATGCCCTCCAGGAAGATCGTTCCGCAGAGGACGAGCAGCAGGGCCCAGGCACGGGTGCCCATCACGACTCCTTGAGTGAGGGAAGGGGCGGTTACCCGAATGAGGGTCGGTTCCCTCTTGTAACCGGTGCCAGCCTGCGGCAGCATCGGCGGACATGGAAGAAGGCACTTTGGAGTCACCGAGTAAGTGCGCGGTAACCATGGACGGCGAGGACACCGATCCCTTCCAGTGGGACACCCGGGAGGGCTGCCAGGTGCGGCAGATCCTCGACCGGGTGGCCGACAAGTGGTCGCTCCTCGTGATCGCCCTGCTCGACAACCGGCGGTTGCGGTTCACCGAGTTGCGGCGGGAGATCGACGGGGTGAGTCAGCGGATGCTGACGGTGACTCTGCGGCAGTTGGAGCGGGACGGGCTCGTGAAGCGGACCGTGCATCCTGTGGTGCCGCCTCGGGTGGAGTACGAGCTCACTCCGCTCGGTGGGACGCTCCACTCGACCATCCGGTCGCTGGTCGCCTGGACGGAGGCCCACCAGGGGGAGATCGCGGCGGCTCGGGAGGCTTATGACGGGCGGGTGGGGGCCGCTGGTTGAGGGGGGTGTTTTTCGCCCCCGCCGCCCCTACCCATTCCCGTCACTACTCGGGGGCCGGCCCCCGAACCCCCGCTCCTCAAACGCCGGAGAGGCTGAAATACCCAGGGGCGCGGGGAACTGCGCAGTCTTTTGGTCTTTTGGGGGTTCGGGGGCGTAGCCCCTGAGTCAGGGACGGGAATGGGTAGGGGCGGCGGGGGCGAAAGAAAGCCTCAGTCGTCCTCTTCCGCCCGGCGGGCCCGATGTGCGCGCGCCTTCTGGCGGTTGCCGCAGTGCTCCATGGCACACCAGCGCCTCCGCCCGGGCCGCGACGTGTCGACGAAGAGCAACGCACAGTTGTGGGACCCGCACTCCCGGATCCGATCCGCATACGGCCCGGTGAACAGCTCCACCGCGTCACGCGCAACGGTGGCCAGCAACCGCGCCCCCGTGGCCCCCGGCGCCCACCCGCGCGCCCCGTCCGCCTCGACCCGGGCGGCAAGCGGCGCCCCGGCCGCGGCGGCGTTGACGACGTCGAGGTGACGGGCCTGGAGAGGCCGCCCATGGGCCCGGTCCACGGCCAGCAGGAAGACCGCGTCGCGCAAGGCTCGCGTTTGCGCCAACTCCCCTTCCGTGACCGTCACTTCGAGCCCGCCGGGCAAACGGCTGCGCTCCACCCAGCGCACCAGATCCGCGGGCTCGTGCAGCGCCTCGTACCGCGCGAACTCCCCCGGCCCGCCCGTCGTCACGAGCTCCATGCACAGCGCCCCGGGATCGAAGCGGAACGTCTTCCCCCCGTACGACACGAGAGTCATCCCGGGCGATTTCATTGCACGCTCACTCACGTAACCACTATAACTGGTTACCATGACAGAGACCCAGCCCCAGACCCCCTCCTCGGCACCGGCGCCCCTGCACTGGAAGCTCGTCATCGACGCCGCCGATCCACACGCCCAGGCCGACTTCTGGGCCGCCACCCTCGACTACCTGGTCGAGGACCACAGCGTCCTGGTCGAGCGTCTGCTCGGCTTCGGGGCCGTACCGCCCGAGGTCACCGTCGAGTCGCACGGCCGCCGGGCCTGGCGGGACCTCGCGGCCGTACGCCACCCCGACGATCCGTACGACCAGGACAGCGGGACCGGACTCGGACGACGGCTGCTCTTCCAGCGCGTGCCGGAGCCGAAGACGGTGAAGAACCGGCTGCACATCGACGTGCACACCGGGGACAGGCAGCGGGAGGCGGAGATCGCACGGCTCACCGGGCTGGGGGCGGCGGTGCTCCGGGAGGTGAAGGAGCAGGGCGGCGAGTGGGTGGTGATGGCGGATCCGGAGGGCAACGAATTCTGCGTGCACTGACAGGCGGGGCCCGGGCGGGACCCATGCGGGACTCACTCAGGGCCCACGCGGGACTCATGCGGGAGCCACTCGGGGCTCACACGGGACCCACGTTGACCGGGGTATCCGCGTACGCGGCAATCAGGGGTGCCCGCCCGGCGCATCCACCCGTGCGCGGCACCAGGGAACGGCCACCCCTCCATGACGCACCCCGAGCGTCACGAGCGGCCGCGATCAGGTGAACTCCAGGGATCCGGTATGCGAACACCCCTGACCGGATTGCGCTCTTGACGGAACGTCAGCCTCAGCTTCACCATCAGGCACCCATTCCCACATGGAATTCGGAGCCCCCCACATGAAGCTCTCTGTTCCCGGACGTGTCACGGGTGCCGCGGTCATAGCCGTCGCCGCACTCCTCACGACGAGCGCGATAGCCGACGCCGCGCCCGCGCGCGTGGCCGCCGCACCGGACATACCCGTCGCCAACGTCAAGGCCCATCTCACCCAACTGCAGTCCATCGCCACCGCCAACGGCGGCAACCGCGCCCACGGACGCACCGGCTACAAGGCGTCCCTCGACTACGTGAAGGCCAAGCTGGACGCGGCCGGGTTCACCACGACCATCCAGCAGTTCACCGCCTCCGGCCGCGTCGGCTACAACCTGATCGCCGACTGGCCCGGCGGCGACGCCAACCAGGTCGTCATGGCGGGCTCCCACCTCGACAGCGTCACCACGGGGGCCGGCATCAACGACAACGGCTCGGGCTCGGCGGCCGTACTGGAAGCCGCGCTCGCCGTGTCCCGCGCCCAGTACCAGCCCACGAAGCATCTGCGGTTCGCCTGGTGGGGAGCGGAGGAGCTGGGCCTGGTCGGCTCGCGCTACTACGTCAACAGCCTCTCCACCGCCAACCGCGCCAAGATCAGCGGCTACCTCAACTTCGACATGATCGGGTCGCCGAACCCCGGCTACTTCGTCTACGACGACGACCCGGCCATCGAGAAGACCTTCAAGGACTTCTACGCGGGTCTCGGCGTCGCCACCGAGATCGAGACCGAGGGCGACGGCCGCTCGGACCACGCCCCCTTCAAGAGCGCGGGCATCCCCGTCGGCGGCCTCTTCACCGGCGCCAGCAACACGAAGTCCGCGGCCCAGGCCGCCAAGTGGGGCGGCACGGCGGGCCAGTCGTTCGACCGCTGCTACCACTCCTCGTGCGACACGACGTCGAACATCAACGACACCGCCCTGAACCGGAACAGCGACGCACTGGCGTACGCGGTCTGGGAGCTCTCGGAGTAGCCGGACCTGCTCCCCAAGGCTCGGGGTAGCCGACGACTGCATGCGTGTGCATATACTGCGTACGCATGCAGTCGTCGTACGCCTTCCATGACGGAGCCGCTCATGACCCGCCACTTCCTGTTCCTCCTGGGCAGCGCCCGCGACAGCGGCAACACCGAGCTGCTGGCCCGCAAGGCCGCGGAACAGCTGCCGGCCGACGTCACACAGCGCTGGCTGAGTCTCACCGAGCATCCGGTGCCCGACTTCGAGGACCTGCGCCACGACAGCGACCATGTCCGGCCGTCCGGCGACAACACGGCCCTGTTGCTCGACGCCACGCTCGCGGCGACGGACCTCGTCATCGCCTCCCCGCTGTACTGGTACTCCCTGTCCGCGCACACCAAGCGCTACCTGGACCACTGGTCGGGCTGGCTGCGCACCCCGGGGCTCGACTTCAAGAAGACGATGGCCGGACGCACGCTGTGGGGCGTCACCGCACTCGCGCACGAGGAGGAAGAGGTCGCCGACCCGCTGATCGGCACGCTCAATCACTCGGCCGCGTACATGGGGATGCGGTTCGGCGGCGTACTCCTCGGCAACGGCAGCAAGCCCGGTGACGTCCTGACCGACTCCGCCGCCCTGACCCGCGCCAAGACGTTCTTCGCGCAGGAGCCCCCGCTCGCCCGCTTCCCGTACGACGGCTGAGGCCCCCGTCGGCAGCAGGTCCCCGTCCCAGGGGCGGCGGTGTGCCCTACGCGGTGATGTCCTTCGCCGTGAACCGCGCCCACGCGGCCGCGCCGAACACCGCCGCGTACAGCCCCTGGAGCTGCAGGTTGCGTATCAGGTCGTCCCAGTAGACCGGGTCGCGCATGAGGTCGGCGAAGGACAGCCAGTAGTGCGAGAAGAAGTACGGCTGTATCGCGTGGAGCTGGGGGATCTGGTCCAGGATCTGCACGGTGATGAGCAGGCCGACGGTCGTCGCCATCGCCGCGATCCCGCTGTTCGTCAGGGTCGAGACGAACAGGCCGAGGGCCGCGATCCCGATCAGTGACGCGGCGACGGCCAGCGCGATCAGCAGCGCCCGCCCGAGCCCCTCGCCGAAACTGATCCGCGTGCCGGAGATCGTCGTCAGCTCGCCCAGTGGGAACAGGAGCGCGCCCACGATGAGCGCCGAGGTCGCCACCACGAGGGTCGCGATGACGCAGAAGGCCAGCGTGGTCGCGTACTTGGTGATCAGCAGGCGGGTCCGGCCCGCCGGGGCGACCAGCAGATAGCGCAGTGTCCCCGCGTTGGCCTCGCCCGCTATCGCGTCGCCCGCGACGACTCCGACCGCCATCGGCAGGAAGAACGGCAGTGTGGCGGCGAGTGCGGTGAAGACCAGGAACAGTCCGTTGTTGGTGATCTGCGCGATGAAGGCGGGCCCCTCGCCTCCGCCGCCTCCGGCCGACGATCCGTCGCTCGTCTCGATCTTCACCGCGATCCCGACCAGCACCGGCACCGCGGCCAGCACGCCGAGCAGCGCGATCGTCCGCCACCGCCGGAGTGTGGTGCCCAGCTCGTTGCGCAGCAGGCCGAGGGTCCACAGCGGGGTCGGCGTCCGTACCCCGGCCGCGGTCTTCGCGGCCGGGGCCGACGGCTCGGTCAGCTCAGCCCGCGACATCGAATCCCTCCCCCGTGAGCGCCACGAACGCGTCCTCCAGCGAGGCCCGCTCGATCCCGAAGCCCCGGACGCGGACGCCCGCCGTCACCAGCGCCGCGTTCACCTCGGCGAGCTCGCGGTCCGGTGGCTCGGCGGTCACCCGGTCCTCGGCGACCACGACATCACTCACACCCTGTTCCTTCAGCACCCGGGCCGCGTCACCCGGATCCGGTGTCGTCACCACGAGCCGGCCGCGCGCGCCCGCGGCCAGGTCGGCCACCGGCCCCTGGGTGATCAGCCGTCCCTGGGCCATCACCGCCACGTGTGTGCACACCTGCTCGATCTCGTCCAGCAGATGCGAGGAGAGGAAGACGGTGGAGCCGTCCGACGCCAGCTCCCTCACCAGGGAACGGATTTCCCGCATCCCCTGCGGGTCGAGCCCATTGGTCGGCTCGTCCAGCACGAGCAGCCGGCGGGGCTGCAGCAGCGCGGCCGCGAGCCCCAGCCGCTGCTTCATCCCCAGCGAGTACGCCTTCGCCTTCTTGCCCGCGGCCGCCATCAGACCGACGCGGTCGAGCGCTGCCGCGACGCGCGTACGCCGGGTGCGTGGGTCGGCGGTCGGGTCGGCCGAGTCGTAGCGCAGGAGGTTGTCGCGGCCGGAGAGGAAGCCGTAGAGAGCCGGTCCCTCGATGAGCGCTCCGACGTGCGGCAGCACGGTGCTCGTGGCGCGCGGCATGGGCTGCCCCAGCACGCGCGCCGTGCCGGATGTCGGCTCGATCAGGCCCATCAGCATTCTGATGGTGGTCGTCTTGCCGGAGCCGTTCGGCCCGAGGAAGCCGAAGACGCTGCCCGCCGGGACGGCCAGATCGAGGCCGTCGACGGCGAGCTGTCCGCCGCGGTAGCGCTTGGTGAGGGCGCGGGTGGCGATCACGGTGTCACCCGTGTCCGCGGTCGCTGCCGCGTCCGCCGGCGTGTCACCGGCCTTCGCCGGGTCACCGGCCTCCGCGGTGTCGCCCGCGTCGGCCGTGCCGCGCTCACCTGCCATGTTCCCGTCCGCGGTGGACAGTTCCGCCATCGACTCCCTCACTTCGCCTTTCCCACAAGGGGCTCCGGGACCGCGTGCGCTACTTCGCCGCGTTGGCCGCCTTCACCAGCGCGTCCTTGGTGACCGCGCCCGCGTAGACCTTGCCGTCGTCCGTGATGAGCGCGTTGACCAGGCGGGTCGAGAAGACCGTGCCCGAGCCGAACTTGCCGGTCACCTGGTCGCCCAGCGAGTCGAGGAAGCGGCCCGCGTCACCCGCGCCGGAGGCCTCCGACGGCAGGCCCTCGCCGCCGGTGTCGAACTGGGCTATCGAGCTCCAGCCCTCACCGATGACGTTCAGGCCCTGGAACTCCTTGTCCAGGTCCTCGCCGCCCTTGGGCTGCGCCCGGTCCGCCGGGCCCCCGGACTTCGCCTCGTCGCCCTCGGTGACCTTCGTGCCCTTGGGCGGGCTGAAGTCGAAGGTGGACGCGGCCGGCTTGGAGAAGTCGACCTTGGTGAAGCCCGCGTCGATGACGGCCGCGCCGCCGCTCGCCGGGGTCAGCGTGAACTTCAGGGGCAGACCGGTCTTCGAGTCCACCGCGATGGAGATGGCGCCGACCGTCGAGCCGGACGCCTTGGGCTTGATCAGCAGCTTGTAGGCGTCACGGCCCGCGACCTGCACCGTGCCGTCGACCGTCACGGATGTGGTGTCGTCGGCCGCCTTCAGTGCCTCGTCGGCGAGCTCCTTGGGCGTGGCCGGCACGTCCTCGGACTTGCCCTTCTTCTCCTTCTCGGCGGCGCCGGAGGAGTCCTTCACGTGGTACGCCTCGTTCGAAGCGCTGTCGTACGCCCACACCTCGTCGCCGTTGTGGATCACGCTGTACTCGGCGGCCTTGTCGAGCAGTGAGAGCTTCTGCTTGTCCTCGCCGTCGGACGCGACCCGCAACGTGTGTGTGCCGGAGGCCAGTTCGAGCAGCTTGGACGACGGGTCCGCGGAGGAACCCGAGTCGTCGCCGCCTGAGCCCATTCCGCCGCCGAGGCTGTTCTCCAGGCCGCCGAGGTTCGGCAGGCCGAGGTCCGTGCTGATCTTCACCGTGCCGGACAGCTGCTGTACGTCCGACGCCGCGATCTTCTCGATGAGCTGCTGGGCGGTGATGTCCGGCAGGTCCGGGTCACCGGAGCCGGCGAACGCCGGGACGAGCCCGATGGTCGCCGCCGCCACCCCCAGCACCGCGACGGGGACGACGTACCGAGCGGCTTTGCGTCGGCCGGTGCGCAGGTCCTCGTTCGTGTTGTCGTCGGATTCGTACGGTGCCATGTGTGCCCTACCTCCGTTGTCGGCGGCTGATGCACTCGTCCACCCCTGGCCGCCATTGTCACCCGAACTCCTGTGAAGTGGTGTGTCCAATCTGACCAAAACGGCCGGCGGAAAGCGTCAGACCTCGGAGCCAACTCCGTGTACACCTGCGGTATGACATGGGTGGACGGCGCCTCCCCCGACCCGTAGGGGTCGTGCGGGGAAGACGCCGTCCGTGTATCTCGCCGGAGCCGGATGAAACCCGGTCAGATCCGGGTGGATCACTGCCTGATCCCGGGTGGATCACTTTCCGATCCCGGGTGGACGGCCTCCCGACCTGGGTGGACGGCCTCCCGATCCGGGTGGCTGGCCTCCCGATCCGGCGGATCAGCCGGTGGTCAGCGGGCTGTTCACCGGTTCACGAACACGTAGTCCGCCCCGTACGGAACTCCCACGATCTTGCCCACCTTGCAGGACCCGGCCGGAGCCACTCCGCCCACGGTGTTCAGCCGCAGGATCTCCGCGGTGCCCGCGAGCAGCCCCCGGTGCTTGCCGGACTGCGTGGCCCTGAGGTCCAGTTCGGGGATGTTCTTGTCGCCGTTCGCGGTCTTGGAGATCAGCGCGCCGGTGACGGCGCTGCGATCGGCCGCGATCCACTGCGGAGTACCCGAGTTGGGCTTCACGAACGAGTGGGCGATGGGACCGCCGAGCACGGCGGCCACGTCACGCTGGGCGAAGGACGTGGTGCCGTCGGCCGCCTTCTTGCACTCGTAGATCTGCTTGCCCTTGATGACGGACGCCTGGAAGTTGTTCAGCGCGTGCCGGAAGTCGAAGTTCGTCGTGACCTTGTGGAACTGGCCGCGGACGGCTCCGCCCGGGAACTCGGCGGTGTGCAGATTGGCGTAGAAGCTGCCCGGGTCGGCCTTCAACTGCCCGAGCAAGGCGGTGTCCTTGACCTTGACCGTGCCGGTGACCGTGCGACCCTTGGCGTTGTCCAGCAGCTTGGTGAAGTCGACCTTGATACCGCCGTTGACCCCCTTGGCGCCCTGGTGGATGTGGAGCAGGGTCGGCTTGCCGGTGCCGCGCCACTTGACGGCGACGGACACCTTGTCGCCCTTGACCTTGACGAACTGGAGCGCCGCGCCGTCCTTGTCACCGACGGCGGGGCCGCCCTGCACCGGCACCTCGTTGGCGCCGTTCAGGCTCGCGGCGAGGATGGTGCCGCCGCTGCCGCCGGCGAGAGCGCCGCTCTGCACCTCGATGGACTTGTCCCCGTGCCCCGAGTGACCCGGGCTCGCGCTCGCACTGGCACTGGCACTGGCACCCTTGCCGGAGCTCCCGCTGTCGGCGACCGCCGGGATGACGGCGGCGGCGACTCCGGCCGCGGTGGCCACCGCGACGCCGGTCATGACGAGCTTCTTACGACGCTGCGCGAACGTAACGATTGTCCCCATGATTCTTTTTTCTCCCCGTAGTTCCGCTGACGCCCCCTGCGTCAGCTTCTATGGGGGACTACGGACCGGATCCGAAATTGGACTCGTTCCAGGTCTGTGACCTGCGTCACACATAGCGAAGATCTTGGCGAAACGCCCGAAGGGATCTTGGAAAAACGGAGAGACGCGCAGGTCAGCCCGCCCGGTGGACCACCGCGTCGCACAGCTCCACCAGTGCCGCCTTCGCGTCGCACTCCGGGAGTGGCGCCAGCGTGGCGCGGGCGTCCTCCGCGTATCGCACGGTGTCGCGGCGGGCCTGGTCCAGGGCGGGGTGCACCCGCAGCCTGGCCAGCGCCTCGGCGTGCCGCGCGTCGTCGGACAGGTCCGAGGCGAGCAGTTCCGACAGCGCGATGTCCTCGGCGAGCCCCAGCCGCTCCACGCGCTCGCGCAGTCGCAGCACGGGCATCGTCGGGATGCCCTCGCGCAGGTCGGTGCCCGGCGTCTTGCCGGACTCGCGCGAGTCACTGGCGATGTCCAGCACGTCGTCGGCGAGCTGGAAGGCGACGCCGAGCCGCTCGCCGTACTGCGTCAGCACGTCGACGACCGTCTCGTCGGCGCCCGACATCATCGCGCCGAACCGTCCCGCCACGGCGATCAGCGAGCCGGTCTTGCCGCTGAGCACGTCCATGTAGTGGTCGATCGGGTCGCGCCCGTCGCGCGGCCCCGCCGTTTCCAGGATCTGGCCGGTGACCAGCCTCTCGAACGCCTCCGCCTGGATGCGTACGGCCTCGGGGCCGAGGTCGGCCAGTATGTGAGAGGCCCGCGCGAAGAGGAAGTCGCCGGTGAGGACCGCCACCGAGTTGCCCCAGCGGCTGTTGGCGCTGGGCACTCCGCGGCGCACGTCCGCCTCGTCCATCACGTCGTCGTGGTACAGCGTGGCGAGGTGGGTCAGCTCGACGACCACGGCCGAGGGCACGACACCCGGCGCGTACGGGTCGCCGAACTGTGCGGCGAGCGTCACGAGCAGCGGCCGGAACCGCTTGCCGCCGGCGCGCACGAGGTGCTGCGCGGCCTCCGTGATGAACGGGACCTCGCTCTTGGTGGCCTCGAGCAGTCCCTCCTCGACAGCCGCCAATCCGGCCTGGACATCGGCTTCGAGAGCCTGGTCCCGCACGCTCAGCCCGAACGGCCCGACGACGGTCACGAGGGTCTCCTGTCTGCTGACGCTCTCAGCGGCGGTCTCTGGATGCTCTGAGTGTTCCGGGTGCTGCCGGTGCTGCGGATGTTGTGGGTGTTTGTCGATGTGTCGCTGCTGGCACTCAAGTCAGCGTATCCGGTCGCGTTTCGATCGCAGTGAGCGCCCGCCCGTCACCTGCCGCCACCCTGCCTGACACGCTCCACCTGCCCCCTTTTGCCCCCCGCTCCCAGCCGGGCGGTATCCGATCACGGAAGGTATGTTCTTGATCTGCCGATACAACTGATACATCCGGTACAGGCGACACATGCGGTACGTCCTGAAAGCGAGCCATTTTTCAGGAAGTGATGCTTCTTGTCCCGCGACACGATCGAATCCGACCCTGATCCGGAGCCCGATCCGGGGCCCGGTGGCCCGCCCTCGGACCCCGCCGACGACCATGCCTTCCTCGGTCAGCCCCGGGGCCTGCTCACCCTCTCGGGCCTGGAGGTCTGGGAGCGGTTCTCGTTCCTGGGGATGCAGGCGATCCTCGTCCTGTACTTCGCGGACACGGTGGCGCACGGCGGCATGGGCATGTCCGCCGGAACGGCCGCGTCCGTCTCGGCCGCGTACGGGACGCTGGTCTATCTGGTCTCGGTGGCCGGCGGCTGGCTGGCCGACCGCATCCTCGGCTCGTACCGGGCGGTCCTGTGGGGCGGTGTCCTGATCGCCTGCGGCCACTACGCGATGGCGGTGCCCACCGCGGCCATGACCTGGGCGGGGCTCGGCCTGATCAGCGCGGGCACGGGCCTGCTGAAGCCGAACGTCGCCACCATGGTCGGCAAGCTCTACCGCACGGACGACGACCGCCGCGACGCCGGTTTCGCCGTGTACTACATGGCGATCAACATCGGCGCCTTCGCGGGCCCGCTGATCACCGGCTGGCTCGGCGACCACCAGGGCTGGCACTGGGGCTTCTCGGCGGCCGCGGTCGGTATGACCTTCGGTCTGATCCAGTACGTCGCGGGCCGCCGTCACCTGGCCGGGCGCAGGAACGCGGCCGAGTTCGCGCTGCCGCCGGCGTCCATGCGCAGGGCCGTCCGGCTGATCGTCCTCGGCCTCCTGGCCGTGGCCGCCCTCGCGGTCCTGCTGGCCGCCGCCGGATGGCTGACCATGGGCCGCTTCGTGGACCTGCTGACCCTGATCTCGGTGATCGCGCCGGTGGTCTACTTCGCGGTGATGTTCAGGAGTCCCCGGGTGACCCCCGAGGAACGGGGCCGGCTGCGCCCGTACATCGTGCTGTTCCTGTCCTCGACGGTCTTCAACTTCATCCTCTTCCAGGCGTACTCGACGATGATCCTGCTGGCCGCGTCGAACGCAGAGACGACGATCCTCGGCTTCGACTTCCCCGCCGGCTGGTACGCGTCCGCCCTGGGCGCCTTCGAGGTGGCGCTCGCCCCGGTCGTGGCCGCGCTGTGGGTGCGGATGGGGCACAGCCAGCCGCACGCCTCCAACAAGATCGCGTTCGGGGTCGTGCTCGGAGGCCTGTCCTTCCTCCTGATGGTGCTGCCGACCTCGGGCCACGACAACGACGACTACCTGATGTCGGCCTGGTGGATCGTCGGCTCGTACCTGCTGCTGGGGCTCGGCGACATCCTCCTGGAGACCTCCGGCATGTCGGCCACCACCAAGCTCGCCCCGCGGGCCTTCGCCAGCCAGACGATGTCCCTCTGGTTCCTCTCGCTGGCCCTCGCCAACGGCATCCAGGCCCAGACCGTGAAGCTCTACGACGACGTCTCCAAGCCCGCCTACTTCGGCGTCAACGGCGCGATCGCGGTCGCCGCGGGCCTGCTCGTGATCGCCGCCGCGCCCTGGCTGCGCCGCACGATGCACCCGGTCCACTGAGACCCCACAGGCCCTGGAGGTCACCGCCATGCGCATCCGTACGTCCTTCCCCTACGAGACGACTCACGAGGACCTCCGCGTTCCCCTCCCGGACGGAACCAAGCTCTACGCGCGCGTGTGGCGCCCGCTCACCGACGAACCCGTACCGGCCCTGCTCGAATACCTGCCCTACCGCCTGACCGACTGGACGGCCCCGCGCGACTGGCAGCGCCACCCCTGGTACGCGGGGCACGGCTATGCCTCCGTACGCGTGGACATCCGGGGGCACGGCAACTCCGAGGGCATGCCCGGCGACGAGTACTCGGCGACGGAGCTGGCCGACGGGGTCGAGGTCGTCAACTGGCTCGCCGCCCAGCCCTGGTGCTCCGGAAAGGTCGGCATGTTCGGCATCTCCTGGGGCGGTTTCAACTCCCTCCAGATCGCGGCCCTCGCGCCCGAGCCGCTCAAGGCGGTCGTCACGGTCTGCTCGACGGACGACCGCTATGACAACGACGTGCACTACATGGGTGGTTCCGTGCTCGCCGTCGACATGCACGCGTGGGCGGCGACCATGCTCGCGTTCGTCTCCCGCCCGCCGGATCCGGTGTACGCGGGCGAGGTCTGGCGCGACCTGTGGGTCAAACGGCTGGAGACCGTCGATCCGTTCCTGCACACCTGGCTGGCGCACCAGACGAGGGACGACCACTGGCGCCGGGGCAGCGTGTGCGAGGACTACCCGGCGGTCCGGGCGGCGGTGCTCGCGGTCGGCGGCTGGCACGACCCGTACCGGGACACGGTCCTGCGCCTGGTGGAACACCTCCCGGCGGACCGCGTACGGGGGATCGTCGGGCCGTGGTCGCACCAGTACCCCGACCGGGGGCTGCCGCCCGGCCCGGCGATCGGCTTCCTCCAGGAGACGCTGCGCTGGTGGGACCACTGGCTCAAGGGCACGGAGACCGGGATCATGTCCGAGCCGCTCCTGCGCTCGTACGTCAGCGACTCCCACCCGCCCGCCACGGTGTACCCGACGCTGCCGGGCCGCTGGGTCGGCGATCCGGCCTGGCCCTCTCCCCTGGTGGCCCCGGTCACGTACGCCCTCAGGGGCGAGCCCGTGGTGGTGCGGTCCCCCCAGCACACGGGGGTCGACGCCGGCCGTTTCTTCCCCTTCGGCAACGACGCGGACCTGCCGCCCGACCAGCGGGACGAGGACGGAAGGTCGGCGTGCTTCGACTTCGAGGTCCCGGAGGAGATCTGGGTACTGGGCCGCCCGCGCGTGCGCCTGAGGCTCACCACGGAGGCGACGCGAGGACAAGTAGTGGCACGAATCTGCGACGTGGCCCCCGACAGCTCCTCGACCCTCGTCACCCGAGGCGTCCTGAACCTGTCAGCCCGTCATGGCCGTGACCAGGTGGTCCCCTGGAAACCGGGCTCTACGGAGGATGTGGTTCTCGACCTGAACGCCATCGGCCACGCCTTCCCTCCGGGCCATCGCGTCCGGCTCGCCGTCTCCTCCGCGTACTGGCCGTGGATCTGGCCCCAGCCGGGTTCGGAGGCGGGCTTCACCCTCACCCCTTCGGCCAGCGTGCTGGAACTCCCGCTCCGCGCACAGCAGTCGGACCCGTCCATCTCCTTCGAGGAGCCGGAGCAGGCGGAGCCCATGGGGGTCAACTTCCCCGCGACACTGGACGAGCCGCGCCCCGAGCGCCTTGTCGTCCGCGATGTCGCCAAGGGCGAGTGGCGCCTGGAGGTGGACCCGCGGTACGGAGGCACCCGGGTGTATCCCGACGGCCTCGAATTCACCGAGGAGGCCCTGGACACGTACACGATCGTCGAGTCGGACCCGCTGTCGGCGCGCGCCCGCTCGGACTGGTTCGTCCGGCTGCACCGACCGGACCTTCCGTGGGATGCGAGCGTCGAGGCACACTCCGAAACCACCTGCGACGAGGCCGACTTCATCACCTCGAACGAGGTGATCTGCAAGGACGGTGACGAGGTCGTGTTCCACCGCACCTGGGAGAAAAGGATTCCGCGGACCGCGGGGTGAACTCGTACGCTCCCCGTATGACGGCGAACGCGTATGGGCGAACGCGTATGGGCGCCCCCACGACCGCAAGCACGTGTGTAGGCACCCCATGACCACGTATGCCTATGTGGGCCCCGAAGACATAAGGAAGGCCGTACGGCCCGGCGGAGGCGGCGCCCGGATCCGGACCCCGGACGAGCTCGACGCGTTTCTGTCCGCCCGCCCCGCCGACGAGCTCGCCGAGCCGTTCACCTTCGTCGTCGACGCCTCCATGACCCTGCGCCTGGCTCCGCGCCGCTCCGAACACGTGGCCTGCGCGGACGGGAAACCGGTGCGCGCCGCAGGGGAGTTGGGCTTCGCGCGGACCTCGTCCGGCTGGGCGGTCGCGTACGCGAGCAACCAGTCCACCGGCTACTGCCCCGACCCCGAGTCGTGGCGGTCGCTCGCGGCGGCCCTCACCCGCACGGGCATCGACCGCGCCGACGACCACCCCGGCGGCTACACCCACCCGATCACCTACCGCCGCTGCCCGTCCTGCGCCGAGTGGAACTCCGTACAGGACGCCCACTTCGTCTGCGCCCTCTGCGACGCCGACCTTCCTGCCGACCACCGCACCGGCCCGACGGACCTCGCGCTCCTCGCCGACGAGGAGGGCAATTCGGTCAGGATCACGGTCCTCGGCCGCCACCCGCGCATGGTGGCAGGTCTCGCGGCCGAGATCGTCGTGGAGACGCCCTTCGTCCGCGGCCGGCTCGAACTCTCTCTGTGGCGCCGCCGACTTGAAACCTGGGGGCACGCCCTGGACGCCGCATTGCACCGCGGCGAGGACATCGCGTGGATGACGGTGGAGCGAGGCCCGTCGATTTCCATTCGGCTCACAGGAGAACGGGATTGCCCCGAGGTGATCGTGGAGGACGTCACGATTTCCATGGCCACCGTGTGCGTCCCCGTCGATCTTCCCGGGAACTGGATCGACAGCCATCTGGAGAAACTGCGTGACGTACTGACCCTCTGGAACCCGGAAGACTGAACTCTCCGCGGATCCTCGAAGAGCGGCGAGAACGTTTCCGGACAAGTAGTCCCTTATGCCGACCGGGCGGACATCCCGACTCCGCCCGACTTGCCCATATTACGCACGGGACGCACTTAATTCCCCACCTGCGCCAGTGAATTGGGTCACGTCCGCCCGGGGCCGCCAATTTGCCGAGCCAGTCGATTCACCTTTGCTCAAAGCAAGTTGAACTTCACCTTCCGAATGGATCAAGAATTCCCATCCGTCCCGAACAGGCAAATGGCCTCGCGATGTGAATTCTGGGCTTGTTCACGGCATGTGCTCTCGCATACGTTCACGTCACTCCGGATGGACCGCCTAATCCTGCCGCCGCCCGGAGATCCCAACCACCCATTCACTCGCGTACGGCAGGAGCGGGGGACCCAGGTAGGCCGCCGGTCCGGATTCCGGAACGGCTCGGGGTGAAGCCGCGTGCAGCATGCGGCCGGGCAGCTCCCGCCCGAACCCGACAGCTCACCTCGCAGGCGCCGGAGAGGAAACGCGCCATGGCCGCACGAGGCAAGCACCGCCGTCCCAGAATGACCACCCTCGCCCGTGGCATCGTCGCCGCGGGAACCGGCGGAGCCGCGCTCGCGCTCCCCATCGTGGGGGCGACCGGCGCCCACGCCGCACAGCCGACGCAGGCCGTGCAGGCCCCCAAGGTCGCACCGGCCGCGGTCCCGCAAGTCTCGCTCGTCACGTACAAGGTGGCCGCGGGCGACACCCTGACCAAGATCGCCAAGAAGCACTCCACGAGTGGCGGCTGGCAGAAGCTGTACAAGGCCAACCGCGCGGTCATCGGCAACGACCCGGCGGTCATCCGCCCGGGCCTCAAGCTGACGGTCGGCACGAAAAACACCCAAACCGCAGCAAAGACGGCAACTGCCTCCAAGGCGACCACCGCGTCCGCTGCCACTCCCGCCGCCGCGAAGACGTACACGAACGACCTCGACGGCTGGATCAAGGAGTCGCTGGACATCATGGCCCAGCAGGGAATCCCGGGGTCGTACGACGGCATCTACCGCAATGTCATGCGCGAGTCGTCGGGCAACCCGCAGGCCATGAACAACTGGGACTCCAACGCCGCGGCCGGTACGCCGTCGAAGGGGCTCCTCCAGACCATCGACCCGACCTTCAACGCCTACCACGTGGCCGGCACCTCGATGGACCCCTTCGACCCGGTCGCCAACATCACGGCGGCGTGCAACTACGCCGCCGCGAGGTACGGCTCGATCGACAACGTCTTCGGGGCCTACTGAGCGGGCCGGCAGCGAACAGGCCGCCGGTACCGGGCGGACTGGTACCGGGCGGACCGGTACCGGGCGGACCGGTACCGCGAACCCGTACCGGGCGAACCTGTACCGGGCGGGCCCGCGACGAGGGGAACCGACCTCTCCGCGGGCCCGCCCGGTGCCGCGCCTTCTCGGCGACGCGGAACTAGGGCCGCGGCCCGAAGAGCCGCTCCAGCACCACCGCGATCCCGTCGTCCTCGTTCGACAGGGTCACCTCGTCGGCCACCGCCTGGAGTTCGGGGTGGGCGTTGGCCATCGCGACGCCGTGGGCCGCCCAGTCGAACATCGGGATGTCGTTGGGCATGTCACCGAAGGCGATCGTTGTGGCGGGGGTGAGGCCGAGGTGTTCGGCCGCCAGGGCGAGCCCCGTCGCCTTGGTCACGCCACATGGCTGGAGTTCGACTGTGCCGGGGCCCGACATCGTGACCGTGGCGAGGGAACCGACCGCTCCGCGGGCCGCGGACGCCAACTCGTCGTCGGACAGCAGGGGATGGCGCAGCAGCACCTTGCTGATGGGTTCCGTCCAGAGGTCGTCGCGGCGCAGGACACGTACCGCGGGGAGCGTCGGGTGCGGCATCTCGTACCCCGGCTCGATGAGCGTGAGTCCGTCGACCCCGTCCTGGTCGACCGCGGCGTACACGTCCCCGACCTCCGCCTCGATCTTGCCGAGCGCCGTCTCGGCCAGCTCGCGGTCGAGGGTGACCGACCACACCATGCGCTCGGCGCCGGCGTCGTACAGCTGCGCCCCCTGACCGCACACCGCCAGTCCCTGGCTGCCCAGTTCGTCCAGCAGGGGGCGTACGCGTGGTGCCGGGCGCCCCGTCACCACGAGGTGCCTGGCACCTCTCCCGATTGCCATCGCCAGCGCGGCGCGTGACCGGTCCGAAAGGGTGTCGTCGCCTCGCAACAACGTCCCGTCCAGGTCAGTGGCGATGAGTGAATATGCGATCGGTGCGGCCATGATCAGAGAATACGGATCGAACGCCCCAACGACTCGACGGGAACCGGACGTCGTCCGGTATCTCGTCAGGCACAGGGGTCCTCGGGGACACCATCCGTCGGCCGCCGGAAGGCAATTCGCAGTCGAGGAAGAGCAGTTGCCCATGCCCCGCCTGCTCCCCCGCCCCCGGTCAACAGGCCCGACGCTCGTCCCCGGGTCCCGCATCCCTGTACCCGACCCCGTCCCGTAGTCGCGGCTCGCGCCCGAACTTCACGCCGCCCCACGGCTTCGGCGGCGCATTGATGCGTACGCGCACGAAGCGGAGGTTCCGTTCAGCCGCGCGCCCCCACCAGATGCCGGACCAGCCGCGGTGAGGCGAACTCCGTCCCGCACACGAACCGCATCACGGGCCCGTACGAAGCCGCCGCCGGCAGCCCCGTGAAGTACAGCCCGGGTACGGAGGACCGGAACCCGGCGCCCAGCTTCGGTGTCCCCCGGCTCACCGCCAGCTCCGTACGCAGTTCGTGCCCGAGGAAGTCCATCGCGGCGAGGTCGACGCGGTATCCGGTCGCGGCAACGACGTGGTCCGCGGAGAGTTCCTCGACGCGCCCGTCGAGGTTCTGGACGGTGAGGGACGGGTGGCCGCCCGCCGATCCGGAGCGGACGATCCGCGACACCTCGCTCACCCGCACCTTCCCCTCGAACCGCTCCCGCAGCCACCAGGCGCCGAGAGGGCCCAGCACACGGCGGACGAGGAAGTGCCGGGCCTGCGGCGGCAGATGGCGGTACGGGTGGGGGTAGTAGCTGAGTGCCCACAGCGACCAGGCCCGGCCGAAGGGCGACTCGGGGCGCAGCCGCGGCTGCGCCCAGGGGGGCGCTCCGAAGGCGACCGATCCCTTGCCGCGCGCCACCACGCGCACCTGCGCGCCGGCCTCCGCCGCGAGCGCCGCCGTCTCCAGGGCGGACTGGCCCGCGCCCACGACGATCAGCTCCTTGCCGGAGAACCGGGACAGGTCGTGGAGCTGCGAGCTGTGCGAGACGGGCCCCGTGGGGCTCGGTCCGTCGGGTGCGGCCGCGGCCAGCTCGGGCGGCAGATGCGCCAGCCCGGACAGCCCGGTCGCGACGACGACCGCCCGCGCGGTGAACAACTCCCCGGAGTCCAGCTTGAGTTCAAAGCCCCCCGAGTCGCGCCGACCGTCCCCTGGGCCACTCCGTTGACCGCTCCGCCCGGCGTCCCCCTGACCGCCGCGCCGGTCGACCGAGACGACCCGCACCCGCTCCAGGTCCGGCACGAGCTTCTGCCGGAACCACTCCCCGTAGGCGACGAACGTCTCGACCGGGACGATGTCCTCGTCCGTGACGAGTCGGCGGATGCCGGCCGCGTCGCAGTAGTCGACGAGGTCGTGCCCGCGCTGCGGGGCGTCGATGTTCGAGGCGGCCGGGGTCGACTTCAGAAGCATCCCCTCAGGCATGTGAGCGCGCCAGCTCACCATGGGCTCACCGAACACCCGTACCGGAATGCCGCGCGCTCGCAGATGCGCGGCGGTGGACAGGCCGAAGGGCCCGGCACCGATCACTGCCACCGGCTCCATCACGAAGTCCCCTCCCCAGGACGCTGCTTCGTCATACGTACTGCTCGTTCGTGGTCGGACGGGCACTCAGCCCGCGGTCGCGCGGGCACTGCGGCGGTTGGTCCGCCACAGCTGGTACATGTGCTTCACTCCGGGCCGTACGAAGCGCGCGAGCATGGTGAAGAACGGCCGCAGGTCGTCCGCCGCCAGCCACGCCAGCTCCGTGCCGCTCGCGTGGGCGGGGGCGTGCGGTGTCGTGTAGCCGCTGCGGCGGTACGCGAGCAGGGCGGGCAGGTCGATGTTCTCCACGATGTAGCGCCGGCCCGCGAGCTGTTCCCCCTCCGGAACGGTGCGGCCGGTCAGGTCCAGATGCATGGCGCGGACGACATCGATCCCCGACTCGTTCTCGAACAGCCGGAACTGCGCGCCCATCCGCGGGTTGAAGTCGAGCAGTTTGTACCGGCCGTCGCGCCGGTCGAAGCGCAGGTCGAGGTCGATGACGCCGCTGAAGCCGATCTGTTTGATGAAACGTGCGGCGATGTCCGCTAGTTCCGGATTGTCGACCACGTACGCGTTCGCCGTCATCCCCGCGTGCGGCGGCCAGGAGCGGACCTTGACGCCGGTGAACATCGCGAGCGGCGTCGAGTCCGCGTCGAAGTACGCGTGCACGATCCAGTCCTCGGCGTCCTCCCTGGGCAGATACTCCTGGAGGATCACCCCGGGGTGCTCGCCCCAGCCACGCGCGAGCGCGAGCAGACCCTCTCGGGTCTCGATACGGGTCGTCCCGTTCACGGCCGGTCGCGCGCGGCGCACGAAGGCCTCGCGGTTCTTGGCCACGAGCGGGAAGACCGCCTTCGCGGCGAAGTCCTCGATCTCCTCGTACGACTCCGGGCAGGCGGACTCCGGGCTGGGTATGCCGTGCTCCAGGCAGAGTTCGTGCAGGCCCTGCTTGCTGGCGAGGCGGCGCGGAAGGCCGGCGTCCACTCCAGGAAACAGGAAGCGGTCCGCGAGCTCCGCCTGGTGCTCGGCGATCAGCACCGCGGCCTCCTCGTCGGTCGGGATCAGCACGGTGGGCCGGCCGATCCGGCGCCCGACGCGCAGCAGTCCCTCGACGAGCCGCTCCGTCCGCTCCGTCCCCGTGGTCGGCCAGACGAACGCCTGCCGCAGGTGCCGCGAGGCCGCGGCGGGTGTGTATCGGTCCTCCGTGATCGCGTACATCGGTACGCCCAGGCGTCCGAGGCTGCGGATCGCGCCCACTCCGCCGTGGTGCAGCGGGTAGTCGCCGAACTTCACGATCAGGCCCGGCACTTCCCGGTCCAGGTCGAAAGGCACGTCGAATGGCATGCCTGCGGAGCTTCTGGCCACGGGTCCCCCCACGTGTCCCCCTACGGACGCGGATCCAACTCGCCCGTGTCCCCCGAATGGACGCTAAGCCGGAATCAACCACTCCGACCCGGGCCCGAATCGGACATTGCGAACTCTTGCGAACCCTTTAGAACGGACATTGCGAACCCTTTAGACACTGCCCAAGAAGGGCAACTCCCCCGTAACGTGTGCCCCACCCACACGGAAAGCGAGGCAGCACCCCATGCCCCCCTTCGATGTCCCCGAGGGCGATCCCTTCGGCCCGCACAATCTTCCGTACGGCGTGTTCTCCCTTGGCGGGCCCGACAGCGGGTCCGACGGCGCGTCCAACGGCGGGTCCAACAGCGACTCCGGCCGGCGGAGCGTGGGCGTTCGGCTGGGCGACCACGTGCTGGACGCGGGGGCCGCGGCCGTGGAACTCGGCTCCCCGTACGCCGCGCTGCTCGCCCGTCCCTCGCTGAACCCACTGCTCGCGGCGGGCCGCACGGCTTGGTCGGACGTGCGGCGCGCGATCACGGCGTGGGTGACGGTGCCGGCGCACCGCGAGACGATCGCGCCCCTGCTGCACCCGCTCTCCGAGGTGACGCTCCACCTCCCCTTCGAGGTCGCCGACTACGTCGACTTCTACGCTTCCGAGAACCACGCCCGTAACGTCGGCCAGATCTTCCGCCCCGACGCCGAGGACTCCCTCACCCCCAACTGGAAGCATCTGCCGATCGGTTACCACGGCAGGTCGGGCACCGTGGTCGTCTCCGGGACCGAGGTCGTACGCCCCTCGGGCCAGCGCAAGGGCCCGGCCGACCCGGCGCCGGTCTTCGGGCCGTCCGTCAGGCTGGACATCGAGGCGGAGGTCGGCTTCGTGGTCGGCACGCCCTCGCCGATGGGCACGGCCGTCCCGCTGAGCGACTTCCGCGATCACGTCTTCGGGCTCTGCCTCCTCAACGACTGGTCCGCACGCGACCTCCAGGCCTGGGAGTACGTCCCCCTCGGCCCGTTCCTCGGCAAGTCCTTCGCCACCTCGGTGTCGGCCTGGATCACCCCGCTCGACGCCCTGGACGACGCCAGGGTCGCGCCCCCGGCACGTACGCATCCGCTGCTGCCGTATCTGGACGACACCGACGGCGCCTCCGAGGACCCCGGCGGCTACGACCTGCGCATCTCCGTCGCCGTCAACGGTCATGTCGTCTCCGAGCCGCCCTTCTCGACCATGTACTGGACGGCCGCCCAGCAGCTGGCCCACATGACGGTGAACGGCGCGTCGCTGCGTACGGGCGATCTGTACGGGTCGGGCACGGTGAGCGGGGCCTCGGACGACGAGCGGGGCTCGCTCCTGGAGCTGACCTGGAACGGGCGGGACACCCTCGAACTGCCGGACGGCAAGCGGACGTTCCTGGAGGACGGGGACACGGTGACGCTGACCGCGTGGGCTCCGGGGCCGCATGGCACGCGGGTGGGTCTTGGCGAGGTGAGCGGGCGGGTGGCGGCGGGGGCGTAGCTGTCCGGCCGCGGGTGCGGCCAGCCGCGTCGGTGTTCGCTGACGCGGGGTTGTTTTGACCTGCGGGTCGGTGGGGGCTTGTCGCGCAGTTCCCCGCGCCCCTTAAGGGGCGCCTGCCGAGGCGGTTCTTTACGGGGCGGCGTGCTCCGGGGATGTGCCCTTCCCGGTGGCGCCCGCAGTGGCAGATCTTGTCGGGTCCACGGAGAAACCGCAGGTCATCCGCTCGGCCGGTGGAGCCGCTGGTGGCGCAACACTGTGGCAACACCACATCCCTTACCCCGTCGGTATGGTCCGTCGCATGCCCACCGAACGCATCCGTGACCACGCCGGCCAGGGCGCGACCACCGTCGCCGCCCGCCGGCGGCGGCTGCGCGCGGACCGGGCCAGGCAACTCGCCGACCTGCTGCGCCACCAGGTGCTGGCGGGCGGCTTCCCGCACGGCACGCTGCCGCACGAGGCGGCCATCGGCGCCGACTACCGGGCCTCGCGCAACACCGTGCGCCAGGCCCTCGACCTGCTGCGGGCCGAGGGTCTGGTGGAACGGCAGCCCGGTGTCGGCACGGTCGTCGTCGCCGAGAAGTATCCGCACGGGCTCGACCGGCTGATGGGACTCGCGGAGACCCTGCGCGAACACGGCCGGGTCAGCAACGAGGTCCGCACCGCGGGTCCGGTCGCCGCACCGGCCCCGGTCGCCGAACGGCTGCGGGTGCCCGTCGGCGCCGACGTCCTCTACATCGAGCGGCTGCGACGGCTGAACGGCCTCCCGCTCTCCCTCGACCTCACCTACATCCCACTCGACCTCGGCACCGCCCTGCTCGGCGCCGACCTGGAGAACACCGACGTCTTCCGCCTCCTGGAAGGCATCACCGGGCAGCCGCTCGGGCACGCCGAGATCACCCTGGAGGCCGTCAACGCCGACGCGCACTCCGCGACAGTTCTGCAGGCCCCGCGCGGCTCGGCCGTCCTGATGTTGGAGCGCCTCACCCACCTCGCCGACGGCCGGCCCGTCGACCTGGAGTTCATCCGCTTCCGCGGCGACCGCATCACGATGAGCGGTCCGCTGCGCCGCTCGCTCTGACTCCTCCGCCCTCTTTCCCGTATCTGCGGGACCTCCCTGGAGACAGCCATGCCCTTGGCGCCCCAGCGGGCCGACGTGCCCGTGACCATCGACGAGTCGAAGTGCATCGACGGCTGCACGCTCTGTGTGGACATGTGCCCGCTGGACTCCCTCGCCATCGACGAGAGCAACGGCAAGGCCTACATGCACGTCGACGAGTGCTGGTACTGCGGCCCGTGCGCGGCCCGCTGCCCCACCGGAGCCGTGACGGTCAACATGCCCTATCTGCTCCGGTGAGAGGCGCGGACTCCCATGAAACACACGGCCCCGAACCATACGGCCCTGAAACGCACGGCCCTGAAACGCACCGCGGCTGCCACGCTCGGAGGCGTCCTCCTGCTCCCCCTGACCGGCTGCGGCGGTGACGCCGAGGCCGGGTCCGGCTCCACGGTCACCGTCACGGTCGGCTACCAGTCCAAGACCATCAACACCGTCACCGCGGGCACCCTGCTCCGCTCCCTCGGCTCCTTCGAGCAGCAGCTGAGCGCCCTCCACGACGGCCACACCTACAAGGTGAACTGGCAGGACTACGCGACCGGCGCCCCCATCACCGCGCAGATGACCGCCGGGAAGATCGACATCGGCTCGATGGGCGACTTCCCGCTGCTGATCAACGCGGCCCGCGGCAAGCAGCTGGGCCGCCCCACCCACCTCGTCTCCGTCACCGGCTACAACCTGCGCGGCGGCCTCAACACCGTCGTCACCGCGCCGGACTCGAAGCTCGACTCCCTCGATGACCTGCGCGGCAAGAAGGTCTCGACGAGCATCGGCTCGGCGGCCGACGGCACCCTCGTACGGGCCCTGCAGCGCGCCGGAATCGACCCGGACAAGGGCATCGAGAAGCTCAACCAGCAGCCCGCGGTGGGTGCTTCGGCACTCTCGGCGGGCAGCACCGACGCACTCTCGCAGTTCGTCGCGTGGCCGGGCCTGCTCGCCTTCCAGGGCAAGGCGAAGGCCCTGTACGACGGCGCCGAACTGGACCTGCCGACCTTCCACGGGGTCACCGCCCGCGAGGACTTCGCGAAGAAACGCCCCGCCGTACTGGAGGCGTTCCTCAAGGCCCAGGCGGAGGCGACGGACTACCTCCACGACCACCCGGTGGCCGCGGCGGAGAAGGTCGCGAAGGCGACCGGGCTGCCCGCCGAGGTCGTGTACCTCTACAACGGCGCACACGGCATCGCCACCTTCGACCCGGCGATCAAGCCGAAGCTCGTCTCCGCCCTCAAGGAGGACGTCTCGATCCTCAAGGCGGCGAAGCTGACCGGGGACGTGGACGTGGACTCCTTCGTCGACGACCAGTACGTCAGGAAGGCCCTCGGCCCGGACTACGCCGAGCGCCTGGCCTCGGCGCCCGCACCGGCCGCGAGCGAGGTATGGCCCAAGGGCGCCGCCGAGACCCGCACTTTCAAGTCGCCCGCCGAACTGCTGGGTTACGTCGCGAAGCACAAGGACGGGATCCGCGCGGCCTACGTCCCCGACGCCACCACCGGCACCCCGTGGTTCGCCGACAAGGCGGTCTGGGTGGCCGACGGTGACGAGCTGCTGCCCTTCGTCGCCCCGGCGACCGCGAAGGCGTACATCGCCGAACACGCGGGCGCCCGCGTCATCACGTACGCCGACGCACTGGAGCGGGCGTCGTGACCCGGTACGTACTGAGGGCGGCCTCACTGGCGGCCGCCCTCGGTCTGTGGCAGCTGCTGACCAGCCTGAACGTCGACCTGTGGCTGCGTTTCTCGCAGTTCCCGACGGTCGCCGACGTGGCCCACGCCTTCGCCGACCGGGTGAGCGGCCCCGACTACTGGACCGATCTCACCGACAGCCTCACCCGGATCCTGTCCGGCTTCCTGCTCGCGGCCGTCCTGGGCGTGGCCACGGGTGTGCTCGTGGCCCGCTCCCGCCTCGCCGAGGACCTGCTGGGCCCGCTGCTGGAGGTCGTCCGCCCGATCCCGGCGATCGCCCTGGTCCCCGTCGCGATCCTCCTCTTCCCCTCCAACGAACAGGGCATCGTCTTCATCACCTTCACGGCCGCCTACTTCCCGGTCCTGGTCTCCACCCGGCACGCGGTTCGCGCGCTGACCCCCGCCTGGGAGGAGGCCGTACGCACCATGGGCGGCGGCCGGTGGCGGATCCTGGCCTCGGTGGTCCTGCCGGGCGCGCTGCCAGGCATCTTCGGCGGCCTGTCGGTCGGCATCGGCGTCTCGTGGATCTGTGTCATCTCCGCCGAGATGATCTCCGGCCAGTACGGCGTCGGTTACCGCACCTGGCAGGACTACACGGTCGTCGACTACCCCGGCGTCTTCGTCGGCATGGTCACGATCGGTGTGCTGGGCTGGCTCACCTCCACGGCCGTGGAACTCCTCGGCCGCCGGCTGACCCGCTGGCTCCCGCGCACGTCGTACGTCCCAGCGGCGCGCGCCAGAACACCGAAGCGCCCTCCGCACGCCGGTCACGCCCCCACCGCCGTCCGCACCGAGGAGGCGCGCGATGAGCACTTCGTCTGAGACCCGAACGTCCGCCGAGACGAAGGAGGTCGTGCGGGCACCCGCGCCCGTGCACGGCACCCGGCTCGTCCTCCGCGCCGCCACGCTCGGCCGTCCGGACGCCTCCGCGCTGGCCGACGTCGACCTGGATGTCGCCCCGGGCGAGATCCTCACCGTCGTCGGCCCCTCGGGCTGCGGCAAGTCGACGCTGCTGCGCACGCTTTCCGGGCTGCTGCCCGCCCTGGCCGGGACGGTGGAGCAGGACGGCCGACGGATCGAAGGACCGGCGGCGGATCGCGCCCTGGTCTTCCAGGAGGATGCCCTGCTCCCGTGGCGCACCCTGCGCGCCAACGTCGAACTGCCCCTGGCCATCCAGGGACTGCCGCGCGGCGAACGCAGGAGGCAGGCCGAGTCCTGGCTCGACCGGGTCGGACTCGCCGACCGGTCGACGCAGTTGCCGCATCGCGTCTCCGGGGGCCAGCGCCAGCGCGCGCAGTTGGCCCGCGCGCTCGCCCCACGCCCACGCGCCGCCCTGATGGACGAACCCTTCGGCGCCCTCGACGCCCAGACCCGGGCCGGCATGCAGGACCTGCTGGTGGAGGTGCTGCACGGCACGGGAGCGACCGTCGTCTTCGTCACCCACGACGTGGACGAGGCCCTGTTCCTCGGCGACCGCGTGGCGCTCCTCGGCTCCGGCCGCGTGACAGCCGTACGCGAGGTACCTCGGCCGCGCGACCGTGCGGCGCACGACGACCCCGCACGCGTGGCTCTGCGCCGCGAAGTCCTCACCTCTCTGAGCACGTGAAAGGCACCCTGGTGGACACCCCGGACACCCACGACACCCGTGGCTCCCTCTTGGAGATCCCCGCCCTCGGCGACGCCGAAGAGCTCTCCTGCGACGTCCTCGTCATCGGCGGCGGTACGGCCGGCACCATGGCGGCGCTGACCGCCGCCGAGCACGGGGCCGACGTGCTGCTGCTGGAGAAGGCGCACGTCCGGCACTCCGGCGCCCTCGCCATGGGCATGGACGGCGTCAACAACGCGGTCATCCCCGGCCGCGCCGAACCCGACGACTACGTCGCCGAGATCACCCGCGCCAACGACGGCATCGTCGACCAGTCCACCGTCCGCCAGACCGCCACCCGCGGCTTCGCCATGGTGCAGCGCCTGGAGTCGTACGGCGTGAAGTTCGAGAAGGACGAGCACGGCGAGTACGCGGTCCGCCAGGTCCACCGGTCCGGCTCGTACGTGCTGCCGATGCCCGAGGGCAAGGACGTCAAGAAGGTCCTCTACCGGCAGCTGCGGCGGCGCGAGATGCGCGAGCGGATCCGCATCGAGAACCGGGTGATGCCGGTACGCGTGCTGACGTCCCCCGAGGACGGGCGCGCCATCGGGGCGGCCGGCTTCAACACCCGCACGGGCCGGTTCGTGACGGTCCGCGCGGGCGGCGTGATCCTCGCGACCGGCGCCTGCGGCCGCCTCGGTCTGCCTGCCTCCGGCTACCTCTACGGGACCTACGAGAACCCCACCAACGCCGGTGACGGCTACGCCATGGCCTACCACGCGGGTGCCGAGCTCACCGGTATCGAGTGCTTCCAGATCAACCCGCTGATCAAGGACTACAACGGCCCCGCCTGCGCCTATGTCGCCAACCCCTTCGGCGGCTACCAGGTCAACCGGCACGGCGAACGCTTCGTCGACTCCGACTACTGGTCGGGCCAGATGATGGCGGAGTTCGCCGCGGAGGTGGCGAGCGACCGGGGGCCTGTGTACCTCAAGCTGAGCCACCTGCCCGAGGAGTCGATCTCCGCCCTGGAGTCGATCCTGCACTCCACCGAGCGGCCCACCCGCGGCACCTTCCACGCCGGCCGCGGTCACGACTACCGCACCCACGACGTCGAGATGCACATCTCCGAGATCGGCCTCTGCGGCGGCCACTCGGCCTCCGGCGTACGGGTCGACGACCACGCCCGTACGACCGTGCCGCGGCTGTACGCCGCCGGGGACCTGGCCTGCGTCCCGCACAACTACATGATCGGCGCGTTCGTCTTCGGTGACCTCGCGGGGGCGGACGCATCCCAGTACCGCGCCCACAAGGGCGAGTTGCCGGACGATCAGCTGCGCGAGGCGCACGAGTTGGTCTACCGCCCGCTGCGCAACCCGGAGGGGCCGCCCCAGCCCCAGGTCGAGTACAAACTCCGGCGCTTCGTGAACGACTACGTGGCGCCCCCCAAGTCCGGTGCCCGGCTGTCGCTCGCCGTCGAGTCCTTCGAGCGGATGCGCGCCGACATCTCCGAGATGGGCGGGCGCACTCCGCACGAGCTGATGCGGTGCGCCGAGGTCACCTTCATCCGCGACTGCGCGGAGATGGCGGCCCGTGCCTCGCTGGCCCGCACGGAGTCCCGCTGGGGTCTCTACCACGACCGCACGGACCATCCCGCGCGCGACGACGCCTCCTGGTTCCACCACCTCGACCTGCACAAGTCCCCCTCTGGTTCGATGGAGTTCACGGCTCGTCCCGTGGCTCCCTACGCCGTCCCCGTCGACGGCTTCGACCCGACCGGCGGCCCCTCCCGACACCTCGGCGAGGTCCACCCGGAGGGCGTGGCCACGGCGGGCGCACGGGACGCGGCCCCCGTGGCCGCGCGGCCGTCCACCGCCGCGGCCGTGAGTACCGGTCCCAACGACCACAGCGACAACACCGGCGGCGAGGGCACCAGCAGCGAAAGCGCCCGCGAGAACGCCTCACCCCGGCTGCTCGAACTCCTCGCCCTCGCCGAGGAGGAGCCCGAACTCACCACCGTCCAGCCCTACTTGACCGACCCCGAGCCCTCCGTCCGGCGAGCGGCGGTCAGCGTGCTCACCGAGACCACGCCCACCGGAACCGGTCCGGCACTGGCCGCCGCACTCGCCGACACCGACTCCGCCGTACGCGCCACCGCGGCGGCCTCGTTGCGTGAACTCGTCGAGACGTTCACCCCGGAACCGGCCCTGCGCGACCCGCTCGCAGGCGCCCTCGCGCAGCCCGACCCCGTCGTCCGCGCCGCCGCTCTCGATGTCCTGCGTGCCCTGCGGCTGGGCGACGCCGGCCTCTTCGCCCGCTCACTGGGCGACCCTGATATCTCCGTCCGTATCGAAGCGGTCCGTGCACTGGTCTCCGTCGACGCGGCCGACGAACTGGTCCGGGCGGCGGACGACACCTCCCGCGAGGTGCGGGTGACCGTGGCGAAGGCTTTGGCCACGGTCGGCGCGGACGCGGACCGCCGAAACGCGGCTGTCGCGGCGGGCGCGAGGGACCCGGCGGGCGGTGAGGCGGTCGCGGGCTCCGCTCCGGCGCCGGACGCCACGGCCACCGACCCCGACACCCACGCCGTGCTCGCCGCCCTCGACCGCCTCACCGAGGACACCGACGCCCTGGTCCGCGGCGCCGCCTTCGCGTCGCTGGCCGGCACGGGATGCCCGGCGTCGCTGGCCGAACGCGCCGTCCGTGCTCAGGCCGATCCCGCGTGGCAGGTCCGGGCCGGCGCAGCCACCGCGCTGTCCGCGGCTGACACCGAGGTGGCCGTACCGGCTCTCGCCAAGGCCCTGGCCGACCCGAACGCGGACGTCCGCAAGGCCGCCGTCCTGGCACTCGTCCGCCATACGCAGCCAACGGCGTTCGGCGAGCACTACGCACTCCCGGAAGGCGGGTCAGGCCGGGACGCCGGGACAGCCGGGGACGCTTCGCTCACCTCCACCGCGACGGCCGTCGCCGCAGCGCGCGAGGCCCTCTCCACGGCCGCGACCGACTCCGACGCCGACGTCAGGGCGTACGCGTCACGCGCTCTGTGACACGCACACGGTGCCCAGGCCGAAGAGCTGGGGCGCAGCCCCGCTCTTCAGGGGCGCGGGGAACTGCGCGACCAGCCCCCACCGACCCGCACCTATATCCAGTCCTCCGGCTCCGGCTCAGCTTCCATCTCGGGCCAGTACAACCCGGGGTCACCGTCACTCCGAGGCGCCGGGACAGCCCCCTCACCGCTCCCCGAACCCTCCGCTCGCCCAGAGCCGGAGCCTGAACCGGAGCCCGAAGCGGAACCGGAGCCCGAGCCCGAGCCGGAACTAGAACCGGAGCCCGAACCGGAAGGCCGCTCCAAGGAGGCAAGCACCCCGATCACACCCTCCCCGTACGTCACGAGCTTCTTCTCGCCGATCCCGCTGATCCCGCCCAGCTCCGCCACGGAGCCGGGCCAGATCGTGGCGATCTCCCGCAGCGTGGCGTCGTGGAAGATGACGTACGCCGGGACGCCCTGCTCCTTGGCCTGACCGGCACGCCAGGCGCGCAGGGCCTCGAAGGCGGGGAGCAGATCGGGAGAGAGCTCGGCCGCCGCGGCCGCCGCCTTGGCCTTGCGCTCGCTGCGACCGGAGCCGGACGAGGAGGACGAGGAACGGGAAGCCACCGGCTTCGGCGGCTCCTTGCGCAGCGGCACCTCCCGCTCGCGCCGCAGCACGGTCCCGCTCGCCTCGGTCAGCACCAGCGTGCCGTACTCGCCCTCGACCGCGAGGAGCCCCTGGGCCAGCAACTGCCGGACGACACCGCGCCATTCACCCTCGGCCAGGTCCTCACCGATGCCGAACACGGACAGCTGGTCGTGGTCGAACTGGATGACCTTGGCACTCCTGCGCCCGAGCAGGATGTCGACGATCTGGAGCGCCCCGAACTTCTGCCCCCGTTCGCGCTGCAGCCGCACCACGGTGGACAGCACCTTCTGGGCCGCGACCGTGCCGTCCCAGGTCTCGGGCGGGACCAGGCACGTGTCGCAGTTCCCGCAAGCCGGGGCCTCCGGGTCCTGGCCGAAGTAGGCGAGCAGCTGGCCGCGCCGGCACTGGGCGGTCTCGCACAGCGCGAGCATCGCTTCGAGATGCGCGGCCGCCCGGCGCCGGAACGCCTCGTCGCCCTCGCTCGACTGGATCATCTTGCGCTGCTGTATGACGTCGTTCAGGCCGTAGGCCATCCATGCCGTGGACGGCAGTCCGTCGCGGCCGGCGCGGCCCGTCTCCTGGTAGTAGCCCTCGACCGACTTCGGCAGGTCGAGGTGGGCGACGAACCGGACGTCCGGCTTGTCGATCCCCATGCCGAAGGCGATGGTCGCGCACACCACCAGCCCGTCCTCGCGCAGGAACCGCGACTGGTGGGCGGCGCGCGTGCCGGAGTCCAGCCCCGCGTGGTACGGCACCGCCGCGATGCCGTTGCGGGCGAGGAACTCGGCCGTCTTCTCGACCGAGTTGCGCGACAGGCAGTAGACGATGCCCGCGTCGCCCGCGTGCTCCTCCTTCAGGAAGGACAGGAGCTGCTTCTTCGGGTCTGCCTTCGGCACGATCCGGTACTGGATGTTGGGCCGGTCGAAGCTCGCCACGAAGTGACGGGCGTCCGGCATGCCCAGGCGCTGGGTGATCTCCTTGTGGGTGGCGTCCGTGGCCGTCGCGGTCAGCGCGATCCGCGGTACGTCGGGCCAGCGCTCGCCCAGCAGGGAGAGCGAGAGGTAGTCGGGGCGGAAGTCGTGGCCCCACTGGGAGACGCAGTGCGCCTCGTCGATCGCGAAGACGGAGATCTTTCCGCGCTTGAGGAGGTCGAGCGTGGACTCCAGGCGCAGCCGCTCGGGCGCGAGGTAGATCAGGTCGAGCTCGCCCGCGAGGAACTCGGCCTCGACGGTGCGCCGCTCGTCGAAGTCCTGCGTGGAGTTCATGAACCCGGCGCGCACGCCGAGCGCCCGCAGCGCGTCCACCTGGTCCTGCATCAGCGCGATGAGGGGTGAGACCACCACGCCCGTGCCCGGTCTGACCAGGGCCGGAATCTGGTAGCAGAGCGACTTTCCGCCGCCCGTGGGCATGAGGACGACCGCGTCCCCGCCGCTCACCACATGCTCGATGACGGCTTCCTGCTCGCCTCGGAAGGTCTCGTAACCGAAGACCCGGTGGAGCGTGCCGAGCGCTTCGCTCTCCGCCACCTCTGTCATCACACCCGTCCCGCCCATCGTCCCGTCCCCCGTACGTCGTGCCTCGACCACTGCCTCCACGATAGGGGTCCGCACCGACAGCCTCAGAGTTATCCACAGGCTGCGACGGAGTATCTGCGCAACGCGCCCGCCGACGCGCCCAAAAACACCTCCGCCACGCCCCGGAAAACACTTCGGGCCCCGGCTCCCAACGGAAGCCGAGGCCCGAAGAACCACAGCGTCAGCGAACGAACACACCTGCCTGACCAGCCAGGTCGAGGAAGTACTGCGGCGCCACACCCAGTACCAGCGTGACCGCCACGCCCACCCCGATCGCCGTCATCGTGAGCGGCGACGGCACGGCGACCGTCGGCCCCTCCGGACGCGGCTCGCTGAAGAACATCAGCACGATCACGCGGATGTAGAAGAACGCCGCGATGGCCGACGAGATCACACCGACCACGACCAGCGCGCCCGCGCCGCCCTCGGCCGCCGCCTTGAACACGGCGAACTTCCCGGCGAAGCCGGAGGTCAGCGGGATGCCCGCGAAGGCCAGCAGGAAGACCGCGAACACGGCGGCCACCAGCGGTGACCTGCGTCCGAGGCCGGCCCACTTGGACAGGTGCGTGGCCTCGCCGCCCGCGTCCCGTACGAGGGTGACGACCGCGAACGCGCCGATCGTCACGAACGAGTACGCGCCCAGGTAGAAGAGCACCGACGAGACGCCGTCCGGCGTGGTCGCGATGACACCCGCGAGGATGAATCCCGCGTGTGCGATCGACGAGTACGCGAGGAGCCGCTTGATGTCGGTCTGGGTGATCGCGACGATCGCGCCGCCCAGCATGGTGACGACCGCGACGCCCATCATCACCGGCCGCCAGTCCCAGCGCAGGCCCGGCAGCACGACGTACAGCAGCCGCAGCAGCGCGCCGAAGGCGGCCACCTTGGTCGCGGCGGCCATGAAGCCGGTGACCGGGGTCGGTGCGCCCTGGTAGACGTCCGGGGTCCACATGTGGAACGGCACGGCGCCGACCTTGAAGAGCAGGCCCATGACGACCATCGCGGCGCCGATGAGCAGCAGCGCGTCGTTGCCCATGGTGTCGGCGAGTGCCGGGTTCACCGTCCCGATGGTGCCGTCGACGACCTGCGCGATCGTCGCGTACGACACCGAACCGGCGTAGCCGTAGAGCAGGGCGATGCCGAAGAGGGTGAACGCGGAGGCGAAGGCGCCGAGCAGGAAGTACTTGACCGCGGCCTCCTGCGACATGATCCGCTTGCGGCGGGCCACGGCGCACAGGAGGTAGAGCGGCAGCGAGAAGACTTCCAGGGCGATGAACAGCGTCAGCAGGTCGTTCGCCGACGGGAAGACGAGCATGCCGCCGATCGCGAAGAGCAGCAGCGGGAACACCTCGGTGGTGGCGAACCCGGCCTTGACCGCGGCCTTCTCGCTGTCGCTGCCCGGCACGGACGCGGCCTGCGCGGCGAAGGAATCGACGCGGTTGCCGTGCGCCACCGGGTCCAGACGCCGCTCGGCGAACGTGAACACGCCGAGCACACCGGCCAGCAGGATCGTGCCCTGCAGGAACAGCGAGGGCCCGTCGACCGCGATGGCGCCCATCGCGGCGATACCGGCCTTGGTGGTGCCGTATCCGCTCGCCGCGAGCCCGACGACCGCGGCGAACGCGGCGGCGAGGGCGACGACGGACACGAACAACTGGACGTAGTAGCGGGACTTCCGGGGCACGAAGGCCTCGACCAGGATCCCGATGATCGCCGCACCGATGACGATCAGGGTGGGCGACAACTGCCCGTATTCGATCTTCGGCGCGTCGATCTTGTCGATCGGGTCGGCCGCCATTGTCCACAGGCTGTGGACGGCTGTAGCGCTCACGGGGCCGCCTCCACCTCGGGCTGGGGGTCCTTCTTCTGTACGTCGGACATGGTCTGCTTGACCGCCGGGTTGACGATGTCGGTGATCGGCTTCGGGTAGACGCCGAGGAAGATCAGCAGGGCGATCAGCGGGGTGACCACCACGAGTTCCCGCACCCGCAGGTCGGGCATCGCGGAGACCTCGGGCTTCACCGGGCCGGTCATCGTCCGCTGGTAGAGCACGAGCGTGTAGAGCGCGGCGAGGACGATGCCGAAGGTGGCGATGATCCCGATGGCCGGGTAGCGCGTGAACGTGCCGACCAGGACCAGGAACTCACTCACGAACGGCGCGAGCCCCGGCAGGGACAGCGTCGCGAGGCTGCCGATCAGGAAGGTGCCGGCGAGCACCGGCGCGACTTTCTGCACCCCTCCGTAGTCGGCGATCAGACGCGAGCCGCGCCGCGAGATCAGGAAGCCGGCCACCAGCATCAGCGCGGCGGTCGAGATTCCGTGGTTGACCATGTAGAGCGTCGCGCCCGACTGTCCCTGGCTCGTCATGGCGAAGATGCCCATGATGATGAACCCGAAGTGGGAGATCGACGCGTACGCCACCAGCCGCTTGATGTCGCGCTGGCCGACCGCGAGCAGCGCCCCGTAGATGATGCTGATCAGGGCGAGTACGAGGATGACCGGCGTCGCCCACTTCGAGGCCTCCGGGAACAGCTGGAGGCAGAAGCGGAGCATCGCGAAGGTGCCGACCTTGTCGACCACCGCCGTGATGAGGACGGCGACCGGGGCGGTGGCCTCCCCCATCGCGTTGGGCAGCCAGGTGTGCAGCGGCCACAGGGGCGCCTTCACCGCGAAGGCGAAGAAGAAGCCCAGGAAGAGCCATCGCTCGGTGTTGGTCGCCATGTCCAGCGTGCCGTTGGCCCGGGCCTCGGCGATCTCCTGGAGCGAGAAGTTTCCCGCCACCACGTAGAGACCGATCACCGCGGCCAGCATGATCAGGCCGCCGACCAGGTTGTAGAGGAGGAACTTCACCGCGGCGTACGAGCGCTGGGCCGCCGCGTGCTCGTCCGAGCCCGCGTGGGCACGGTCTCCGAAGCCGCCGATGAGGAAGTACATCGGGATGAGCATGGCTTCGAAGAAGATGTAGAAGAGGAAGACGTCGGTGGCCTCGAAGGAGATGATCACCATCGCCTCGACGCCGAGGATCAGGGCGAAGAAGCCCTGGGTCGGGCGCCAGCGGCTGCTGCTGGTCTCCAGCGGGTCGGCGTCGTGCCAGCCCGCGAGGATCACGAACGGGATCAGCAGGGCGGTCAGCGCGATGAGCGCCACCGCGATGCCGTCCACGCCCAGTTCGTACCGCACTCCGAAGTCCGCGATCCAGGCGTGCGATTCGGTGAGCTGGTAGCGGTCGCCGTCCGGGTCGAAGCGGATCAGGACGACCAGGGCGAGTACCAGGGTGGCGAGCGAGACGAGCAGCGCCAGCCACTTGGCGGCGGTGCGGCGCGCGGCCGGCACGGCTGCCGTGGCGATGGCCCCGACTGCCGGGAGCACCGCCGTCGCTGTCAGCAGAGGAAAGGACATCGGTATCAGACCGCCCTCATCAGCAGGGTCGCGGCGATGAGGATCGCAGCACCGCCGAACATGGAGACCGCGTACGACCGCGCGTAGCCGTTCTGCAGCTTGCGGAGCCGTCCGGAGAGGCCGCCCATCGAGGCCGCCGTGCCGTTGACGACCCCGTCGACCAGGGTGTGGTCGACGTACACCAGGGAGCGCGTGAGGTGCTCTCCGCCGCGTACGAGGACGACGTGGTTGAAGTCGTCCTGGAGGAGGTCGCGCCGGGCGGCCCGGGTGAGCAGGGAGCCGCGCGGGGCGACCACCGGGACGGGACGGCGCCCGTACTGGACGTAGGCGAGAGCGACGCCGATGACGAGCACGACCATGGTGGCGAGCGTGACCGTCGTCGCGCTGACCGGCGGGTTTCCGTGCGCATGCTCGGTGACGGGCTCCAGCCAGTGCATGAAGCGGTCGCCGATGCTGAAGAACCCGCCCGCGAAGACCGATCCGAAGGCCAGCACGATCATCGGGATCGTCATGGACCTGGGGGACTCGTGCGGGTGCGGCTCGTGGCCGTTCTCGTCGGGCTGCCAGCGCTTCTCTCCGAAGAAGGTCATCAGCATCACGCGTGTCATGTAGTACGCGGTGATGGCCGCGCCGAGCAGGGCCACGCTGCCGAGGATCCAGCCCTCGGTGCCGCCCTTGGCGAAGGCCGCCTCGATGATCTTGTCCTTGGAGAAGAAGCCGGACAGGCCCGGGAAGCCGATGATGGCCAGGTAACCGAGACCGAACGTCACGAAGGTGACCGGCATGTACTTCCTGAGGCCGCCGTACTTCCGCATGTCGACCTCGTCGTTCATGCCGTGCATGACCGAACCGGCGCCGAGGAAGAGCCCGGCCTTGAAGAAGCCGTGCGTCACCAGGTGCATGATCGCGAAGACGTAGCCGATGGGGCCGAGGCCCGCCGCGAGGATCATGTAGCCGATCTGCGACATGGTCGAACCGGCGAGCGCCTTCTTGATGTCGTCCTTGGCGCAACCGACGATCGCACCGAAGAGGAGCGTGACCGCTCCGACCACGGTGGTCACGAGCTGGGCGTCCGGCGCGGCGTTGAAGATGTCGGCGGAGCGGACGATCAGGTACACGCCCGCGGTCACCATCGTCGCGGCGTGGATGAGGGCCGAGACCGGGGTCGGGCCCTCCATCGCGTCCCCGAGCCAGGACTGCAGCGGTACTTGGGCGGACTTGCCGCAGGCGGCGAGCAGCAGCATCAGGGCGATGGCGGTCAGCTTGCCCTCGCCGGTCTCACCGGTGGCCTCCAGGACCGGCCCGAAGGCGAAGGTCCCGAAGGTGGTGAACATCAGCATGATGGCGATCGACAGGCCCATGTCGCCGACGCGGTTGACCAGGAAGGCCTTCTTCGCGGCGGTGGCGGCGCTGGGCTTGTGCTGCCAGAAGCCGATCAGGAGGTACGAGGCGAGGCCGACGCCCTCCCAGCCGACATACAGCAGCAGGTAGTTGTCCGCGAGGACGAGCAGCAGCATCGCCGCGAGGAACAGGTTCAGATAGCCGAAGAAGCGGCGGCGCCGCTCGTCGTGCTCCATGTACCCGATGGAGTACACGTGGATCAGCGAGCCGACGCCCGTGATCAGCAGCACGAACGTCATCGACAGCTGGTCGAGCTGGAAGGCCACGTCCGCCTGGAAGCCCTCTACGGGGATCCAGCTGAACAGGTGCTGGCCGATGGCCCGGTGTTCGGCGTCCTTGCCCAGCATGTCGGCGAAGAGGATCGCGCCGATCACGAAGGAGACGGACGAGAGAGCCGTACCGATCCAGTGGCCGACGGCGTCCAGCCGCCGGCCGCCGCACAGCAGTACGGCCGCTCCGAGCAGAGGCGCCGCCACAAGCAGCGCAATCAGGTTCTCCACGATTCAGCGACCCCTTACAGCTTCATCAGGCTGGCGTCGTCGACCGAGGCCGAGTGGCGGGAACGGAACAGCGACACGATGATCGCGAGCCCGACCACGACCTCCGCGGCGGCGACGACCATCGTGAAGAAGGCGATGATCTGGCCGTCGAGATTGCCGTGCATCCGGGAGAAGGCGACGAACGCGAGGTTGCAGGCGTTGAGCATCAGCTCGATGCACATGAACACCACGATCGCGTTGCGCCTGATCAGGACGCCGGTGGCGCCGATCGTGAACAACAGGGCGGCGAGGTAGAGGTAGTTGACGGGGTTCACTTCGCGGCCTCCTCTTCCCGCTCTTCGCGGCCGAGCCGCTCCTCGGAACGCTGCTCCAGCGCCTTGAGGTCCTTGATCGCCTCGTCCGACACATCGCGGATCTGGCCGCGGTCACGCAGTGTCTTGATGACGGTGAGCTCGGACGGGGTGCCGTCCGGCAGGAGGCCGGCGATGTCCACCGCGTTGTGCCGGGCGTAGACGCCGGGGGCGGGCAGCGGCGGGAGCTGCTTGTTCGCCCGCACGCGCTCCCCGGCCAGCTCGCGCTGGGTCTTGGCCCGCTCGGTGCGCTCGCGGTGGGTGAGCACCATGGCGCCGACGGCGGCGGTGATGAGCAGGGCGCCGGTGATCTCGAAGGCGAAGACGTACTTCGTGAAGATGAGGGCCGCCAGACCCTCCACGTTGCCGCCGGAGTTGGCCTGGGTCAGGCCGTTGAACTCCGACAGCGAGGCGTTGCCGATGCCCGCGCAGAGCAGGATTCCGAAGCCGAGGCCGCACAGCAGGGCCAGCCAGCGCTGGCCCTTGATGGTCTCCTTCAGGGAGTCCGCCGCGGTGACACCGACGAGCATGACCACGAAGAGGAACAGCATCATGATCGCGCCGGTGTAGACGACGACCTGGACGATGCCCAGGAAGTACGCGCCGTTGGCGAGGTAGAACACCGCCAGGACGATCATGGTCCCGGCGAGGCAGAGCGCGCTGTGCACGGCCTTCTTCATGAAGACGGTGCACAGGGCGCCGATCACCGCGACGGTGCCGAGGATCCAGAACTGGAAGGCCTCGCCCGTGGACGTGGAGTAGGCCGCGAGGGAGTTGGCGTGGGCGGCGAGTTGCGCGCTCATGTGTCCGCCCCCTCTTCCTCGGGCTTCTCTCCCTTGGAGACCGCCACCTGGGGAACCGTGCCGGGCGCGGCCTCCGTGACCAGGCCCCGGTAGTAGTCGCCCTCGTCCATGCCCGGGAAGATCGAGTGCGGTGACTCGACCATGCCCTCCTCAAGACCGGCGAGCAGCTGCTCCTTGGTGTAGATGAGGTTGGCGCGGCTGGAGTCGGCCAGCTCGAACTCGTTCGTCATCGTCAACGCGCGCGTGGGGCACGCCTCGATGCACAGGCCGCACAGGATGCAGCGGGCGTAGTTGATCTGGTAGACGCGGCCGTACCGCTCGCCCGGGGAGTAGCGCTCCTCCTCGGTGTTGTCCGCGCCCTCCACATAGATGGCGTCCGCGGGACACGCCCAGGCGCACAGCTCACAGCCGACGCACTTCTCCAGGCCGTCCGGATGGCGGTTGAGCTGGTGCCGGCCGTGGAACCGCGGGGCGGTGGTCTTCTGCTGCTCCGGATACTGCTCGGTCAGCCGCTTCTTGAACATGGCCTTGAAGGTCACGCCGAAGCCTGCGACGGGGTTCTGGAAACCGGGTTTGGTCTCCTTCTGCTCATCAGCCATCGGACGCCTCCTTTCCGTCGCGAGGTCCATCGGTTCCGTCACTGTCAGTATTCACGGCACCACTGACAATCAACTCCCGCTCCCGGCGCGGGCGTCGCCGGGGCACCGGCGGCAGCTCCTGTCCGGGCAGCGGCGGTACGGGGAATCCGCCCGCCATCGGGTCGAAGGCGACGGGTTCCTCCGGCGTCTCCTGGGCGTCCTTCCGGTCGCGGTACATGTCGGCGATGAAGGACAGCAACAGCAGGACAAGGACCGCGCCCGCCACGTACAGGGCGATGTCGGCGAAGTCGTAGTTCTCGTTTCGCAGGGTCCGTACGGTCGCGACGCACATCAGCCAGACCACGGAGACCGGGATGAGGACCTTCCAGCCGAGCTTCATCAGTTGGTCGTAGCGGACGCGGGGCAGCGTGCCGCGCAGCCAGATGAAGAAGAACAGCAGCAGTTGCACCTTGATGACGAACCAGAGCATCGGCCACCAGCCGTGGTTCGCGCCCTCCCAGAAGGTGCTGACCGGCCAGGGTGCCCGCCAGCCGCCCAGGAAGAGCGTCACGGAGACCGCCGAGACGGTCACCATGTTCACGTACTCGGCGAGCATGAACAGCGCGAACTTGATGGACGAGTACTCGGTGTTGAAGCCGCCGACCAGGTCGCCCTCGGACTCCGGCATGTCGAAGGGGGCGCGGTTGGTCTCGCCGACCATCGTCACGATGTAGATCAGGAACGACACCGGCAGCAGGATGATGTACCAGCGGTCCTGCTGCTGGGCGACGATCTCCGAGGTCGACATCGAGCCGGAGTACAGGAACACCGACGCGAACGCGGCGCCCATGGCGATCTCGTACGAGATCATCTGCGCGCAGGAGCGCAGGCCGCCGAGGAGCGGATACGTCGACCCGGAGGACCAGCCCGCGAGCACGATTCCGTAGATGCCCACCGAGGCGACCGCGAGGATGTAGAGCATCGCGATCGGGAGGTCGGTGAGCTGCATCGTGGTGCGGTGGCCGAGGATCGAGATCTCGTTGCCGGCCGGTCCGAAGGGGATCACGGCGATCGCCATGAAGGCCGGGATCGCGGCCACGATCGGCGCGAGGATGTAGACGACCTTGTCGGCGCGCTTGACGATCAGGTCTTCCTTGAGCATCAGTTTGATGCCGTCGGCGAGCGACTGGAGCATGCCCCAGGGGCCGTGCCGGTTGGGGCCGATGCGCAGCTGCATCCAGGCGACGACCTTGCGCTCCCACACGATGGAGAACAGCACGGTGATCATCAGGAAGGCGAAGCAGAAGACCGCCTTGATGACGACGAGCCACCAGGGGTCGCGGCCGAACATGGAGAGGTCCTCCGCGGCCAGGTACACGGGCGCGGCGAGGTTTCCGGTCATGCCTCCACCTCCTTGGGGGTCTCGGCGGCGAGCGTCGCCGGGCCGATGCGGACGAGTGCGCCGGGCAGCGCGCCCGTGTCCGAGGCGACGCCTCCCCCGGCGGAGTTCAGCGGGAGCCAGACCACGCGGTCGGGCATCTCCGTGATCTGCAGCGGGAGTTCGACCACTCCGGAGGGGCCGGTCACGGCGAGCAGGTCGCCGTTCTTGACGCCCGCCTCGGCGGCCGTGGCGGCCGACACGCGCGCGTGTGCGGCATGCCGCGTCCCGGCGAGCGCCGTGTCGCCCTCCTGGAGGCGGCCCTGGTCGAGCAGCAGCCGGTGTCCGGCGAGCACGGCCTCTCCCGAGGCGGGCCGCGGCAGAACGGCCGCGGTCTCCACGGGTTCGGTGGCCCGCGCCCCGTCCCAGGTGCCGAGCCGGTCGAGCTCCACGCGCGCGGTGCGCAGGTCCGGCAGTCCCAGGTGTACGTCCATGGCGTCGGCCAGCATGTGCAGGACCCGCCCGTCGGTGGGCGACACCCGGCGGGTCAGCTGCTCGGGCTTGAGCGCGGACTCGAAGAGGCGTGCCCGGCCTTCCCAGTTGAGGAAGGTGCCCGCCTTCTCGGCGACCGCGGCCACGGGGAAGACGACGTCCGCGTGCCCGGTGACCTCGCTGGGACGCAGTTCGAGCGACACCAGGAAGCCCACCCCGGACAGTGCCTCACGCGCGCGTGCCGGATCGGGAAGGTCGGCGACCTCGACGCCCGCGACGACGAGCGCGGAGAGCTCCCCGGTGGCGGCGGCCTCGACGATCTGTCCGGTGTCACGGCCGTGGCGGTGCGGCAGCGCCGCGATGCCCCAGGCGAGGGTGACCTCGTCCCGCGCGCGCGGGTCGGTGGCCGGGCGTCCGCCGGGCAGCAGCGAGGGCAGCGCCCCCGCCTCGATCGCGCCGCGCTCCCCGGCCCGGCGCGGGATCCACACCAGTTCGGCGCCGGTCGCGGTGGAGGCCCGTACGGCGGCGGTGAGCCCGCCCGCCACGGCGGCCAGCCGCTCGCCGACGACGATCACGGCGCCCTCGGTGCGCAGCGCCTCGGCGGCCTTCGCTCCGTCGCCCTCCAGGCCGGCCCCGGAGGCGAGCGCGTCCAGCCACTCGGTCTCGGTGCCGGGGGCGGCCGGCAGCAGCGTGCCGCCCGCCTTCTCCAGACCGCGGGTCGCGTGGGTGGCCAGCGAGAAGGTCTTCTGCCCGTGTCCCCGCCAGGCCTTGCGCAGCCTCAGGAAGACACCGGGCGCCTCCTCCTCGGACTCGAATCCGGCGAGCAGGACGGCGGGTGCCTTCTCCAGTGCGGTGTACGTGACGCCCGTACCGTCGAGGTCACGTCCGCGTCCGGCGACCCGGGCGGCCAGGAAGTCGGCCTCCTCGCCGCTGTGCACGCGCGCGCGGAAGTCGATGTCGTTCGTGTCGAGGGCCACGCGCGCGAACTTGCTGTACGCGTAGGCGTCCTCGACGGTCAGCCGGCCGCCGGTGAGGACGGCGGCCCGGGAGCGGGCGGCAAGGAGCCCCTGGGCGGCGGCCTCCAGGGCCTCCGGCCAGGAAGCGGGCTCCAGCTCACCGGACTCGCCGCGCACCAGAGGCGTCTGCAACCGGTCCCGCTGTTGCGCGTACCGGAAGCCGAACCGCCCCTTGTCGCACAGCCACTCCTCGTTGACCTGGGGGTCCGGGGAGGCGAGGCGCCGCATGACCTTGCCGCGCCGGTGGTCGGTGCGGGTCGCGCAGCCGCCGGAGCAGTGCTCGCACACCGAGTGCGACGAGACGAGGTCGAACGGCCGGGAGCGGAAGCGGTACGCCGCCGAGGTCAGCGCGCCGACCGGGCAGATCTGGATGGTGTTCCCGGAGAAGTACGACTCGAAGGGGTCGCCCTCGCCGGTGCCGACCTGCTGGAGCGCGCCCCGCTCGATCAGCTCGATCATCGGGTCGCCCGCGATCTGGTTGGAGAACCGGGTGCAGCGGGCGCACAGCACACAGCGTTCGCGGTCGAGCAGCACCTGGGTGGAGATCGGGACGGGCTTCTCGTACGTGCGCTTCTTGCCCTCGAAGCGGGACTCGGAGTGGCCGTGCGACATGGCCTGGTTCTGCAGGGGGCACTCGCCGCCCTTGTCGCAGACCGGGCAGTCCAGCGGGTGGTTGATGAGCAGGAGCTCCATCACACCCTTCTGGGCCTTCTCGGCGACAGGAGAGGTGAGGTGGGTCTTGACGACCATCCCGTCCGTGCAGGTGATCGTGCAGGACGCCATGGGCTTGCGCTGGCCCTCGACCTCGACGATGCACTGACGGCAGGCGCCGGCCGGGTCGAGGAGCGGATGGTCGCAGAAGCGGGGGATCTCGATGCCGAGCTGTTCGGCCGCGCGGATGACCAGGGTGCCCTTGGGCACGCTGATCTCGACGCCGTCGATGGTCAGCGCGACGAGATCCTCCGGCGGAACCGCAGCCTCCCCGCCTCCGGAGGGAGCGCTCGTGGTTACCGTCATGCGTTCACCTCCGTGTGCTTTTCCTTGTCGGCCCAGGCCGTCGACTTGGCGGGGTCGAAGGGGCAGCCCCGGCCGTTGATGTGCTCCTCGTACTCCGCGCGGAAGTACTTGAGCGAGGAGAAGATCGGCGAGGCCGCGCCGTCGCCGAGGGCGCAGAAGGACTTGCCGTTGATGTTGTCGGCGATGTCGTTCAGCTTGTCGAGGTCGGACATGACGCCCTTGCCGGCCTCGATGTCGCGCAGCAACTGCACGAGCCAGTACGTCCCTTCGCGGCAGGGCGTGCACTTGCCGCAGGACTCGTGGGCGTAGAACTCGGTCCACCGGGTGACGGCACGGACGACGCAGGTCGTCTCGTCGAAGCACTGGAGTGCTTTTGTGCCGAGCATGGAACCCGCGGCGCCCACTCCTTCGTAGTCAAGAGGGACGTCGAGGTGCTCGTCGGTGAACATCGGGGTCGAGGAGCCGCCCGGCGTCCAGAACTTGAGGCGGTGTCCCTTCCGAATGCCGCCGCTCATGTCGAGGAGCTGACGGAGTGTGATGCCGAGCGGGGCCTCGTACTGGCCGGGGCTGGTGACATGGCCGCTGAGGGAGTAGAGCGTGAAGCCCGGGGACTTCTCGCTTCCCATCGAGCGGAACCATTCTTTGCCCTTGTGGAGAATCGCGGGAACCGACGCGATGGACTCGACGTTATTCACAACAGTCGGACAGGCATAGAGGCCCGCGACGGCAGGGAAAGGGGGACGAAGTCGCGGCTGTCCACGGCGGCCTTCGAGCGAGTCGAGCAGTGCGGTCTCCTCACCGCAGATGTACGCGCCCGCGCCCGCGTGCACGGTGAGCTGCAGATCGAGTCCGCTGCCCAGCACGTTCTCGCCCAGGTAGCCCGCCGCGTAGGCCTCGCGTACGGCCTCGTGCAACCGCCTGAGCACGGGGACGACTTCACCACGCAGATAGATGAACGCATGCGACGACCGGATCGCATAACAGGCGATGACAATGCCCTCAATGAGGCTGTGCGGGTTCGCGAAGAGAAGCGGGATGTCCTTACAGGTGCCCGGCTCCGATTCGTCGGCGTTGACAACTAGATAGTGAGGCTTTCCATCACCCTGGGGAATGAACTGCCACTTCATTCCGGTGGGGAATCCCGCGCCGCCACGGCCGCGCAGACCGGAGTCCTTCACATACGCGATGAGGTCGTCCGGCGACATAGCGAGCGCCTTGCGCAGGCCCTCGTACCCGTCGTGCCTCCGGTACACGTCCAGCGACCAGGACTTGTCCTCGTCCCAGAAGGCGGACAGCACCGGTGAGAGCAGCTTCTCGGGGCTCGTCTCTCCCCCAGCCTCGGGCTGGGAGGTGCCCCCGTATTGAGTGGACAAGGTCATCACTCCCCCTCCTCGGCAGTGGGCCCGGCCGGGTGGGACGGGTCGGAGGCCGACGTGTCCTGCGGTGCGTCGTGCGAACTGAGGTGCTCGGACGGGGACGGGTCGTGCAGCGGCTCGTCCTGGGGAGCGCCGGACCCTCGCGGGTGCACCACGCGCGCGGGGCCCGTCTCCCCCTTGGCCAGCCGGAGGCCGATCAGCGAGGCGGGGCCCGCGCCGCCGCTCGCCTCGACCGCGCCCTCGCGCTCGTCGGGGAAGCCCGCCAGGATGCGGGCCGTGTCCTTGAACGTGCACAAGGGGGCACCGCGTGTCGGCTCGACCTGTGTTCCCGAGCGCAGGTCGTCGACGAGGCGCTTCGCGCTCGCCACGGTCTGGTTGTCGAAGAACTCCCAGTTGACCATCACGACCGGCGCGAAGTCGCAGGCCGCGTTGCACTCGATGTGCTCCAGGGTGACCAGGCCGTCGTCGGTGGTCTCGCCGTTGCCGACACCGAGGTGGTCCTGCAGGGACTCGAAGATCGCGTCGCCGCCCATGACCGCGCACAGGGTGTTGGTGCAGACGCCCACCTGGTAGTCACCGCTCGGCTTGCGCCGGTACATCGAGTAGAAGGTCGCGACCGCTGTGACCTCGGCCGTGGTCAGGTCCAGCATCTCCGCGCAGAACCGCTGCCCTGTGCGCGTGACATGGCCCTCCTCCGACTGCACGAGATGCAGCAACGGAAGGAGGGCGGACCGGGAGTCCGGGTAACGGGCGATGATCTCGCGCGCGTCCGCCTCCAGCCTGGCTCGAACGTCGTCCGGGTAGTCGGGCGCGGGCAGTTGGGGCATGCCCAGGCTGACGCCCTCGGGGGTCGTGGTCACCGGTCGACGCCTCCCATCACGGGGTCGATGGACGCGACGGCGACGATGACGTCGGCGACCTGGCCGCCCTCGCACATCGCCGCCATGGCCTGCAGATTGGTGAAGGACGGGTCCCGGTAGTGGACCCGGTAGGGGCGGGTGCCTCCGTCGGACACGGCGTGCACCCCGAGTTCGCCCTTGGGCGACTCGACGGCCGCGTACGTCTGTCCCGGCGGCACGCGGAACCCCTCGGTCACCAGCTTGAAGTGGTGGATCAGGGCCTCCATGGAGGTGCCCATGATCTTCTTGATGTGGTCGAGCGAGTTGCCGAGTCCGTCCGGGCCGAGCGCGAGCTGCGCGGGCCAGGCGATCTTCTTGTCGGTGACCATGACCGGGCCGGGCTGCAGCCGGTCCAGGCACTGCTCGACGATCCGCAGCGACTGGCGCATCTCCTCAAGGCGGATCAGGAAGCGCCCGTACGCGTCGCAGGTGTCGGTGGTCGGGACGTCGAAGTCGTACGTCTCGTAGCCGCAGTACGGCTGCGCCTTGCGCAGGTCGTGCGGCAGGCCGGCCGAGCGGAGGATCGGGCCCGTGGCGCCGAGGGCCATGCAGCCGGCCAGGTCGAGATGGCCGATGTCCTGCATACGGGCCTTGAAGATGGGGTTCCCGGTGGCGAGCTTGTCGTACTCGGGAAGGTTCTTCTGCATCTTCTTCACGAACTCGCGGATCTGGTCCACCGCGCCCGGGGGCAGGTCCTGGGCGAGGCCGCCCGGCCGGATGTACGCGTGGTTCATGCGCAGGCCGGTGATCAGCTCGTAGATGTCGAGAATGAGTTCACGATCACGGAAGCCGTAGATCATGATCGTGGTGGCGCCGAGTTCCATGCCGCCGGTGGCGATGCACACCAGGTGCGAGGAGAGCCGGTTCAGCTCCATCAGGAGCACCCGGATGATCGTGGCGCGGTCCGGGATCTGGTCCTCGATGCCGAGGAGCTTCTCGACGGCCAGGCAGTACGCGGTCTCGTTGAAGAACGACGTCAGGTAGTCCATGCGCGTCACGAAGGTCGTGCCCTGTGTCCACGTACGGAACTCGAGGTTCTTCTCGATGCCGGTGTGCAGATAACCGATGCCGCAGCGGGCCTCGGTGACCGTCTCGCCCTCGATCTCCAGGATGAGCCGGAGCACTCCGTGTGTGGACGGGTGCTGGGGGCCCATGTTGACGACGATGCGCTCGTCGTCGGCCCTGGCCGCGGTCTGGACGACCTCGTCCCAGTCGCCGCCGGTGACCGTGTAGACCTTGCCCTCGGTCGTCTCGCGGGCAGATGCGTGCGACGTGCTCATGAGTACGACCTCCGCTGGTCCGGAGCCGGGATCTGGGCGCCCTTGTACTCGACGGGGATGCCGCCGAGGGGATAGTCCTTGCGCTGCGGAAAGCCCTGCCAGTCGTCCGGCATCATGATCCGCGTGAGGGCCGGGTGGCCCTCGAAGACGATGCCGAAGAAGTCGTACGTCTCGCGCTCGTGCCAGTCGTTCGTCGGATAGACCGAGACCAGGGACGGGATGCGCGGCTCGCTGTCCGGGGCGCTGACCTCCAGGCGGATCAGCCGGTTGTGGGTGATCGAGCGCAGGTGGTAGACGGCGTGCAGCTCGCGGCCCTTGTCCTGCGGGTAGTGGACCCCGCTCACGCCGGTGCAGAGCTCGAAGCGCAGGGCCGGGTCGTCGCGCAGGGTCTGGGCGACCTGGAGCAGGTGCTCGCGGTCGATGTGGAAGGTCATCTCGTCGCGGTCGACGATCGTCTTCTCGATGGCGTTCCCGGGGACGAGACTCTGTTCCTCCAGGGCGCCCTCGAGCTCGTCGGCGACCTCGTCGAACCAGCCGCCGTACGGGCGGGAGGCCGGTCCAGGCAGCCGGATCGAGCGGACCAGGCCGCCGTAGCCGGAGGTGTCCCCGCCGTTGTCGGCGCCGAACATGCCGCGCTGGACGCGGATCTCCTCGCCGCCGTCGCCTCGCTGGCCCGGGAGGTTGGAGGCTCCGAGGTCCTTCTCGGGGTTCACCCCGTTGCCGTTCGCGTCGCTCACCGCAGCAGGCCCTTCATCTCGATGGTGGGGAGCGCCTTGAGCGCCGCTTCCTCCGCCTCGCGGGCCGCCTCCTCGGCGTTCACGCCGAGCTTCGAGGACTGGATCTTCTGGTGGAGCTTGAGAATCGCGTCCATCAGCATCTCGGGCCGTGGCGGACAGCCGGGCAGATAGATGTCGACAGGGACGATGTGGTCGACGCCCTGCACGATCGCGTAGTTGTTGAACATGCCGCCCGACGAGGCGCAAACCCCCATGGAGATCACCCACTTGGGGTTCGGCATCTGGTCGTAGACCTGCCTCAGGACCGGCGCCATCTTCTGGCTGACGCGTCCGGCGACGATCATCAGGTCGGCCTGGCGCGGCGAGCCGCGGAAGACCTCCATGCCGAAGCGCGCCAGGTCGTAGCGGCCCGCGCCCGTCGTCATCATTTCGATGGCGCAGCAGGCGAGGCCGAAGGTGGCGGGGAAGACGGACGACTTGCGCACCCATCCCGCGGCCTGCTCGACGGTGGTCAGCAGGAAGCCGCTCGGCAGCTTTTCTTCGAGTCCCATGCTCAGTGGCTCCTCTGTCCCCTATACGGGGCTCAGTCCCTTGCGGGGTTCAGTCCCATGCGGGTTTCAGTCCCATTCCAGGCCGCCTCGCCGCCACACGTACGCGTACGCGACGAAGACGGTGAGCACGAAGAGCAACATCTCCACGAGCCCGAAAACCCCGAGCGCGTCGAACGTGACGGCCCAGGGATAGAGGAAGACGATCTCGATATCGAAAATGATGAAGAGCATCGCCGTCAGGTAGTACTTGATGGGGAACCGCCCGCCGCCGGCCGGCGTGGGGGTCGGCTCGATACCGCACTCGTAGGCTTCGAGCTTGGCCCGGTTGTATCGCTTTGGACCGATAAGCGTGGCCATGACCACGGAGAAGATCGCAAAGCCTGCTCCGAGGGCTCCCAGTACGAGGATGGGCGCATACGCGTTCACCGCTCCTCGCTCCTCTCAGTCGGCATTGACTGCTGGCGGTTGCATCAGGCGTTGTTCCCTGTCCCACGTGCCCCATGAACCTCATGAGGCCCACGAGCTCCGTGCGGCTCCACGAAGATCGTGTACATGTGAAGCAGGTCACAAGCCCAACTGCCCCGCATCTTATGCCTGCGGGTCTGTGATCTGCGACACGGGGTACGACAACGTCTTTGTGATCTCCACCACCCGGCGAAGGATCATGAAGTCGGATCAGTACCGATCTTCGTACGAGAAGCGTCCGAGTGATCACCAGAGGTGACATTTTCGCCCGTCATCGCTGGTCCAGGCTTCGGCGCACTATCAAGGCCGCGAGATCCAAGGCAAATTGGTGTTGGACATCCGTGCTTGATAGAGGAACTCGTTCACACTTCGGGGGGAGTTGCGGTGCCCGGTGTGGACGACCGGGGTGCGTGCATCCGTTCACGAGCGGAACAGGGTTCTCCGCTCGCGAGCGGAAGGGGCCGTCGGCCCGACCTCCACGACTCCCCCGCCTCACGCGCGCGACACCACCGCAGGGGCAGCTGTTCCGTGACCTGCGTCACATTGGTAACAGCCGGGAAACAACCGGGCTTGGCCAACCGCTCCAATGAGTGGTAGGTCGCGGGCAATTCGGACGTAACACGGAAAGGCCGTGATCACAGGCTTCACGGGTCGTGTCCACAATGCCCGTTACGGCGTCAATAAGGAACGCCACGCCCGGGATTCGAGCGGCCCATTGAACAACTGTGGCGCACCACACGTTTCTTGAAGGTATGGAGGAGCCCCTGATACCGGTTGTCCCTATGTCCCACACCGCTCACATACGCAGCCACCGGAAACCCCGGCCTCGCAGCAGCTCGGCGCTCGCGATGCGCGCCGGAGTTGCCGGTGGCGTCCTCAGCACCCTGGCAGTGGCCGGTGCGGCCGGATCGGCGAACGCTGCCGAGCCGGTGACCCAGACCATCGAGCTGCCCACCCTCACGGCCGACATGACCGCCCAGGTCGCCGAGTCCGCGGAGGTCACCCAGCAGGCCGCGGCCGACTACCAGCTGCGCGCCGAGCGTGACGCGGCCGCCGCCAAGGCCGCCAAGCAGGCCAAGGCGGACCTCGCCGACGCCAAGAAGAAGGCGGAGGCCAAGCAGAAGGCCGAGGACGCCCGCAAGGCCGCCGCCGAGCGCGCCACCCGGTCCTCCGAGCGGACCACGCTCACCTCGACGTCGGCCGACAGTGACGTCCCCGCCCCCGCGAGCGGCAGCGTCGGCACGGTCGTCAACTTCCTCAAGGCGCAGCTCGGCGACGCCTACGTCATGGGCGCCAGCGGCCCGGACGCGTGGGACTGCTCCAGCCTGGTGCAGGCCGCGTACAAGCAGGTCGGCGTGGACCTGCCGCGCGTCTCCCAGGACCAGTCCGTGGCCGGCACCCCGGTCTCGCTGTCCAACGTCCAGGTCGGCGACATCCTGTACTGGGGTGGCGCGGGCTCGGCGTACCACGTGGGTGTCTACATCGGTAACGGCCAGTACCTGGACGCCGCGAACCCCTCGAAGGGTGTCGTCATCCAGGACCTGTCGGGCTACCCGGCGAGCGGCGCGGTACGCGTGCTCTGACCTCCGGCCGGGCTCTCCCGGCCACTGGCCGGGCCTCTCCGGCCCTCGGCCGCGCAACGTGAGGGCTGCTTCCCCGAGGAGGGGAAGCAGCCCTCAGGCGCGCCTCAGGGGCCTCGTCGGCCCCAGCGGGCGGCCGGCCCCAGCGGACTGCCGGCCCCGCCGAAACGGCCGGCCCCGCCGGAAGCCGAAGAAGGCCGGCTGTCGTCTGCGGCGCCGTCGTGGCTGATCGCGCCGTTCCCCGCGCCCCTTCGGGGCGCGGCAGGACGACCCGGTCGGTGGGTCACGCCCTCGGGGCCACCTTCGAGAGACCGTTGATGATGCGGTCCATCGCGTCGCCGCCCGTCGGGTCGGTCAGGTTGGCCAGCATCTTCAGCGTGAACTTCATCAGAATGGGGTGCGTGAGACCCCGCTGCGTGGCGATCTTCATGACCTTCGGGTTGCCGATGAGCTTCACGAAGGCGCGGCCCAGTGTGTAGTAGCCGCCGTAGGTGTCCTTGAGGACCTTCGGGTAGCGCTGGAGGGCGAGTTCGCGCTGGGCGGGGGTCGCGCGGGCGTGCGCCTGGACGATGACGTCGGCGGCGATCTGCCCGGACTCCATGGCGTACGCGATGCCCTCGCCGTTGAAGGGGTTCACCATGCCGCCCGCGTCACCGACGAGCAACAGGCCCTTCGTGTAGTGGGGCTGGCGGTTGAAGGCCATCGGGAGGGCGGCACCCCGGATCGGGATCGTCATGTTCTCGGGGGTGTAGCCCCAGTCCGCGGGCATCGAGGCACACCAGGCCTTCAGGACCTCGCGCCAGTCCAGCTCCTTGAAGGAGGACGTGGTGTTGAGGACGCCCAGGCCGACGTTGGACGTGCCGTCGCCCATGCCGAAGATCCAGCCGTAGCCGGGCAGCAGCCGGTCCTCGCCCGGGCCGCGCTTGTCCCACAGTTCCAGCCACGACTCCAGGTAGTCGTCGTCGTGGCGCGGGGACGTGAAGTACGTACGCACCGCGACGCCCATCGGACGGTCCTCGCGGCGGTGCAGGCCCATCGCCAGCGACAGCCGGGTCGAGTTGCCGTCGGCGGCGACCACGAGGGGCGCGTGGAAGGTGACCTCGCGCTTCTCCTTGGAGTCGGCGTCGCCGAGCTTCGCGTGCACACCGGTGATCCGGCCCGTGCGGTCGTCGACGATCGGGGCGCCGACGTTGCAGCGCTCGTGCAGCCGCGCGCCCGCCTTCTGCGCCTGCCGGGCCAGCTGCTCGTCGAAGTCGTCCCGCTTCCGTACGAGTCCGTAGTCGGGGTAGGCGGCGAGATCCGGCCAGTCCAGCTGGAGGCGGACGCCGCCGCCGATGATGCGGAGCCCCTTGTTCCGGAGCCAGCCCGCCTCCTCCGAGATGTCGATCCCCATGGAGACGAGCTGTTTGGTGGCGCGCGGCGTCAGCCCGTCACCGCACACCTTCTCCCGCGGGAACGCGGTCTTTTCGAGAAGCAGGACGTCCAGCCCCGCCTTGGCCAGGTAGTACGCGGTGGTGGAACCGGCTGGCCCGGCCCCGACGACGATCACATCGGCGGTGTGTTCGGAGAGGGGCTGGGACTCGGTCACGGCGGGTTCTCCCCAAGTCTCGAAGGCTCTAGGTCTCGAAGTGTCGAGGCCTCGAAGCGCGAAGGCTCGAAATCCTCGTGCTGAGGGGCACGGGACATGGGCAGTCTATGCAGCGGTACTGATCACCTGGCTGAAGGGCTGCCCCGTGAACCGAGCTCTCCCCGTGGTACACCTGCGCGTCCCGACCGACGAGGACGCGTTCGCCTGGCACCGGGTCTTCGCCGACCCGGACGTGATGGAGTTCCACGGCGGAAAGCCGGCCGAGCTGTCCTTCTACGAGGAACTGACCGCCCGGCAGCGGCGGCACGACGCCGAGTACGGATTCTGCTTCTGGACCATGCTCGACGAGGAGGGCCAGGTCATCGGTTTCACCGGCGCCCAGCCGTGGCCGCGCGAGTGGGGGCCGAAGGGCGAGATCGAGATCGGCTGGCGGCTCGGGCGCAAGCACTGGGGCAAGGGGTACGTCACCACGGCCGCGCGGATCACGCTGGAACGGGTGCGTGCGACGGGCGTTCCCAGCGTGGTGGCCATGGTGAACTCCCGCAACGAGCGGTCGATCGCGGTGACCAGACGCCTCGGGATGTCACTCGCCGAGACGTTCACGACGGAGACGTCGGACCAGCTGGGGCACTGCTACCGGCTGGCTCTCTGACGGGGGCTTCCGGCCGCGCTTCCGACACCTTCCGGCACGGCTCGGCAGGGCTTACTCTGCCGGTACCGCTGGGGGTGACGTCTGTGCGCATACCACGCAAGACACCCGAAGTGCGCGTACCGCGGCTCGTCGGTCTGATGGCCGTGGACGCGCGCGAGACGGCCGAGGCGCGAGGGGTGCGGCTCGCCGCGCCGGATCGGCCCGACTTTCATCTGGCCGTTGTCGATTACGTCGTACGGCAGTATCCGTTGCCGGGGTCCGAGGTGCCTCGGGGTGCGGTCGTCACGGTGTGGTTCGACTTCGGCGAGGGTGAGGGTGGTGGTGGGGCCGGTGTGCGGGAGCCTCGGCGGGGTGGGCCGCCGGCCGGGGGGTTGTACCGGGAGCTTGATGAGCCGGGGGATCCGTTTGCCGTGCTGCGGTAGCGGTTCGGCTCCGCCGGGAGGGCAGGGGACTTCAGGTTGTGGGTATGTGCGGGCCGGTGGGGGCTGGTCGCGCAGTTCCCCGCGCCCCTAAAAGACTGCGCCGTTCCCCGCGCCCCTGAGAACTCCCCGTGCCCCTAAAAGACAAAAGACTGCGCCGTTCCCCGCGCCCCTGAAGACTCCCCGTGCCCCTCGAAGGCAAAAGATTGCGCAGTTCCCCGCGCCCCTAAAAGCTCCCTGCGCCCCTGAGAACTCCCCGCGCCCCCCTACCAAGCGGCTTACTGAGTCTGCTTGTAGCCCCTGTGCAGGGCCACTACTCCGCCCGTCAGGTTGCGCCAGGCGACCTTGGACCAGCCCGCCTTGGTGAGGCGGTCGGCCAGGGCGGGCTGGTTGGGCCAGTCGCGGATGGATTCGGCGAGGTAGACGTACGCGTCGGGGTTGGAGGAGACCGCGCGGGCCACCGGCGGGAGGGCGCGCATCAGGTACTCGGTGTAGACCGTGCGGAAGGGCGCCCAGGTCGGGTGCGAGAACTCGCAGATCACGACGCGTCCGCCGGGCCTGGTTACCCGGTACAGCTCACGCAGCGCGGTGTCCGTGTCCTGTACGTTCCGCAGGCCGAAGGAGATCGTCACCGCGTCGAACGTGTCGTCCTTGAACGGCAGCTTCGTGGCGTCCCCGGCCGTGAGCGGCAGCCAGGGGTGGTTCTTCTTGCCGACCCTGAGCATCCCGAGGGAGAAGTCGCAGGGGACGACGTACGCACCCGTGCGTACGAACGGCAGCGAGGACGTGGCCGTGCCCGCCGCCAGGTCCAGGATCTTCTGCGCGGGCCGCGCGTCGACCGCCTTCGCGACCTCCTTGCGCCACACCCGGTCCTGGCCGAGCGACAGGACATCGTTCGTCAGGTCGTAGCGTTCCGCCACGTCGTCGAACATCGAGGCGACTTCGTGCGGCTGCTTGTTCAGGGATGCGCGGGTCACGCCCCCATTGTGGCAGTACGGGCCGGGTGACTCTCCAGCACCCGGCCCGTACGCCGGTCGGGAACGCCGCCGCGAGGGCGGCTCTCACAGGGGCCCTCGGATCCCTCAGGGCAGCAGCCTCGGCTTCTTCTTCGCCGCCACGTCCTCCACCCAGCCGCACAGCAGGATGAACACGGCGATGAGGAGCCAGCCGATGCCGAACATGAACCACTGGCTCTCCAGCGGCAGATACGTCTCGAAGGCCGGCACGTTCCAGAACCGGTCGATCAGCGGGACGGCCAGGATCAGCGCGATCTCGTGCCAGAGATAGAGGGTCACGGCACGCGCGTTGAAGATCGTCACGATCCGGTCGAGGCGCCGGAAGCGGGCCAGCCCGGCGAAGTCGATCCGGAAGTGCGCCTTCGCGTACATCAGGAGCGTCACGAACCCCGCCGACCAGAAGGCCTGCGCCAGCGGGATGTCGTCGAGGTCGTACGAGCCCGTCTCGGCCTGGTGTGTGAAGGCGTACCAGCCGGCGTAGCCGATCGCGGCGAGCGAGAGGACGACGACGGCGAACGGCTTCAGCCGCTGCAGGACGCCGTCGCGGTGCGCGAAGCCGAGGATCCAGCAGAAGAGGAACGTGGCCAGGTCCGTGAGCGCGCTCCCGAAGCGGTTGTCCGGCGGCTCCCACAGGAAGTGGACGACCAGGATCGGGGCGAGGGAGAGAACGAGGACCACGACCGGGGCCAGCCGGAACACTCTCAGGAGCAGGGGCGAGAGCAGCACGAACCACAGGTACGTCCGCAGGTACCAGAGGATCTCCCAGGCCTGCTCGCCCCACGCGTTGCCCGGCGGGTCGCCGAGCGGCACGATCCAGTAGACGATCTGCCAGCCGGGCATCCAGCCGTGGATCAGCATCGCGGCCACGACGAAGAAGCCCCAGAACCAGAAGGGCGGCAGGAGCCGGCGGATCCGGCTCCTGATCACCTTGAGGGCGGGCCGCTCCAGCGACTTCGCCATCAGGGTGCCGGCCAGCGCGAACATGATCCCCATGGAGGGGAAGACCATGCCCGCCCAGGCCCAGCCGAAGGTGTGGTACGTGACGACTCGGACCAGGGCGACCGCGCGCAGGGTGTCGAAGTAGCGGTCGCGGCCGGCGGGCTTCGGCGGCGCGTCGGGCTCCGGATCCCGGTCGCGGGGCTTGGCCCCGGCCTCGGTGGCGGCTCCGAACTCCCCTTCCACCGGCGGCGGTTCCACCAGCGGCAGCTGTGCCGTGTCGCCCGACACCTGTTCCGGGGCCTGCTCCGGCACGGGGTACGCCGTGTACTGCGGCGCGTACCCCTGCTGACCGTGGTCGACGTACTGCTGGGGGTACGGGCTGCTGTCGTACTGCGGCTGCCCGTACGGCTGTTGCTGCTGGCCGGACCCGTACCCGTAGCCATAGCCGTAGCCCTGTGGCTGCTCCTGCGGGTAGCCCGGCTGATCCGTCCCCCAGCTCATCAGCCGACCCCCGCCGGTGTGCCGACCTCGCCCGTGCGCTTCAGCTTCTGCCAGCGCAGGCGGCCGCCGGTGAGGGCGGTGATGCAGGAGTGGATGAGGACGAGGTACATCATCTGCCGGTACGCGAGCTGCTGCAGCGGCAGCATCAGCAGGTAGCGGTACTTCTCCCGGTCCAGCCGGAACGCGTAGCCCGCGCAGACGAGTTGGACGCAGAGGACGGCCAGCCAGGCGAGCAGGGCCGCCTTGAAGTCGATGAAGATCATCGAGTAGAGGGTGAACACGTCGATGAGCGGGGCGAAGACCGGCGTGACGATCTGGAAGATGACGACCAGCGGCATGCCGACCCGGCCGAAGCGGCCCGAAGGCCCCTTGTCCGTAAGGGACTTGCGGTGCTTCCAGAGCGCCTGCATTGTCCCGTACGACCAGCGGTAGCGCTGCGACCAGAGCTGCTTGAGCGAGGCGGGCGCCTCCGTCCAGGCCCTGGCGTGCTCCTGGTAGACGACCCGCCAGCCGCCGCGGTGCATCGCGATGGTGATGTCGGTGTCCTCGGCGAGCGTGTCCTCGCTCATGCCGCCGACCTCCAGGACGGCATCCCGGCGGAACGCGCCGATCGCGCCCGGGATGGTGGGCATGCAGCGCAGCAGGTCGTACATGCGGCGGTCGAGGTTGAAGCCCATCACGTACTCGATGTGCTGCCAGGCGCCGATGATCGTGTTGCGGTTGCCGACCTTGGCGTTGCCCGCGACCGCGCCGACGTCCGGGTCCGCGAAGGGCTGGACGAGCTGGTGCACGGCGTCCGGCTCGAAGACGGTGTCGCCGTCCATCATCACGACGATGTCGTAACTGGCGCTGCGGACACCGTTGTTGAGGGCGGCCGGCTTGCCCGCGTTCTCCTGGCGGATGACCCGGACGTTCGTCATGCCGAAGGAGACGGCCGCGTCCCGGGCGATCTGGGACGTGTTGTCGTCCGAGCCGTCGTCGACAACGATGATCTCGATCGGATGGGTGCTCTTCGCCAGCGACTCAAGGGTGTTGGCGATGCACTCCTTCTCGTTGTACGCGGGCACGATCACCGTCACCGGCCGGGTGACCGTCGGTCCCCAGCTGAACTTCCCACCCTTGCCGCGTTTCCGGTTGCGTTGCCGGTAGTGGCGGCGGGCGAGGATCAGCATCATCCCGAAGCGGCCCATGACGGCGACGCCGACCACGGCGAGCCCGGTCGCCAGCCCCGGTACGGTCCACTCGGCGACGGCGACGGCCGCGACGAGGGCCTTGCCTTCGTAGAGGGTGGTGCCGGTCGCGGTGCGGTGGGCGGCCTGGAGACTGTTCACTCCCCCGGCCTGGCCCGCCTGGCCCGACTGGCCTGCCTGCCCCGACTGACCCGCTTGCCCCGACTGGCCGGGCTGCTGGCCTTGCTGGCCCTGTTGGCCGCCGGGGGCCACCCCGCCCGCCTGCTCACTCTGCTCGCCCTGCTCGCTGCCGGGCTGCTGACCGTTCTGGGCGGCCTGGCCGCTCTGACCGTTCTCGGCGGCCTGGCCGCTCTCGGCGTTCTGGCCGTTCCCCTGCCGGATGGCGCCGCTGATGGTGGTGAAGGTGTAGCCCTTCGCCTTCATCTTCTTGATGTACGTCCCGAGCGCCTTGACCGTCTGCGAACGCTCGCCGCCCGCGTCGTGGAAGAGGACCGAGGCGCCCTTGTTCTTCGACGGCGTGGCCCACTTGATGATCTTCGAGACGCCCGGGCGCTTCCAGTCGTCGCTGTCGGTGTCGACGAAGACGCTGGTGTATCCCTCCTCGCCGAGCTTCTTGTAGACGGGCCAGCTGTAGTTGTCGATGGCGTCCGCCTCGGAGGAGTACGGGGCACGGAACAGCGTGGTCGTGATGCCGGCCGCGCCCGCCAGCGCGAGCTGCGTCTGGTCCATCTCGCGGGCGATCCGGTCGTCGCTCTGGTACGAGAGGTCGACGTGCGTGAAGGTGTGGATGCCGATCTCGTTGCCCTGGTCCACCAGGTCCTTCACGATGCTCGGATAGCGCGACACCATCGAGCCGACCACGAAGAAGGTGCCCGGGACGTCGTTCGCCTCCAGGATCTTCAGGATCTGCGGAGTCCAGGTGGGGTTGGGGCCGTCGTCGAAGGTCAGCGCGATGGTCTTCTCGGGGACGGACTGGCTCTGGGCCTCTCCGCCCCGGAAGGACAGGATCGGCCCGCCGTCGAGGACCTTGTCGGGGACCTTGCTGGAGCTGGCGTTGCTGCGTACGCGCTCGTCGCCGCCGACCTCGGCGCGCAGATAGCCGTCGAGCAGCATCACGCTGGTGAGTGCGAGAAGGAGCAGCAGGGCGAGGATGACACGCGGTTTCTGCAGCGCCGCGGCCTTGCCCGCGGCCCGGGTCATCCGGGACGGGGCGCGCCGGCGGCCGCGCGAGGGCGTCGTGGTAGCCATGAGTGTGAGTGCGTTCCGGTCAGTTGGCGTCCGCGGCCGCCGAGGCGGACGCGGACGGAGCGGAGACGGAGGCGGGGACCGCGGACGCCGACGGGGCGGCGGTGGGCGCGGCTCCGGCCGGCGGGGCGCCGGTGGCCACGCCCGTGGGCGGGACGCCGGTGGGCTGTGCGGGCGGGGCGCCGGTGCCGCCCTGCGGCTGGGCACCGCCGCCGCCGGGCCGGGAGTTCTGGTTGCCCGGGCCGCCGCCCCCGAAGGGCAGCAGCGAGGACGGGGAGAGTGAGGGGCCCCAGCCCATGAACGCCATGCCGAGCACGACCGCGTACCCGATGCAGACGACGCCCAGGAGGAGACCGATCCGGCGCAGCAGCTTGGCTCTGCGCCCGGAGTTGTCAACGAACACGGGACCGTCTTCGGACCCGTTGGACCCGTTGCCGCGTTTGCGGCGGCGGCCGCGCCCAGCGGCGCGGGATTCGATGGCAGGCTCGGAATGCATTCCCCGGATATTAGGCAGCCTTTATGTGTCCGAAACTCTGGTTTCCTTGTGAGTGCGCCATGAGAAATGCCTGATCCTGTCGTTTCCCTGAGAGAGTTCGGCTCGGCTTCGTGCACCGCGGCCGCCTGTGAGACGTTTTCAGTCCACGACGTGAACCAGAGAGCGGTGCATACGCAATGCGGAGTTTCCTCAAGCCGACTGCCGGGTTCGTCTGTCTGGCGGCCCTGGCCTGCGCCGGGTGCTCCTCGGAACCGGACTCGGAGTCGTCGTCATCGTCGTCCTCACAGCCGTCGGCGGCAGGGGCGGGGGCGGCCTCGCAGTCGCCGTCGGCCTCGGCCTCGGCGGGGGCGGCCGCCACCACGTACGCCCCGTACGTCAGCGCCACCACCGCCTCCGGCAACGACTCGGCCGGTTCCCCGGCCACGTACAACCTGGCCTTCGTCATCGCGGGCGGCAGCAGCTGCACGCCGAAGTGGAACGGCACGACGGCCATCGGCGACTCGGCGGTCAAGTCCCGTATATCGGCGCTCACGGAGTCCGGCGGCGCCGTGCGCGTCTCCTTCGGCGGCGCCTCCGGCAAGGAGCTCGCCTCGACCTGCGACAGCGCCTCCGAACTGGCCGAGGCGTACGCGGCCGCGCTCGACGCCGCCGGGGCGACGGAGGCCGACTTCGACATCGAGGGCAAGCAGTTGACCGACTCCGACTCGGTCGCGCTGCGCTCCGAGGCGATCGCCCTGCTCCAGAAGGAGCGCACCGACCTCGCGGTCACCTTCACCCTGCCCGTGATGCCGTCCGGGCTCGACAACGACAGCCTGGCGCTGCTGGAGTCCGCCAACGACAACGGCGTCCAGGTCTCCACGGTCAACATCATGACCATGAACTACGGCAGTTCGTACGACGAGGACATGGGCGACTACGCCGAGACGTCGGCCCAGGCCGCCCACGATCAGCTGGAGGACGTCTTCGGGCTGTCGGACGAAGGGGCCTGGAAGGGGCTCGCCCTCACCTCGATGATCGGCGTCAACGACGTGGACAACGAGACGTTCTCCCTGTCCGACGCGGCGCAGGTTCGCTCGTTCGCGGAGGAGAAGGGGGTGGCGTGGGTGTCGATGTGGTCTACGTTCCGGGACCAGCCGTGTGAAGGCGACGATGCGTCTTCGGATGACGCGGCGACGAATTGCAGTGGCGTTGACCAGGAGGCCGGGGATTTCGCCGAGGCGTTCACCGGGTGATTGCGGTCACATTTCGACTGCGGGTGGGTGGGGGTTGCTCGCGCAGTTCCCCGCGCCCCTAAAAGCGGCACGCCTGGTTCTTTAGGGGCGCGGGGAACTGCGCGACCAGCCACAACGAACCCGCACCCTCAAAACAACAGAAAGCTCAACCAACAGAAAAGCTCAACGACGCCGATGCACAAGGCGCCCCGCGCAAACGGTCGCCACGCACGCCCCGTCCTCGTCGAAGACCGCGAGGTCGGCCCGCTCCCCGGCCACGATCCCCGCGGGACGGACCCGGGACAGCACGACCACGTCGTTGCGCCCGGCCGCCGCCCTCAACTCGGCCGTGTCGGCGTACTCCTCCAGAACCGCCACCGCCCCCCGCTTCAACACGGAGTGCACCCGCTCGCGCGGGGTCGGGGCGTCCGGGAGCGGGCCCTCGTGGACCAGGGCGGGCCCGAGCACTCCGGGCCACCGCCGCACCCGTGCGTCGGGAAACCGCTCGCGGATCTCCGCGAACGTCCCTACGGCCCCCACCCGGTCCCGTCCCACGACGACCGCGCCGTCCTTGATCGGCTCTCCGCCGTCCCAGACGACGCGTACCTCGTCGGCAGCGTGGATCGTCTCCAACTGGTCCTCCAACTGGTCCTCGTAAGGGCTCAGTTGGAGGCGAGGAGCTTCAGCTCCGGGTGGGCCGTGCCGCCCTCGATCGCCGTCGAGGAGATGTGGGACTGGACCCGCTCGTCGACCGGGTCGTTCGCCGGGTCGTCGTGGACGACGAGGTGCTCGTACGTCGTGGCCCGCTGGGCCGGGACGCGGCCGGCCTTGCGGATCAGGTCGATGATCTCCATGCGGTTGGAGCGGTGCTTGGCGCCGGCGGAGGAGACGACGTTCTCCTCCAGCATGATCGAGCCGAGGTCGTCCGCGCCGTAGTGAAGCGACAGCTGACCGACCTCCTTGCCGGTCGTCAGCCAACTGCCCTGGATGTGGGCGATGTTGTCCATGAAGAGCCGCGCGATGGCGATCATCCGCAGGTACTCGAAGAGCGTGGCCTGCGTGCGGCCCTTGAGGTGGTTGTTCTCAGGCTGGTACGTGTACGGGATGAAGGCCCGGAAGCCACCCGTCCGGTCCTGTACGTCACGGATCATCCGCAGGTGCTCGATGCGCTCGGCGTTGGTCTCGCCGGTGCCCATGAGCATGGTGGACGTGGACTCCACGCCCAGGTTGTGCGCGGCCTCCATGATCTCCAGCCAGCGCTCGCCGCTCTCCTTCAGCGGGGCGATGGCCTTGCGGGGCCGGGCGGGCAGCAGCTCGGCACCGGCGCCGGCGAAGGAGTCGAGCCCGGCGGCGTGAATACGCTGGATCGCCTCCTCGGCGCTCACCTTGGAGATACGGGCCATGTGCTCGACCTCGCTCGCCCCCAGGCTGTGGATGACGAGCTGCGGGTAGGCGGCCTTGATCGCGGCGAAGTGCTTCTCGTAGTACTCGACGCCGAAGTCCGGGTGGTGCCCGCCCTGGAACATGATCTGCGTCCCGCCGAGCTCGACGGTCTCCGCGCACCGGCGCAGGATGTCTTCGAGATCGCGCGTCCAGCCCTTGGCAGTGTCCTTGGGCGGCGCGTAGAAGGCGCAGAACTTGCACGCCGTGACGCAGACGTTCGTGTAGTTGATGTTGCGCTCGATGATGTACGTCGCGATGTGCTCCGTACCGGCGTACCGACGGCGGCGTACGGCGTCGGCGGCCGCGCCGAGCGCGTGCAGCGGGGCGTCGCGGTAGAGGTCGAGCGCCTCTTCCGGGGTGATCCGCCCACCCTCGGCGGCACGGTCGAGGACGGACTGAAGGTCGGCCTTCTCGGTCACCGGAGCGGTCCCTTTCATAGGGGAATCAGGAAGGGCGCGGAGCGCTTCGAAACAAGGGTGGTGGTGGGAGACGGGTGGGCGGACTGATCCAGCGTACGCCAGGCGATGTGATCACCCGACGTCAGGCGGCGTACGCCCCGATGAGCAGGCCCACGAAGGCGCCCGCGATCAGGAAGGGACCGAACGGCATGGAGGTCTTGCGCCCGGCCCTGCGGACGACGACGAGGCCCAGCCCGTACAGCCCGCCGAACAGGAACCCGGCGAAGGTGCCGAGCATCAGGACTCCCCAGCCGTACCAGCCGAGGACGGCCCCGAGCCCCAGCGCCAGCTTCACATCGCCGAAGCCCATGCCGTTGGGGTTGATGAGGAAGAGCACGAAGTAGCCGCCGCCGAGGGCGAGGGCTCCGTACAGCGCGGTGAGCCAGTTCCCGTCGTGCTCGGGCGCGGCCGCCGCCCCCGCGAGCAGGACCAGCGCGGCTCCCGCGAGCGACAGCGTCAGCACGTCCGGCAGCCGCTGCACGGTGAAGTCCACGACGGCGAGCAGTACGCCGAGCGGTGCGAGCAACAGCCAGACGCCCAGCTCGGGCCGGGTACCGGTCGCCACGGCCAGCAACCCGCAGACGAGGGCGGTGGCAAGGGCGACAAGGGGAGTACTGGGCCCGTACGTCCGCCCCCCGCACTCCCGGCAACGGGCCGGTCCGACCCAGCCACCGATGACATGCCCCTCGGGACACCGCACCTGCCACGGCTCGTCGGGGGCGACGGAGAAGCGGTAGGCAGGGCGGGGGATGAACACGCCGATGGCGCCGCCCCAAAGGGCGGCGCCGAGAATCAGCAGGAGATCCACGACAGGCCCCCCGCCACTACCGCCACCGCCACCACTGTGGGCAGGCGTTCCGCAGGGCGGAACGGGTGGGCACAGCCACCGGTTCCGGGTGCCCGGTAAGGCCACTCCCACTCATCCGACGGCAGCAACACCACTCCGCCAAGCAGGAAGCAGCTCGTCCAGCAGGGCCTCGGTCCGGGGCGGCAGGCCGCGTGCCCCGGAGCGAGACACCAGATCCGAGGCGAGCCTCTTGAGGCGCTCGCTGTCACCCGTGGCATGAGTGGCCCGAAGCAACTCGTTCCACAACCGCTCATCGCCCGGCGCGGAGCCGAGCGCCGCGTTCAGCGCCTCGATCGCCTTCTCCGCCCGGTCCTTCTCCAGATGGAACGCGGACAGGGCGAGCCCGATGTCCGCGACGAGCAGGGGCAGTTGGGCGTCGATGATCTCGTGGGTCAGCCACCCGTACCGCCCCGCGGGCCGCTCGGCCAGCAACGGCCCCCGCACCAGCACCAGCGCGTCGGTCAGCAGCCGCCCGCGCACGGCACGGCTGTTGGCGCCGCGCCCCTGCGTGGCCTCGTGGTACAGCGACCGCAGCACATCCAGGTCGGACACGACGGACTTGGCGAGCTTGAGCCGCCCGGTCGAGTCGGTGCCGAGCCGCGGCGTACCGTCCGGATCGTTGCCGAGCCAGGCACGCAGCCGCTCGACGAGCGCGTCCCGCACGTCGTCGGTGACCCCGCGCGGCCACAGGGCGGAGGACAGCACCCGCGGATGCACACCCTCGCGGTGCAGAAGCAGCAGCGCCAACGCCTCGTGCAGCAGCGGGCTGCGCTCACCGTCCGGCGTTTCGAGGCCGATGATCTCGTACGGGCCGACGAGCCGCGCGTACACCGCGGGACGCCCCTGCTCGCTGATGTCGACGAGGAACGGCGGCGTGGTGGTGGGGCGGTCGTCGTCGCGCTCGGGGTCGGCGTCGGTGAACAGCTCGACGACGGCCCGCTGCTGGGAGACCGGCAGGAGCTGCGCGTCGAGTTCGAGGCCGAGGAGCGGCGCGAGGAGCTTGCCCTCGCTGGTGATCTCCATCTCCCAGGCGGCACCGGGCAGATCGCCCGACTGCGTACCGACGAGGTACCCGATGCCCAACCGGCTCGCGTCGGCGGCGAGTTCGGCGAGCGTGACGGCGTCCTCGGCGGACGGCTCGGCGGCGAGCAGCACGAGGTGCGGGGCCCAACGGGTGTGCTGGGCAGGGCCCGTACGCCCGGTGAGCACCGAGTCGTGCCCTGCCGCACCCAGCGCACCGCGCCGCTGCCGCGTCTCCGCCTCCATGGTCTCCACGAGCGCCTCGATGTCGTCGAGGTGGCGGAGCCGGTTGGGTGCAAGGGGCGTGAGATCTTCCCCGAAGCCGACGAGGGTGATCGTCATGCGGTCGGACCAGCCGTTGGTGGCCAACTCGGCGGCCACGGAGGCGAACACGCCCGCCCGGTCCTGCTCACGGCCGCTCAGCGAGACGATGCCGGGCACGGCCTCCAGGTTGAGCAGCAACCGCGAGTCGTCCATCGTGCCGAGGCTGACGAGGCCGGGGTAGGGGGCTGCCGTGTCGACGTCCTCGTACCGCTCGGCGTCGGCCCGCGCGAGCATCCAGAACGTCTGGTCCTGCCCGAGCTGCCAGGGGGCCGGCGGCTTCCCGGCGGGCTGGGCGAGCTGGAGGTGCAGGTCGCCGTTGCCGCTCATCCAGGCCGCGTAGACGGTCGGCAGCGGCCGGGACTCGCCCGCGAGCGAGGCGGCGAGCCCGCGCAGGGAGAGGTCGAGAAGGCGTACGCCCTCGGGGTCGGCCCCCACCAGCAGCGCGTCCTGCGCGTCGGCGGCGGCGCCGGTGGGCGTCGGCGGTTCCATACCGCGCCGCCCGCCGACGGCACCGAGGGCGGACTGCCACAGCGCCTGACGGCGGCGCCGGCCGAGGGCGCCCAGGAGACCGGCGGCGAGGAGGGGCGCGCCGAGCAGCGCCTGCGGCAGCCCGAACCCGCCGTCTTCCCCGGCGGCGGGGGCGGCGTGCTCCTGCCCCGGCCGCTCGTCCCCACCCTGCTGGTGGCCCTGGTCGGGGGCGGGCCGCTGCTCGGGAAGACTGATGTGGGCGGTGTCGCGGTCGAGGGACCCGGACCCGCCGCCCTGCTGCCCACTCCCCTGCTGTCCGCCGGCACCCTCGGCACCGCCGGTCCGGGCATAGTCGGAAATCTGCTGCTGGACCTCTTCGGAGACCTTCGGGGCCTCGTCGGGCATCTCCACCAGCTCGCCGCCGCGGGCGTCGCCGGGCATCTCCATGATCCAGCCGGGCCGGATGAGGCTGGCCTCGGAGAGCTTCGAACCGTCGGGCTGCGTACGGTCCTTGTTGAGCTGGTAGATCTCCTTGTACCGCCGCCCGTCGCCGAGGTGGCGCTCGGCTACCTCCCAGAGGGAGTCGTGGTGACGGCCCTCGGGGGGCTGGATCCGGTAGAACTTCGTGTCGTCGTCGGAGGCGTGGGCGCCGGTCCCGCTCTCGGCATGGGCGGCGGCACTGGCGGCCTGCTCGGCGAGGGCGGCGGCCGTCGAGGCGGCCTGCTCCTGCTGGTGGCCGAGGAGCCCGCCCGGCGTCTGCTGCGCGGCCGCGGCGGCCGGCCGCTGGTTGCCGTCCAGCTGCTGCCCGAGCTGCGACAGCCCCGGCGTGAAGCTCGCCGCGGTCGCGCCGACGAGCAGCAGGGCCGCGACGAGCTGCCGCGCGAGCAGCTGGCTCGGGCCGGCGCCGGGCACGCGGTTCGGCAGCCCGACACCCGACAGGGCGGCCTTCACCTCGACGAGCACGCACGCGGTGAACTGGGCCCAGGCGAACCAGACGACGACGGTCAGCGTATTGACGAACGTATCGACGCTGATCTCTTTCTGGAGCCAGTCCAGACTCGGCGAACCGCTCGGCAGCGGCCACCCGATCTGCGAGGCCAGCGCCCCGGGCACCCCGATCAGGAGCACGAGCAGGGCCACGAAGGCGAGAAACGCCTTCAATATGTCCCCGACCGTACGGCGCCGCCGAGGCAAGGGCTGCGGCGTCCGATTCCTCGGACCCGGCGAGCTTCCCGTCGAGTTGGAAGTGGTACGTCGCGCCATGGCGGGTGTCCTGGTGTCGTGTGTGGAGGGAGGGAGAGTTGTGGGGTGGGGCGAGCCTACCGGGGTTCCCAAAGGACGCGCTGCCCCCCTTCACCAGGGCGGCAATGAAGTGGATCACCCGGCACCCTCAGCGTGGCCGAACCGACAACGGGAGACCCCGACCTACACAAACACCCTGCAACACCTTCATCACAATCCGTAAAGTGTGTGGAGTGAAGGCCGACATGGGACGCCGCTACCGGCTGTACCCCACCGTGGACCAGGAGAGAGTCCTGACCAGTTGGGGCCACACATGCCGCGCCCTCTGGAACATGGCGCTCGAGCAGCGGGCGTACTTGTGGACTCAACGACGGCTCACCCTGCGAGCCAACGAGCAGTGCAAACAACTGACCCTTGCTCGGGCGGAGCTGCCGTGGCTGGCCGAACTACCCGCTCAGGCCGCTCAACAGGTTCTGCGACATCTCGACCGAGCGTACGAAAACTTCTTCAATCCGGACCATCCGGCACGATTCCCCCAGCGCAAGAGGCGTACGCACCGCGTATCGGTCTCCCTCCCTGGGCAGACGGTGGAGGTACGCAAACTCAACCGGCATTGGGCGGAAGTACGTCTGCCCAAACTGGGCTGGGTGCGCTTCCGGCTGTCGCGAGCGCTGGGCGGCACCATCCGCAACGCGACCGTGAGCCGGGACAGAAGGGGCTGGCACGTCTCCTTCGGCGTGGCAACAGGCATCAGGCCGCAAGCGCCCAACGAAAAGCCCGGATGCGGCGTGGACTTCGGGGTGGTGGCATCGGCCTACGTATCCACCGAGAGCTCGCCCCGCATCAAACCAGAAGGCCTGACCGCACACGAACGGCGGCGCCTGAAAGCCCTGGAGCAGCGCAAGGCCCGCCAGATCGCCTACGCCAGGAAACATCAAGGAGGCAGATACAGCCGACGGCTGCGCGCCACGATCGCGTCCATTGGCCGGCTGAAGGCACGCGAAACGAACCGCCGCAGGGACTTCACGCACAAACTCACCACCGATCTCGCCCAAAACCACGGCTTCATCGGCATTGAGGACCTTCGCGTGACCCGGATGACCTCCAGCGCCAGAGGCACGCCGGACCGACCCGGCCGCAGCGTCTCCCAGAAGGCCGGGCTGAACCGTGCCATTCTGGACAACTGCCCTACGGAACGCCGTCGTCAACTGGAGTACAAATGCCGCTTGTACGGTTCTGAGTTGATTGCCGTTCCTGCGTTCCACACGTCCCAGACCTGCGCCGCATGCGGCAAGGCCGACCCCGCGTCCCGCAGAGGGTGCGGCCGACTGTTCGTCTGCGTCCACTGCCGACACGAGGACGACGCCGACCACAACGCCTCGGTCGAGATCGAGGCCCGAGCCCGCCGGGCGGGTGGCTCGGTCATCAACAGCACGCGCAGCACCGGAAAGGTGCGAGTCTCGGCCCCGAGTCGAAGGCGGATGCGTGAAACCCGATCGGCGACCTGATACACGCCGACGGGAATCTCCGGCGCCAGCCGAAGAGCATCGTCAATTAGATCCTATTGAGGGCAACGGCAGCATCACGCGATCATCCCTGACGGTGTCGCTCATCCCGGTTGCGAAGCAGGGCGACGTTCACAACCGTCATGTCACAAATCTCACGACCACCACACAATCCCCCATTGACGCCCAGCTCCTCTCTACCCGCTCCTGATAGCTTCGTTTCCTGTTGCACACAGTCGCCGCATTCTGGGGGAGAACACCCGTGGCCCGCCGCACCCTGCCCACCGCCGTCGCTTTCGCCGCGACAGCAGCCCTTGTACTCACCGCCTGCGGCGGGAGCGACGACAAGTCGTCCGACGACATCAAGGGGGCGGACAAGGGGTCGAGCAGTCCGTCGGCTTCGGCGTCCGCGTCCGTGTCGGCCGATGTGGACCGCCCGAAGATCACGCTCCCGAAGAACTTCCAGTTGACCTTCGAGGACTGGACGAGCAGCGACCCGGAGACCCAGGCTCTCCTCACCGACGCCAAGGAACAGCTCCGCGCGGGGTACGCAGCGATCATCGCGAACGAGCCCGACGGCGGCGAGGCCCTCGCCTTCTACGACACCAAACCTGGTCTGTCCCAGGACCAGCAGTGGATCAAGACCTACACGGGCAAGAACCTCACGGTGTTCGGCAAGCTGCCCGCGTTCGACCCCAAGGTCTCCTTCGCCGCCAGCAAAAAGGCAGCGTCTCTCTCCTACTGCACCGATGAGAGCAAGGCGTACTCGAAGAACCGCAAGACCGGTGAGGTCGCGGGAAATCCGGCCGGCACGGATCCCCGCATTTCCTACAACGTCAGCCTCGCCAAGAACGCGCAGGGCGTCTGGCAGAACCTGTCGACCCGCTCGGAGAGGGGTGCTTGCTCGCGATGACGTCTCTTCGCGGATGGTCGTCCCTGGCAGCTGCGTCACTCACTTCGGTGCTTCTCGCATCAACGTCAGCACACGCCGTCGGGGACGGCGGAGTCAACGGGGCGGCCGACAAGGACCGGAACATCTCCGCCGCGGCCAACCAGTCGCGGATCCAGATCACCCAGATAAGCGGCCCCAGCGGCGGAAAGCAGGGCGCTCTCTCGTCGACGAACGTGAACTGGAAGCCACCGCCCTGCTGGTACGAGCCCGTCTTCACGCCCGCCCAGCTGAAGAACTTCGCGGAGAACGACGGCAAGGGTGATGTCAGCCTTCGCCAGGGCTGGATCGGACCGAGCCTGTGGACCGAGCACTTCAAGGACGAGAAGGACGCCCGCAACTACTTCAGCACGCCGGCGACCGCAAAGGGCTACAAGAACTACAACCTCGGCAAGGACGGCTACTTCTGGCGCGGAGTCGCGCCGGACGTCAACAGCGTCGACGACACGTCGAAGTGCGGCCAACTCATGTTCTGGCAGAACGCCGGCGAGATCCCCGACGTGCCGGACGCCCCCACTCCGGAGACCCTCGCCGACTACGCGTACGACAAGGTCAAGGTCCCCGAGACCGAGATCGAGTTGAAGCCCGCGGTCAAGTCCACCGTCAACCTGCCCACTTGGGTGTGGCTCGACAAGGGGACTTTCCAGGAGGTCAAGGTCCGCGCGGAGTTGCCCGGCACCAACCTCTGGGCGGAGACGACGGCCAAGCCGGTCGCTCTGCATCTGGAACCGGGCACGGAGGACGCGGAGACCTACCCCGCGGGCGGTGACTGCGAGATCAACGAGGACGGTTCGATCGGGACCCCGTACGTGAAGGGGGAGGCCGACAAGACCCCGCCGTGCGGCATCACGTATCTGCGTTCCTCCAGCGGCAAGCCGTACGAGCTCAGCGCCTCCGTCACCTGGCAGATCTCCTGGGAAGGCACCGGCGGTGCGGGCGGTGACCTGCCCGACGGCACCTTCGAGACCACGCAGGACATGAATGTCCAGGAGATCCAGTCGATCAACCGCTGACGCGCGACCACTCCTTCGCAGCAGCCTTCGCGGCAGTCGTTCCCCTCTCCGAACCCCCGCAACGCCTCCGACACCCCACAACAGAAGAAGAGACGCGCACACCATGGCATCCCCCCACCCGGCACGCGCCGCACGCACGACCGGTATCGCTCTGCTGATGCTCGGGCTGACGTCCACCGTCGCTCTCACCGGGTGCGGCGGCACCACGGATGAGGGCGACGGAAAGGCCGGCACGAAAGAGTCCGCCTCCGCCGCCCCCAAGGGCGCCGTGACCCGCGAGCAGGCGGCGAAGATCGTCGACAACTACGCGACTGTCAACGGCAAGGCGAACAGCACGCGGAACGCCGAGCTGCTGGCGACGGTCGAAGGCGGCCAGGTCCACGAGCAGAGCAAGGCGGACTACAAGACCTTCAGCACCTGGACGAAGGCCGACCGGAGCGACTACGAGAAGCCCTTCTCCTACCAGGACCGTACGTACTACCTCCCCGCCGGTGAGGACTGGTTCGCCGTGAAGGCCACCGCCAGCGGATCGAAGATCCCCGCCCTCCTGGTCTTCGACAAGGACGGCGGCACCTGGAAGTTGATGTCAGCCGTCTACAGCGAGGCACCGATCCCGGCGATCGATACCAGCAACCACGGTCTCGCCACCGCCGTGGCGCCCTCCACCCGTGTCGGAGCCCTCGCCCCGGACGACGTGAGCGCGGCGTTCGAGGACCTCTACGAGACCGGCGGGAAGAAGGCCGGCGCCGCGATCTCCCGCACCACGGACCCGGCCAAGGGCGCCCTCAAGCTCTACGACGAGCGCGACAAGGGCGACCTGGCCAAGTGGGCGACCAAGAAGTTCTTCGCCAAGGACCCGGCGTACGGGACGACTTACGCGCTGCGGCTGGCCGACGGCGGCGTTCTCGCGGTCGTCCCGACCGCCCACACCCAGGAGACGCTCCTCAAGCAGCAGTACATGGGCAGCTTCGAGATCACCCCGAACAAGGAGGAGTCCGTCTACAACCCGGCCAAACGCGCCCTCGTCACCGACACCTTCCAGGGCATGACACTCGCCACCCTGCCGAAGTCGGGCAAGCCCTCGGTGATCGCGTACGAATACCGGATGACGGACTCGAAGTAGTCGTAGTAGTCGAAGTAGTCGAAGGGACCGGCGGCGGCCGTCCCGCACCGCCGCCGAAGCCGATCTCGTACGGCATCGCCGATCTCGTACGGCATCTTCGACGCGGGTACGGGTACCGTCGTTCCGGTAGACATCACGAGGCACGGACATCACAGGGGGAACGCACATGGGCAAGCCCGACCTCGCGCTGCCGCTCAGTGAGCTGGAGGACTACGGCACCCGGCTGCGTGACATCAAGTCGCGGATGAACCACACCAAGAAGCTCTTCGAGTCCTACAGGGACGACATCGGCGACGGTGGCGTCTACGACAAGCTGGAGGACTTCGAGTCCAACTGGGAGGACGGGCGCGAGGACATCAACCAGCAGCTCGACGCGCTGGCGCAGATGTCCGAGGCGGTCGTCCGGGAGTTCAAGAAGCTGGACGACGACCTGGCCAAGCAGGTCTCCGAGGGCGTGAAGTCCGACGGCAAGGGCGGAAAAGGCGGCGAGGGCGGCAAGTAGGCCGCCCCGCCGGGGCGTTGTCAGCCGACCTCGTTGTCAGCCGACCTCGTTCTCCGCCACCGCCCGCCCCCGGACCGTCACATCGCCGCCGTAGAACATCCCCGTGAAGACCGGCGAGTACGTGAGCTGGACCTCCACCTCGACCTCGTCGGCGTTCGCGGCGACGCAGTGGGTGGCGGCGATGTCCGCGCCGGTCATGCCCATCTCCTGGGCGAATGCCTTGACCCGGGCGCCGCAGTTCTCGAAGAGGATGGGGGCGGGGCCGCCCTCGTTCTCGTACAGGGCCTCGCGGTCGATGTCCTGGGCCGCGTACCGGGCGGCCTGTTCGGCGATGTCGGCGGCGCGTTCCCGCTTGGAGATCGACAGGCCGCCGTCGATGACGAAGGCCGAGAGGGACAGGAACACCAGGGCGAAGATGATGACCGCTCCGGCGCCCGAGCCCCGGTCGTCGAGCCGCGTGCGGCGGGCGTGGACCCAGTCGCGTACGGCGGGCGGGATGTTCACGCGGCCCTCCGCAGGGGGTCGATCGGCGAACTGAAGCTCGCGGTGAGCGTCGTGGGGACGTCGAGGCCGAGCATCGCCAGGCCCCGCACCTCACAGCTCACCTCGACCGTGAAGATGCTGTCGGGCTCGAAGCCCGCGCTCGTCTGGTTGACGGTCACGGGACCCGAGCAGACGTCGTCGAGGTCCGCGGCGGCCGCCTTGCGGGCCTCGGCCATGGCGATGGCGTGGTTCTTCTGGATCGAGCCGGCCCGGGCCGCGTCCCGCGCGGCGCCGTCGATCGCCCCGCGCCCGTCCACGAGCTGCCCGAAGGCCACGAGGACAAGGATGAAGAGGATCATCACCGGGGCCAGGATGACCACTTCGATGGTGGACAGCCCCCGGTCGCGGGCACCCGCGGCGGCGACGGCACGAGCCCGCCGCCGTACAAAGCCGCGTACGGAGTCCCGTACCAGGTCCCGTACCGCCGAACGCGGCCCACGCCCGGCAGGAAGCGCCCCCATCAGTTGCCCTCCTCCTGCACGAACCGCTCCACCGGTCCCGAGGACTGCGCGTGCACCGTCATGTCCAGACCCGGAAACACCGACGGCACCTTCGCCGTGATCTCCACGCCCACCGTGTTCTGCTCCGGCTGGAGCATCTCCACCTGCGGGGAGAGCACCAACTGCGGCCCCAGCTGCGCGATATAGCTGTCGACGACGTCCCGTGCCTCGCCCCGCCACGCGCCCGGCTGTTCGTCGGCCGTCGCGCGGGCCTTGCGGGCGCCGGCCTGGGCGGCCGCCTGGGCGACGTGGTCGGCGAAGAAGTACAGCGCGAACTGCACGGTGGCGAAGATCATGAAGAAGAGCACGGGCGTGAGGAGCACGAACTCGATCGCGGTCATGCCGGAGTCGCCGCGGGTGGAGGCGGCCTCCACCCGGCGGCGTACCCAGCGTCGTACGCTCACCAGTTACCCCGTATGAGAGATATGAGAGGGAAGAGAGAGAAGGGAGTCGGAGAAGGGACGAGAGTCGGAGTGCGGAATCAGCAGGTGCTGCCCGCGTCCGCGCCCTTGATGCAGTCGCCGACCTTGTTGGCGCCGTCGCTCAGCGCGGCGTTGATGATCGCGGCGACCACGCCGACGATCGCCACGACGACCGCCGAGATGATCACCCACTCCACCGCGGACGCACCACGGTCGAGCTCGCCGGAGCGGGCGCGCTGCACCCGGCCCTGGAGGAAGGTGATCAGGAAGTCCACCCCCGGGATCCCGGTGCTGAAGTTCCGTCCGTTCATGGTGAGTTGTCCTCTCAAGACAGTTCTCGAGTCATTTCAGAGCAGTTCGGGGATGCAGTTGTCGGTGCCGGTTGTCGGTGCCGGAGTCAGACCTGGAACACACGCATCGCCGCCGGGAAGATCAGGAAGACGAGGAAGCCCGCGCAGAGCAGCAGCTGCGCGACGAGCATCGACTGCGACTTCTCGCCCGCGCTGCCCTCGATCTCGGCGAGTTCGCGGTGCCGCATCGTCTCGGCCCGGGAGGCGAGCGACTCGCGCACCTTCGCGCCGTCGTCCGCGACCAGCGCCAGCGAGGCCGACAGGTCCTTCAGCTCCTCCACCCCCAGGTCCTCGCCCAGCGAACCGAGCGCCTGCCACTGGCTGATGCCGGTGATCCGGGCGTCCGCGAGCGCATTACGGATGCGCTGCGTGGCCCAGCCGTCGGAGACCTCGGCGGCGGCCATCAGGGCCTCCGGGAGACCCCGGCCGCCCGCGAGGCTCATGGACACGAGGTCCAGATACGCGCCGATCACGCGCCGCAGGTCACGCCGCTTCTCCGCCGCGTCCCTGCGTACTTCCAGGTCCGGCAGGAAGAAGAAGAGGGTCGCGAACATCAGCGCGAGCCAGATCGGGATGACCGGGCTGCGGCCGACCCCGAGCGTCCAGACCACGGCGAACATGAACGGGCCGAAGAACAGCCCGGCCGCCCCCAGCAGCACCTTCGTCGCGAGGAAGTTCTCCCAACTCCGGTCCAGCACCGCCAGATCGGCCCGCAGCGACCGCAGCTCCCAGCCCTGCTGCATATAGAACTCGGAGACACGGGCGCCGACTCCGGTCCGTACGCTGCCGAGCCGCCCGGTGTCGGAACTGGTGCGGTGCGAGGACTCGTACGCCGCTCCCCGCGCGCGCATCGCGTCGATGCGCGCGACCTGCGAGACCGCGCTGCGCTTGGACGGCATCAGGGCGCGTACGAGGGCGTAGATGCCCAGGCCCAGCACGGCACCGACCACGACGGGCATGGTCAGGGTCGAGTTCATCGGCGTACCCCCTCCTCCGGCAGCGTCTGCGACGGGGCCTGTGTCTGGGACGGCGACGACGGCTGCGGCGTACGGGGGCGTACGAACTGGACCGCCGACTCGTCCCGTACCAGGAAGCGTTCGGGCGTCTCGATGGTCGACAGCTTGCGCAGCCACAGGAAGCCCATCGCGAACAGGCCGCAGACACAGGCGAGTACGAGCTGGCCGACCGCCGTGCCGTACGGCTCGACGAATTCGCGGTTGAAGATCGACAGGCCGAGGACGAAGGCGACCGACACCGCGACGACGATCTGTACGGAGCGACGGGTCGAGGCCCGCTGTGCCATGACCCTCTGCCGCATGTCGACCTCTTCGCGCGCCGACTTGGCCAGCGCGCCCAGGACCTGCCGCAGACCCGGGCCCCGCAGCCGCGCGTTGAGGATCAGGGCGGCCACGATGATGTCGGCGGACGCGTCGTCGATCTCGTCGGCGAGCTGCTGGAGGGCTTCCGGCAGCGGCGTACGGGAGCGGAGGCGGTCGACGAGGGCGTCGAGGTGCGGACGCAGGACCGGTGCCGCGGCGCGTGCGGAGGCGGGGATGGCCTGCTCCAGGCCTACCGCGCCCGCGATGGTGTCGCGCAGCGACTCGGTCCAGGAGGCGAGGGCCTCCACGCGGCGCATCGCGGACTTCTCCTCGGAGGCGCCGCCGAAGAGCTTGTCCCAGAAGAAGACGAGGACGGCGGTCGCGATTCCGGCGACGGCCCACCGCGTGAGCAGCAGGACGACGATGCCGGCGCCGGCCGCGATCGAACCGCGCTGACCGGCGAACCGTACGAGCTCGGAGGCCCGTTCGCTCGCCTTCTGCTTCTCGTGCTCGGGCTTGGCGGGCAGTCCGCGGACCGCGACGGCGAACAGCGCGAGGCCGCCGCCGACGGCGATGCCGCACGCGAGCGCGTACAGGACGGTGGTGGAGAACAGCCCGCCCATGGAGCCGAGTCCGTCGAGGTTCATGGTCAGCTCACCCCCAGTTCCCGCCGGGCAGGCGATAGCCGTGCTGGATCAGGTCTTCGAGGCAGGCGAGGGGCGCGTGCGGCAGGATCCGGCCGTCCGACGCCTCGGCGAACACCTCGCTGGACAGGACGCGTCCGTCGACGCCGTTGACCTCGCGGATGGAGGTGACCATGCGCTGGAGTCGGCCGCCCGTCTGGTAGTTGTTGCGCCGCTGGACGAACACGACGAAGTTCACCGCGCCCGCGACGAGCATCTGGCTGGCCTCGATGGGCAGCCGCTCGGTGGCCTGGAGCGCGTACGTGGAAATACGGTTGAAGACCTCGCTGGAGCTGTTGGCGTGGATCGTGGACAGCGAGCCGTCGTTGCCCTGGGACATCGCGTTCAGCATGGTCACGATCTCGTCGCCGAGGACCTCACCGACGATGACGCGCGAGGGGTTCATACGGAGGGACCGCCGCACCAACTCGGCCATGGAGATGGTGCCTTGGCCCTCCGAGTTGGGCAGCCGCTCTTCGAAAGCCACCACGTTCGGGTGCAGATCGGCGAAGGTGTCGAGTCCGAGTTCCAGGGCGCGTTCGACGGTGATGAGGCGCTCGTGCGGCGGGATCTCGTTGGCGAGCGCCCGCAGCAGCGTCGTCTTACCGGCGTTGGTCGCGCCCGCGATCATGATGTTCTTGCGGGCCCGGACGGCGCAGGCGAGGAAGTGCCCGATCTCCGGGGTGAGCGTGCCGTTGCCGACGAGGTCGGACATGAAGACCTTGCCCATGCGCGCGCGACGGATGGAGAGCGCCGGGCGCCGGGTCACATCCATGACGGCGGAGAGCCGGGAGCCGTCCGGCAGCCGCAGGTCGAGCTGCGGGTTGGCGGAGTCGAAGGGCCGGGAGGAGAGTCCGGAGTACGCGCCGAGGATCTGGATGAGCTCGATGAGCTCCTCGTCGGTCTCGGCGACGGGATCGCCCTTGGTCTCCTCGCCGTTCGCGTAACCGACGAAGACCTGGTCGTACCCGTTGATGTCGATGTTCTCGACCTCGGGGTTGTCGAGCAGCGGCTGCAGGCGCCCCACTCCGAAGAGCGCGGCGTGCACGGCGGCCGCGTACTGCTCCTCGGTCTCGGCGTCCAGCGGCGTACGCCCGGAGTTGATCTCCGTACGGGCGTACTCCTCCAGTATCTGGGCTATCACCGCGCGGGCGTAGTGCCGCTCGTCCTCGTTGGACATCGGTGTGACGCCGGAGACCTGGTCGAGCCGGCGCTGCTCGGCGATACGGTCACCGGCCTCCTGCCGGAACCGCTTGACCAGCTGGTGGTCGACGGCGGTCATCGCCCGCCCCCCACTGCTGCCCCGCGCGTGTACGTCTCCGCCGTCATCGGCCGGCTCCGGCGGTGGGCCGGCCGTTCGGACCGTCGGCCGCCGGTACGGCCCAGGCCGCGCCGAACTGCTGGTAGAGGTCCGAGGTCACCTTGCGCGCCGAGCGGATGAGCAGCGACTTGTCGAGCCGTCCGCGCCTGCGGCCGGCCAACTGGTCGGCGCCCGCCGGGTCGTCGGCGACCGTGCCGACGACGCGGGCGCCGGTCTGCGCGGCCACCAGCATGTCGTTGACCTGGTGGACGAGCTTGCCGGACTCGCTCGGGTCGGTGATGAGGACGACCCCGATGAGGGGCGTGCCGAGGGCGGCCGCGCCACGGGCTCCGCCGTGCAGCTTGGCACTGAGGGCGGCGGCCCGGTCGCGTACGCGCGCGATGGCCTCCGGCTCGGTGCGGGAGATGAGGAGTACGAGGGCCGCCTGCGAGAACATCTCGACGGCCGGGGTGTCTCCGCTGATCCGTCCGCAGTCCGCGATGACGTCGGCGGGTGCGTGCGGGGAGTCGGCGAGCTGCGCGAAGGCCCGGCCGAGCGTGGGCCACAGCCCCGCGAGCCCGGCCGCCTGCTCGGCGTTCCCGAGCCCGACGAGCACTTCGAGCCCACCGCTCAACGGCTGTACGTGGTCCCAGAGTTGATCCGGTACGAGGCCACGGCGGGCGGTTGCCGCGATGGACAGCATGCCGGTGTTCGGGTTCAGCGGCCCGCCGTGCGCGGCGGCACTGCGGTACACGAGGTCGCCGCCGGCCGGGTCGGTCTCGGCGAGCAGGACCCTGCGGGGCCAGACGGCGGCGAGGGCGACGGCCGCCGTGGTGACGCCGGGGGAACCTTTGTCGGCGGCGAGGGCGATGAGGGCCATGGTGTGTGTGACTCTCTTCGCCGCTAGTTGCCGGGGACCTTGACGAGGGCGACCTGGTTCGCCGCGGCGGCGCGGGCCAGCGCGGCGGCATCGCTCTCGTCGACGGTCACCGTGTAACGCTTGTTGGTGCTGCTGATGGTGGCGTCGCTCTTGGTCGAGGGCACCGTGCTGACACGCGCGTCGGAGACGATCGGCGTGCTGCCGCTGCCCGCGGCACCGGTGCCCGTGTCGTCGTCCGTGTTCGAGGAACCGGTGTTGTTGACCTGGTAGGCGGCAACGAGGTCGCCCACCTCGATGCCCTCGGGGTACTGCCCCTCCTTGAGGGAGAGACCGACGATGGCCTTGCCTGCCGGGACGCCGGCCTCGGTGCCGAACATCTCGCCGATGACGAGGGTGCCCTTGTAGATCGTGGACTTGGCCTTGAGCTTCTTCAGGGTGTCCACCTGGGACCACTTGACGTAGTTGATCCCCGCGTCGTCCGCGACCAGCACCGACTCCACGTTGTCGCCGACGGACTGGCCGGCCTGGATGTCGCCGGTCACCTTCACGACCTCGACACGGTCACCGGCGCGCAGCACGAGCATGGTCGCCCCGAGCGCACCCACGAGGATCAGCAGGACCGCGAGCGCGGCCAGCGCGGGTTTGCGCTCGCGAGGCGGCGAGGGAAGGCGCTCCCCCATCGTCGGCTGAACCGGCGCAGCGGAACGGTTGTTGCCCGCCCCCGTACGCTCCTGGATCTTCACGCAACCGCTCCCCGTACACCCAAGAAGGTTTCGTCATTCAGGACACTTGGAACACTTCGGCCGCACCGGGCGTACCGCCCGACCTGGTCGAATAGCCACGGCCGGACTGAGTGTCAAGTCATCGCACCGTATCAGCAGCGCATAAGCCCCTCAAGGCACGCCCATGGCCCCGGACCCCACACGCCCCGACGTTATCCACGCGCAACGCGGGCCGTTCGGTTCCCGGTCGAGGAAGGGCCTGCGTACGGGGCTGCCGCTGTGCACCAGCGAATCATCCACCCCTGCTCCGACGGCCGTTCGTCACGCTCCGTCCATCAGGTCTGCACTACTCGCTCACGGGGGCGGGGCAGGGGTGGGGCGGGGGCGTGGAAGGATCTTCAGCGATCTTCAGCCGCGAGGTTGACGCCCCCACCCGTCATCCCCCCTCAGCCACCGAAAGCCAAGGAGCCCGCCCCCACATGAAGCGATCCGCCCTCGCCGCCGCGCTCTCCGTCCTCGCGCTGGCCGGACTGACCGCTTGCGGAAGCGGCGACTCGGAGACGGACGCGGCGGACAGGCCCGGGGCCGGAGCCACGGCGTCCGGGGCCAAGGAGGTCAGCCCGGCGGAGCGCCTGGCCAAGCTCATGATCACGAAGGCGGACGTGGACGGTTATGGAGTCGAGGAACCCTCCGACGAGTTCGTGTTCGCCAAGTCGCCGGACGAGGTGGCCCTGGACAAGAAGGTGTGCGCCCCGCTGGCGTACGCGATGAACCAACTCCCGCTCGGCGAACCGCAGGCGGACCTCACGCGGGTCGCCTCGAAGGACGGCCTCAACGGCGGCTACACCTACGTCACGCTCACCTCGTACGAGGACGGCGGAGCGGAGTCGGCCATGGCCGGCCTCGCCAAGGCGGTGGCGTCCTGCGGCGACGGCTTCACCGCCAAGTCGAAGAGCGGCACCAGCCCGTACGACTCGGTCACCGCGGAACCGACCACCAAGGCGGGCGACGAGTCCCTCGCCTTCAAGTCCACGATGACGGTCCTGGACACCACCCACACACTCCACTCGGCCGCCGTACGCCGCGACGACGTCATCGCGGTCTACTTCTCGGTGGACGGCAGGGCCATCGCGGAGTCGAGGCCGAGCGACACGAAGCTGGCGGCGGTTGTGGTCGGGGCGCAGAACGCGAAGCTGGGGTGATCCAGGGGCCCGCCCGTGAACCACCCTCACGAGTGAGCCACGGGCACATGCCCAGCGGCTCACCCTGGCTCTCACCGGAACGAACACATCGGCTCAGTCCCGCAAACGGGCCGCCGCGAATTCGAGGAGTTCGTCGAGGCCGATCTCGCGGGGCCGGCCGTCCTGCGTCTCCCACTCCGCGATGAACCACGCCCCGTGCCACTCGACACGCCACACCTTGCCGTGCCGGTTCTCGAACTCCACGAAGCTGCCCTCGCCGCCGTCCATCTGCCGAAGTTCGTCCCGCATCCGCTGCGGCTCGGTGAATCCGCGTCCGGCGTTGGTGCTCCGGCCCCGGGTCCGCGTATTCGTGAAGCGCATCTTCACGAACGGCAGCGGCTCACGGTCGAAGTTGTTCATCTTCAGCATGCGGTACCGGGTGATGGCCTCGTCGAGAGACTCTTCGCCGGAGAACTCGTAGGAATAGGCAGGAAACGTCAGACGGACGTGCGGAGTGAGATCCGGATTCTCCACGCGATAGAAACGATGCACCTCGGGTCCCACTCCGGCCACGACGTCGAACCCCTGCCCGCCCGGCGCCTTGAATCCGCCGACCGTGCCGAGATGGGGGTTCCGCGCAAAGATCTGCGCTTCGTGCTCCCTGCCGAACTCCAGCGCGGCAATGGCCAGTTCCTGGTCGTAGGAGTTTCGCGCGCTCAGCTGGAGCAACCGCTCGCCGTCCGCGGAGAGCGCACCCGCGAAGTCGATTCGGGGAGCCGGCGACCAGTGCCAGGCATCGGCCAGCCCCGGAAGGGGTGCCACATCGCGAAATCCGCTCACTACGGCACGAATGTCCATGATTCCTCCACGATCAGCTGCACGAGTACCCTTCTCCGACTTCCTGGATGTAGGTGTCCGTCATACGCCCACCACCCCGGGAGTTCTCGCTCCAGTCCATCGGTTCCAGATGGTCGGTGTTGTTGTAGAAGTCATTGCGCGTGGCCCTGTCGCTGAAGCGTCCCTCCCGGTTCCAGTGCTGGACCACAGGATCAAGATGTTCGTAGGTCACCGTACGGTTGAACGGCTTCGGATTCTCGGCGTGGGGGTCCCAGATCAATTCGTCGTTGCCGTTGCGCCAGGTCAGCTGGTCCCGGGGAACCCTCTGGTCGTTGGAGTCGAGCGGTACTCCTCCGGCCGCCCGGCCCTCGTCCGTGTAGTTCTCGACCATGTAGTCGTGGGTGGACGTCCGGTATTCCGAAGGATACTGATTACTCCGCGTGTACTCCCGGTCGCCTTCCGGGAGGCTCGGGTCACGCCCGAACTGCATACCGTTGTTGGGGTCCTGCCAGTGCAGGCCCAGGGGGTCGATCCACCGATAGGGATTGGGCACGTACGAGCTGTCGTTGGGGCCGGCCGCGAGGCCCAGCGGATCGGGGCTCGTGTACTGCGCGGTTCCGGGGTCGTAGTGGCGCTGGTAGTTGTAGTGCCAGCCGGTCTCCGGGTCGGCGTACTGGCCGGGGAAGCGCAGGCGGCAGTCGACCCCGCCGTCGCCGCCTTCCTGGAGCGGTTCGGGGAGGCGTTCTCCCCAAAGCGTCCTGCGGGGCTGCCAGGCAACGTTGCCGTCGGCGGAGACGAGTTCGGACGGCGAACCCGACAGGTCCGTGACGATGGCGTGGAATCGCGTGTCGAGATCGGCACCCGGTCGGTCGAGCTGGGCCACCGGCTGATGGCTGCCGGGGCTGTAGTCCCATGACGTGGCGCGGCCGCTCCGGGTGACCTGCTCGATGAGTCTCGTGCCGTCCCAGACGAAGAGGGTCTCGTCACAGACGCCTCCGCCGCCGTCCAGCCGCTGCTTCGCCACACGGCGCCCCGTGGAGTCGTACAGGTAGCGCCATCGGTCGCCGTCACGGGTCGTCGTTCCGATGAGCTGGTTGCGGCTGTTCCAGGTGTAGACCTGTGTCCTCTTCTGCCCGTTGAGAAGTCGCAGGACGGTCCGGACTATGCGCCCTTCACCGTCGCGCTCGTAGCGGGTGCGTCCCCGGTGCAGGATCCGGTTGCCGGCGTGGGCGCGGTCCGCGTCGCCGTCGTCCGCTCCCGGGACCACGGCCCTACTGACGTTGCCCGTTTCGTCGTACTGATATCGCTCGGTCCAGCCCCGTCCGTCGACGGCTGTGACACGCCCCCGCGGATCGAGGGTGAACCGCCTGCCGCCGCTCGTGAGCTCCTCGATCCCGGTCGGGATGCCGTCCGGCCGATAGGTGTACTCACGCTCCTGAAGAAGCGTCTGCGCTTCTTCGGAGGTCCGGACGAGTTGCTGCGTGCTGAGCCATCCCGCCGTGTCCCACGCCTGGTTGAGCGCGACACCGCCCGGCAGGCCGCGGCCGGTCTCCCGGCCGGACTCGTCGAACTCGAACGTGATGCGGTGTCCGGCCGTGTCGAGAACGGTGGGGTGCCCGGCGTCGTCGTACGTCCAGGTGGACTCGATCCCGGTGGGAGTGCGCCGCCTGACGCGCCGCCCCAGGGCGTCGTACTCGTAGCGTGTGGTTCTGCCGTCGATGCTCTCGGACAGCAGCAGACCCAGGGTGTCGTACTCCCGCTCGACCGTGACCTCGGGTCCGGTCTCCCGTACGACCCGTCCGGCCGCGTCGTACGCGTACCGAACCGAGAGACCGTCGTGGTGCAGTTCTGTGAGACGGCCGAGCACGTCACGGCCGAACTCCACCGTTTCGTCGGCTCCGTTGGTGCGGGAGACGAGCGCGCCCATGGCGTCGAGCCGGTACGTGAGGTTCCGGCCGGAGAAGTCGACCTCCGCCGTCAACCGGTTCGCCTCGTCGTAGGTGTACTGCCAGCTGCGCTCCTGCGGATCCGCCACGCTCAGGAGGTTCAGTTCGGTGTCGTAGCTGAACGAATACGTGGTGCCGTCGCTGGTCGTACGCGCCGCTACCTGGCCGAAGGGGCCGACCGTGAAGGAGGTGACGTGTCCGGCACGGTCGGTCTGGGAGAGCAGGTTCCCCTCGGCATCCCACTGCCAGAACTCCTGGTGCCCGTCAGGTCCTTGGCGCCACACGGTCCGGCCCTCGACCGTCGTGCGCAGGCGCGTGGTACGGCCCAGGGCGTCGGTGACACCGGTCACTCGGCCGAAGTCGTCCCGTTCGACCGTGCTCACCGCGCCCCGGACGTCGGTGAACTCCACGGGCAGCCCCGCGCCGTCGCATCGGGCACGGCTCGTCCGGCCGGCCGGGTCGGTGACGGCGATGAGACCACCGGTGTCGTCGTAGGCGTATCGGGTCTCCGAACCGGTCGGTGAGACGGTGCGGACGTGGTTGCCCCTGTCGTAACTGTGCTGCCAGACGGCGCCGCTGGGGGTGACCACCCGCACCAGCTGGTTCAGTTCGTCGTACGTCGCTCTGCCCGATGTGCCGTCGGGACGGACAACGGTGGTGATGTTGCCCGCGGCGTCGTGCGTGTAGCGGACGGTGTTGCCCAACGCATCGGTCTGGGAAGTGAGCCGGTTGTAGCGGTCCCATTCGTTGGTCAGCGACTCACCACGCGCGTTCGTCGTGGAGATCAGCTGGAGCCGCTCGTTGTGGCGGTACGTCGTGGTGTGGCCGAGGGAGTTGGTGTAGCGCGTGCTGCGCTGCTCCGGGTCGTACGCGATGGTGCAGTTCAGGACGGAGTCGACCCCCACACCGCTGACGACCCGGTCGGAGTCGTCGTAGACGTATCGGTACCAGTCCCCTGTCCGGTCGGTCCAGGAAGTGATGCGGTCTTCGTGGTCGTAGGTGAATCGATACGGCAGACCGGTGGAGTTGTAGACCTCGCTGAGGCGTCCCGCATCATACCCATAGGTCACCAGCCGGGTCGGGTCACCGTCGGTTCGCAGGAGCCGAAGCCCGGTGACACGGCCGCCGTCCGCTTCGACGGCCACGTGGTAGCCGCCGGAATGGCGCATGCCGAGCGGCGTCCCGGCATCGTCGTAGTCGAACTCGACACGGTTGCCGTGACGGTCCGATATCGCCGTGACAGGAAGAGTGAAAGTCGTGTCGTGGTGAGAATTCCGGCCGACCGGCGCGAAGTGGCGGGTGAGTCCGGTGTTCGGGTCGGTGACACGCATAGCACCCGGCCGCTCGTCGTCCCACGCGAGCGGCCATCGCGGGCCTTCCGCCGGCAGGACCTCGCTCCCGCTGCCCGGTACGGGATAGACGAGGATCATCCCGTCCTCGGTCGCGAACAACACGCCCTCGTCGTCGAGTTCGAGGCGCTGATCGAGCGTGGACGTCCACGAGGGCCCGAACCACCGCCCCCATCTGTACGTGGAAAGATGAGTCCTTGCCACTCCCAGGCGCAGCACGCCGTGCAGCAGGACGTCCGTCTCCGTCATGAGCATTTCGCCGGAGATCATGTCGACGGGGTCGCCGTTCTTGCAACGGCCCTTCGCGGGCTTGCTCTTGGCCACGGCATCGTCGGCGCCTCTCCTCAGCCCCTTCCCGAGCGCCTTTGCCATGCCCTTGAGACCCATCGCGCCGAGCCCCTTGAGTCCCTTGGCAAGCCCGCCGAGAGTCGTCAGCCCCTTCATGCCGGGTATGCAGTCCAGCGCCGCGAAGGCCACATCCAACAGGGATGCCTGGCCCTTCATATATTTGTTGAGGGTGTCGGCGAGGACGACGAGGGCGGCGATGAGGACGATCGCGCCGAGGATGGGCCCGCCGATGATGAGCGCGATGACGCCCAGAACGGCCACCACGACCTTGCATACAGCGACGATGGTGTCCCAGTTGTCGACGAACCAGTCGCCGACCTCCTCGTACCACTTACGGTTCTGAATGCCCGCGTCGGAGGCTTCGTCGAGCTTGCGCTTGGCGTCCCCGGCGGCGTCCTCGCGCATCTTCCGCGCGTCCGCGGCCATCTTCTTCGCGGCGTCGAGGGCGTTCTGCGCGGTGGAGACGTCGGACTGGGCGGAGGTGTGGGCGTCCTTGGCGCTCTGCGCGTCGCGGGTGGCGGCACGGACCTTCGCCTCGTCCGGCTTGGGGACGTCCTTGCCCGCCGACCCCGGGTCGTCCTTGTACTTGTCGGCTTCCTTGTTGGCCCGGGTCACCCATGAATCGGCCGAGGAGAGACGGGACTTGGCGGAGGAGAGATCGGCCTGGGCTTCCCGCCCCTGGGCGAGGGCCTTGTCGGCGAGAGCCTGGGCACGCTCCAACTGCGGCCAGTACGCCGCCAGCGCGTCCCCGGCCAAGTCGTACGACTTCTTCAGCTTCTTCAAGTTCTTCGGAACACCCGAGAACTCGTCCCGGAACACATCGGCGGTCTTGCCCACCATCGTCAGGACGGCGTCCTCGTCCGCCATCCCCTTCACCAGGCGCAGTGCATCCTGCACGTCGTCGGCGAAGTCGTGCAGGTTCTTGGCCAGGGTGCGAACCCGGTCCGGGTCGCCCGGCGTCGGATCCTTCTCCAGGTCCAGCACATGCCAGTCCGTCGGCCGATAACCCGCCATGCCGCAACCCCCGTCACGCCAACCCCGTCAACCACACATACGCACAAGTGAAGTTACTGGGTACGGGTGTTCGGTGAAAAGGCCACGAGGGTGGTCACGAGGGTGGCGGGGCCCAGTACAGGGGTTACGCCCCCGCCCTCCCTACTCCGCGAAGCGGAACGTCGACGTGATCGCGTCGAAGATGTCGAAGAACGAGTCGGCGAGGTCGAGCACCTGGCTGCTGCCCGCGACGAGGGCGACCTTGCCCTCCTGCCCCGGGACGGGGATGAACGTTTGCATGAGCACGGCACGGATGGTGCGCTTGAGGGCGTCGTCGGGTACGGGGATGTCCTCGATGCCGTACGTCCGCGCGGCCGGGCCGACGCCCGGGATGTCGACCGTCGTGACCTTCCGCCACGCGTCGCCCTCCTTCTTGGCCTCGCGCACGGCGAGCCGGCTCGCGATGACCTGCGGGTCGGTGGAGAGGGGCTCGCCGGCCTGCGTACGCCCGCCGACGAGCGAGACGGTGATCGAGCCGGTGATGGGGGTGTCGCCGCCGAAGCTCTCGGCCATGCAGCCGCAGTACAGCGCGCCCGACTTCCAGGCGTCCCCCGCCGCCTTCCGGAGGAAGGCGGTGTACGTGTCCTGATACTTGGCCAACTCGGGCTGCTGACGCACCCGTTCGGCCACCATCCGCCGGATCGAGTCGTCCCGCGACTCCGGCCGCACATCGAACTCCCACCACGACTCCGGAACCTTGATCCGAAAACCGCCGCGCTCGATGGTGAGCGTCTCCATGTAGCGGGCCATGTGGTTGATCTCCCCGTTCCGACGCAGACTGGTGCGCGTAAGCCTACGAGGCGGCGGATGCGTGGTTCGCGGGAGTCGGATGCCGTGGCGTTCGCGACTGGGCACCGCGCCGCAAGCGCACCGCGTCCGTGGAGCGGTGGAGTACTGGGGCGCCTGCTGCGGCACGACCACGACGAACCTGCGGACGCGGGCCGTTCATCTCCGCCCGACGGTCCGGACCCGGCGGGACCGCGGCCGGTGAGGAGTGACAGAGTGAGGCGCTGACAAGATCCACCCCTGAACCGGCGACAAGCGGCGTCCACCAGCGACATCCGACGACGACCGCCGCCGCCCGGAGGATTCGTACAGCGATGGACTACTGGCAGCCCGATCCGGGCGAGACCCTGCTCGCCCGTACACCGGTCACGTTCGCCTCGGGTGCGGCGATGCGCGTACGGGGCAAGCGCTGGTTCCGCGACACGGAACGCAACGACATCCAAGGCGAGCTGAGCAAGCTGGCGGGCTGGCCGGAGGGGCCGGTCCACAGGGTCCGTTCGAGCGGCGGTGCGCTGGGGCTCAACGTGCTCAAAGGCGGAGCGATCACGGTGGGTGTCGTGATCATGGCCGCCCTCAGTTCTCTGGGAGGCAATGTCGGAGGCGGCGTCCGGGGCTCCGGCTCGGGCACCACCCGCGACCGGGCCGACGAGGTCGAGGACTTCCCTGTGATGTGGGCAGCGCCTGGCACGATCGCCCGTACCCTGCCCTGGCAGCTGGATCCCGGCCGCTGCAAGCAGAAGCACTACCGCACCCACGCGATCCTCACCGACCGCCGTCTGCTGATCGTGGGCCTTCCCTTCGCCGAGAAGCACAGGGAGGTCGTCAAGGACGAGGTGCTGTGGGAGACCCCGCGGTCCGCCATCGGCACGGTCGAGCGCCGGGACTTCAAGGACGGTGACGACATGAAGGTCGTCTTCACCGACGGCTCCTGGTGCCGGCTCACCAGCCTCTGGCGGGAGAGGCTCACGCGCTACACCGCCGACCACCCCGACCTCGTATCCCTGGAGTCGCTCACCCCGGCCCAGCACAGTACGGCCGAGGCGTTCGCCGCCACTCACGCACCGGATGCCGGGCCTCCTCTGATCACCCGCAATCTGTGCGGCTGCTATCGGGTCGCGGCGCTGGCGCCCAGCGCCGCGGACGGGTTCTTCGGTATCTCCGACCGCTCCATGGTCATGGACGCCGATGGCACCGAAGTCGACCTCCTCAAGCAGCACTGGGAGGACTTCTCCCCCGAATCGCAGGAGGAGCTGCGGAGGCTGCATCACCGGCCGCCTTCCGGCGTGCTTTCGCCGAAGTGAAGCTGGTCCTGGTCGTCACCAGGGCCGCCGTGGGACCAGACACGATCAGGCCACAAGCGTCGTCGGCTTGCCCGGATTCCTCCCTGTCCGCCCAGCCATGCAAGGAAGTTCGCTGTAGCGAAACTGATCGCCCCACAGATACCGTCAATACTCTTGACTGCACCTTTGTCTCACGGGGAGATCACTGTGAAGCGCCGCTCTTTGCCCGTTGCTGCCGCGCTCGCCGCGACCGCAGCCCTGCTGCTGACGGCCTGTGGCAGCGGGGACGACAAGTCCAGCGACAACGACAAGATCGCCGGCGCCGGCCAGGGAGCGGAGAAGCCCAAGAAGTCCGCGGAGCCCTCGGGAGCACCGGCGGAGGACAAGCCGGACGGCGTGGACGTGTCGCTGCCCAAGGACATGAACCTGGTCTTTGACTGGGACAAGCCGAAGGACGAGAACGAGGCGGCTGCGATGGATGACGCCGCCAACTACCTCCGCGCCATCTACCGGGGCGTCGACAAGCGCACGACCAAGGACGCGGCCGTGACCGCCTACGCCACGGGCGAGGGGCTGCACTACGCGAAGGTGCAGATCAACGAGTGGATCAAGGGCGGCTGGACCGCCACCGGCACCCGCCGTCACTACGACGCCACCACACGGTCCGCCCCGAACGGCAATTCCGTGGAGGTCGCATTCTGCGCAGACACCGGAAAGTTCTTGGGCAAGGAAGTCAAAACGGGGAAAGTCCTGAAGGCTGAGCCCAGCATCAAGGATTTCGGGTACTACAAGATCGTCATGGTCAAGTTCCCCACGGGCGAGGGCCTGTGGCAGGCGTCCAAGGTGTTCGTCGAGACTGGAGCGGAGAAGTGCCGGTGAACGGATCGTGGCGTACGCCCCTCGGCACCAGCACCGCAGCCCTGACTCTCGCGATCAGCGCTCTCCTCCTCATGGCGCCCAACTCCGCGGCGGAACCAGTGGATTACGGCAAGGGCGGCGGCGCCGAAGAGAAGGGCGGCAGCAACGAGTCCGGCATCTACGCAGCCGCGCGAATCCAGTACTCCGGCGCCGTCGCCAAGAGCGGCGGCAGCGGAAACGTAGCCTCGTCGGACGTCAACTGGACGCCGCCACCCTGCTGGTACGCCCCCTACCTCGGCGCCAAGGACTTCAAGAAGAAGATGTCCAAGGACATCGCAAGCGCCAAGGACGCGCCCGGCATGACCGGCCACGCGGGCGCGGCGATCGGCGAGATGGAGCGCCACTACGAGGACGACTACGGCTGGACGGACACCCCCGGCTACAAGGACTACAACGTCGAGAAGGACGGCGAGGGGATGTTCTGGGCCGGTGTCGAGAACCCCGACGAGCCGGACTACCTCAAGCGGAAATCGTGCACCGACCTGCCCTTCTGGGTCGAGAACGGCGAGGCTCCGCCGCCCCAGTACGAAGAGGCCATCACTCCGGAGATGCTCGCCGCCCTCGCGTACCAGCACATGGAGCTCCCCGACACCAAGGTCACGCTGGCCCCCGAGGCCATCACCAAGGTGAACCTGCCGACTTGGGCCTGGCTAGACGACGCGGCCTTCGACGAGGTCCAGGCGACGGCAGCCATCAACGTCCCCGGTTTCAACATCGAGGCGACCACGACCGCCACTCCCAAGTCGCTCACCCTCGACCCCGGCACCGAAGACGCCACCACCATCCCGGCCAACGGCGAATGCCCCATCGCCGACGGCAGGATCGGCGAGCCCTACGCCAAGGGCAGAGCGGACGAGACACCTCCCTGCGGCATCGTCTACGGCCGCTCGTCCAACGGCGGAACCTTCCCGCTCAAGGCGTCCCTCACCTGGGAGATCAGCTGGACCGGTACCGGCCAGGGCGGCCCGGTGGGCCTCCCCGACGGCACGATCGAGGCCGTCCAGGACATCACCGTCCAGGAGGCCCAGGCCGTCAACCGCTGAGCGGGCACGTGGTCAGCGGCCGGTTCCGTACGCGCGGAGCCGGCTGCGACTCTCCCTCCGCCTGCAACCACACCCGCTCGACGGCGCATTCGGCAAGACCAGGACGTCACCGTCCAGCAAATCCAGTCCATTAATCGATTAAGAATAGCTGGGGGATCCGTGGCCGGGGACTCAGATCTCATTGTCAATGTCGACCTGCTTGTCTCATCCGAGAGCAGCCTCAAGACGATCAAAAATGAATTTGAAGGTCTCGACAAGCGAAAAGACTCGATGGAAAAAGAATGGGGAAGCGGACAGATCACCGATGCCATGAGCGACTTCGTGGACAACTGGGAAAAGTATCGCGAGGAGCTCTTGGGTAGCATCGAAACCGTCCAAAAGCTGGTGACTTCGACTATCGACTCGTTCACGGGGTTGGACAAAGAGCTCGCTGATTCCACCCGCAAGGGGAAGAAATAGTGGCCGCGAACAGCAAGACGCGTCCGCGCGACTGGCATCCGCTTGCTGAAGCCGACCCGGTTCCAGGAGACCCTGAGGACATCCGCTCGGAGGCCGCGCACTTGCGCGGTGTGGCGAAGAAGCTTCGCGCGCAGGCAAAAACCCTCAAGAAGATGAGCGAAGACGACGAGCTCAAGGGTAAGTACGCCGGAAAGCTGCGCGACGAATCGAGCAAGCTCGAGAAGCAACTACGCGAGGTGGCGGGGCGGTACGAGCGAGTCAACGGGCACCTCGACAAATGGGCGAACGACCTGGAGGACTGCCAGACCGACGCTGACGCCCTGCTGAGAAAAGCCAAACAGAAGGAGGAAGAGCAGAAGCCGACGGGGGACAAGAAGGACAAGGGCGACGAGAGCGACCCGTACGGCAGCGAAAAGCGAGAGCTTGAAAAAGTAACCGGGCATCGCAATGACCGCGCCGGTACGCACGCCCGCAATATCCGTGAGGGAATCGATGACATTATCAAGGACTCATGGTGGGAAGGCGTCGTCGACTATGTAAAGATTGCCGTCGACATCTTGAGTTGGACTGCCACCATCATCGGCCTGGTCGCGCTTTTCATCACGCCTGTCGGATGGCTCGCGATGATTGCCACGATAGCCACAGGCCTGGTCATGGCTGCACACGTGCTCTTCGCCGTCACAGGAGACGGGTCCTGGATGGACGTTGGCATGGATGCATTTTCCCTGTTGACCATGGGACTCGGAACCAAAGCCCTCACGGGCCTCAAGGGAATCCAGACAGTCATGCGAAAAGCATCGGCCAAGGAAGCGGGGAAAGTTGCAAGAGCCGCAAAGGGGGCAGAAAACAACAATAAGATCAACAATGCCATCAAGAGTGCGGACAGGCAGGCCCGAAAAAGGACGACGAGCAAGAGGAAAAGGAGAGGCGCAGAAAGAGCGCTGGGGAATCTCCAGAAGCAGAAGCAGGCGGCGCGAAATGAGGCAAGGGCGGCAGAACGCGGCAGAGAGCTGCCAGATTCCGGCCGTCGCGACCTTGCGGCATCGGGCGGGGACAAGGAATTCGCTCAGCATTACAGGGACATCCAGCACATGCGGGCGAGCAACCCTAATTCGCCAGAAGTCTTGAAGGCCGGCCAAAACGCGGAAGTGTATCGGGATCGATTCCGGATGGCTTTCGGAGCTGGACTCGCAGCCGACCTGGGCGACAAGGGCCTCGGGACCAGCGACATCTGGGAAGGCAAGCCCTACGTGGAGGGATACAATGACACGAAGGAACAATTCACGGTGCAGCGTGGGTCTGATTTCTGAAGGCCTGCACCTAGGAGCATCAGCCAATCACTCTCTGGACTGAGGAATAGAGTGAAACCCACTCCCCGTACATCTGACACGACCGACGTACGAGCGGAAAAGGCCCCGGTTGGATACTCCATCATCCTTCCTCCAGGTTGGAAAAGAATCCCGCTCAGAAATAAGCGCGAAATGGAGTCGGCGGCCGATGAGCTCGTGTCCGCCGCATGCAGGCAGGTTCCCGAAAATCTCCCCCGAGATTTCGTTGCGCGGTACCGACTTGAGATACGAAGGCGCCTTGGCGTAGGCATCAAGAACGCCCGCAAGAGCGGTGGCCTGGATTTCTATCTTCCTGTTGCGCAGCCCGGTGAGCCACTCATCGCCGCATCCTTCGTGGTGGGGGAGGTGAGTTCTGCTGACTCTGATCGCGGCCAGTTCCTCACAGCGATGACGTCAGGAGCGGGCTATGAACCTGTCGACGTCGGCGATTCACCGGGAGTCCGACGGGAACTGGTCATGGAAGCAGACCCGACAGAAGACATTGAAATAGGTTCACGACGCGTGGACTACGTGGTTGCCGTACCCAAGAATCTTGGACGGTGGGTGACGATTTCCTTCTCCACCATGGGAGGCGGCGATCCGTCCGACGATCTCGCGGACGCTACCATCTCTCTCTTCGACGCCATCGTCACCACCTTCCGTTGGAGTACTGAATGAGCTGGCTGGAGATCGACTACGACGAGGACTTCTGGCTTGAGGTGCCACTGCGCTGGACCGTTGGTGCAGTGGAGCCCTGGGAAGAGGACGACGATTCACGGACACCGCAGGAGTGGGCGACGGAAACAGCGGAACTGTGGTGGGATGAATGGGACGAGGATCCCGGAGTAGGCGGGATCGAGGTACTGGCAGATACCTTGGTGGCCTGCGTCGAGCGTTACCCCAAGATGTTTCCCGGGTTCGAGGTACTTTTGTACCTTCCGGCTCCCGACTCGATCCCTCTGCCCGTTTTCGTTAGTGATTTCCAGTCCACAGGCCAGGAAGAGTCGGAGTTGCGCCGCGTCACACTCGCCGACGACGAGAAATCCGTTGAGAAGCCCATCGTCGAGGACTTCACGACCGACTTCCTCGGGACCGGATTGCGCGTGCTTCGATATTCGGTCGAAGACGAGAAAAACGTGGTGATGTCAAGCTTGCGCTACGCATGGCGTAATGAAGAGCATGGACGGGATGTAGTAGTCATCACGAGTTCACCCGCTCCGGCGCAGATTCTGAGTGCGTTGGACGACATCGACGACCTGGCTCACAGTATCGCGCTGCGCCACAATGACTATGTCGCGCCGGAGACCGAGGACGACTGAATCGGTGTCCTCACAGTGATCGACATAGCCACACCCCCGACCTAGTGGCCTGGAGGCCGATCGACATGTCTTGGATTCCACCAGGAGCCGTGCCCGAGGGTGCACGCAGAGTCCTGTTTTTCAGCGGTGGAATTATGTCCTTGTTCGGAAGTGTGTGGCTGCTCGCCACCACACCGTTCGGAAGATTCACCATCATGGCAATCCTGCTGGCAGCAGTCGGCGCAGGGCTCCTGCGAACCTGGTGGACGTCACGGTAATCCACGGCCTGACAGCCCTAGCCGACTTCTCACACGGTCATGGCAACCAGCTTGTGGGGGACAAAAACATGGCAGGGTCAGCCAAGCCAAGAAGGCGGAGGGCGGCCGCGTCTTCGTTGCGGTATGAACACCGGCCCGGCAAGCGGTCGGGGAGCGGGGACAAGGACAAGGGGTCCGGGAAGGGCGACAAGGCCTTCGGCTGTCTCGTTCTCCTGTCCACTCTGGCCCTGTTCGCCTTCCTCGTCGTTTCGGACATGTTCTGGGGAGACGACACCTGGAAATGGTCGGCCGACAGATGGCCGGGCGGCGCGTACGGATTCGCGATGTTCCTGGGCGCATTGGTGCCGTGCGTGGCGACGCTCTTCGTTCTGACCGCGTCCCGTACGGATTGGAAATCCTGGAAGTCTCACAAGGTCCGATCATTCGGCTTCACGCTCCTGGCCGTCGTGTGCGGAGCGGCGATGCTGCAGCTCGTGTCGCTGATCTACAACGCTCAGAACACCGGCAAGTGGGGCCGCGGTCCGGACAGTTCCCCCAGCTGGGTCTTCAGCAACTACCCCTGGCTGTGGGCGGTCGGCCTGGTGTCCACCGTCGCCATGGCCACCCTGCTGATCGCGGTCGCCGTGGCACGCGACAAGCGGACTTCGCCGGCCACTGACGCCGGTGCGCCCGCGCCGAATTGACTCCGTTTGCTGCCTCTTGTTGTCTCTCGCGGAGAACTTCGCAGTGGCGAAAACCCGCCCCCCACAGCTAGCGTCGGGCGGCATGCAGCAGACCACGCCCGCCGACCGGACCGCCGATGGCAGGACCGATGGTGAGAACGATGGCGAGAACGTCTTCGGCCTGATCACGCCCGAGGACTGGTTTCGCATTCCGCTCCTGCCCGAGGAGCAGCGAGAGGCGTCCGTGAGTGCCCTGATCAAGAGGCAGTTCGCCGGTGTGGACGACCAGCCGGTGCTTCGCCGGCAGGCGGAGGAACAGTTGCTGGGGGCCGCCGAGGCGGGTGTCGAGCAGGGCGGAGTGGTGCTCTACCTGTCGTTCCTGGAAGCGGCGGGCATCCCCCTCTCCGCGTCCCTGCTGATCTCCCGCATCCACCAGCGGTTCGACGGCCTCGACGTGGTCTCGGCGCTCAGGGACAAGGGCGAGTCGGCTCTCGTACGGCTGCCGGCCGCCGGGCGGGCGGCCCGTCGGCGACGGTCGGAGCGCACCCGGGAGTCCCGGCGGCTCGGCACCGAGTTCGCGGACACCATCGTGGAGTACTTCGTCCCCGTACCGGATCGGGACGAGGTGCTGATGCTGACGTTCAGCACCCCGCTGGAGCCCATCGCGGACTCGATGGTGGAGCTCTTCGACGCGGTCGCCGGTACCCTCCGCTGGCAGAAATCGGCTCAAGCGACACAGGCAACTCGAACAGCTCGGACAACTCACGAACCACGGGGGCAACAGGGATGACGGAGGGGCGACTCAGGGTCTCCACCGAGGATCTGCATACGGCCGGGGTCGGCCTGCGGACGGTGGCCACGGAGTTCGAGGGGCTCGACAAGCTGCTGGACGCCTACGACCGGCGGACGGTCGGGCACAAGCTGCTGCAGGAGCGGCTGCAGGAGTTCTCCGACGGCTGGAACGACAACCGCGAGAAGATGATCGAGGAGATCAAGGGCCTGGGCGAGGTCGCCAAGACGGCCGGCGAGGCGTACACCCAGATCGACGACGAGCTCTACAAGGCACTCGTCGGCCAGGACAAGAACGGCAAGAGCAAGACCGGTAAGGACCAGACCGGCAAGGACCAGAAGTGACGCGCCCCGCCGACCACCGCTGGGAGGTGCTGGGCGAGAGCGAGGATCCCGTACCGGGTGATGTGTACGACCTCACGGCGCTCGCCAAGCGTTTCACCGCCACCGCGAAGACCATCTCGGACGCCGCCGCCGCGCTGCGCAGGCTCGGCGACCAGAAGAGCTGGGACTCCAAGGCGGGCCGGGAGTTCGCCGAGAAGGCCGACGACACCGCGAAGACCGTGAGCAAGGCGCACAGCCGCTACGAGGAGGCGGGCGCCGCGCTGAAGGAGTACCACACCACGCTCGAGACCATCCAGGAGGACGCGGACCGGCTGCTCGGGCAGGCCGAGACGAAGAGCGGTGACCTCACGACCGCGAAGTCCAAGGCCGGCAACCCGCCCAAGGACACCGACAAGGCCGGGCAGAAGACGCTCGACACCGCGGTGACGGACCTGCAGGGCGACCTGGACGGGCTGCGCGGGCAGCTCGCCACGCTCAAGGGCCGCCACAACACGGCGGGGAACACGGCCGCGAAGCGCATCCACGAGATCACCGAGGGCGACGACCTCAACGACTCCTGGCTGGACGACCTCCGGGACACCCTGAACATCGTCGCCGACATCGCGGGAGCCGTCGCGGCCGTGTGCGGGCTGGTGGCACTCCTGGTCGGCTGGATCCCGATCATCGGGCAGGCTCTCGCCGGTGTCCTGGGCACCATCGCGCTGATCGCGACCGCCATCTCGCTCGTCTGCCACGTCCTCCTGGCCATCAACGGCGACGGGTCGTGGGGTGATGTCGCCATGGACGTACTGGGCCTGGCGACCTTCGGCATCGGTCGCGTCTTCTCCGCCGGCGCCAAGCTCGCCGCCACGGCCGGCCGCAGCCGCGTGTGGACCGCGGCGACTCAGTACGTACGTGGCTGGCATCCCGGCCTCGACTCCGCGGCGCGGCGGGCGATGGTCGTGGAGATGGTCGGTGCGCGAGCGGGAGCGACCGGGTCCGCCGCGGCGCCGAACGTCTCCCTGGGCGCCGCGTTCCGCGGCCTGCCCCGTTCCTTCGCCGACGATCTCGGCGCGGTCCGGAGCAACTGGAGGGACCTGTTCAAGGGCAGCGACAACATCGCGGCGTTCCGCGACGCCTGGAGCACGGGTGGCGTACGCGGCTTCGGCAGCATGTACGCGGGGCCGGGGATGGTCGACGAGCTGGCCCGTATCAAGAACATCGATCCCGCGGACCTGAACTTCGTCGGCACGCCCGACGCGTTCAAGCAGGCCCTGCAGTACAACTCATGGGCGATCGGGGCAACGAGTACCGCGGCGGTCGCGGACTCCAAGAGCTTCATCGGGCTCTTCGGGAACGAGGACATCGATGTGACCGGACCCGACGCGTCACTGGCCGGAAGGTAGCCCCTGATGCCCCTGACGCCCCCGACGCACACCGCGGACACGGCGTCCGCGGACTGGCAGCACTGCCGAGTCACGCTGCCCGCCCCGCACAATTGGCTCGTTCTCGATCTCACCGCCCGGCAGCCGGACGCATGGGCACGGTCCGTGGCCGAGGAGCACTTCACGGCCGACGTACCCGCTGAACGGCGCTCGGCGTTCGCCGAGGACGTGCTCTGGTACTGGAGCGTGGCGAGGCGCCAGCAAGCGTTGTGCGCGGCGCTTCACACGCCTCCGGACGGTGGCGTCGTCGCGTTCTACTCCGTACGGGAGCTGAGCATCCCGTCGGAGTCACTGCGCCTGGACGTGCTGCGCGCCGAGGCCGAGCGCGCCGAAGGGCCGTACTTCAGGCCTCCGGACATCACCGAGGTCGAGCTTCCGCTGGGTGCCGCGCTGCGGGTGCACCGGCTGGAACCCACCGCCCCCGACTCCGCCGCGGGCTCGGTACTGGAAGGCGTGGCGCACTACGTCCTGCCCCGGGCGCATTCCACGGCACTGGAGTGCCGGCTGCTCTGGCAGGCAATGGGGCTCGGCGAGGAACTCGCCGAGGTCGCCGACGAGTTGGCGGCCTCAGTCCGACTTGCCTGAATCACCGCGATTGCCCGAACCGCCCCGACCGCTCGAGTTCGAGCGCAGCCCTCCCAGTCCTCCCAGGCCGCCCAGCCCGAACCGTTCCCAGGGAAACAGCGCCACCGGCGCCCAGCTGAAGCCGACGATGAAGAAGCTGAGCAGCGTGGTGATCCCCTCGGGAAGGATCCAGCCGAGCTGGGCGGCAAGCAGCGAGACAACAACCAGGTAGACGCTGAACAGAACAAGGGCGAGCGCCTTGAGCAGAGCCTCGCCCGGTCCGAGCCTGGGCTTCTCCTCGGTCCCCCGGACCGCCGCGAGGAGGAGCAGGGGCAGCATCAGACCCAGCAGGCCGCCCATGCCGATACCGCCGATGCCCACGGCGTTCCGGCCGTCGTCAGGTACCGCCGGCGACAGGAACGAGTCGTCGGCCAAGCCGATGGTCAGGGCAACGCCCGCGAAGGCGCCGAGCGTCATGGTCGCCAGGACGAGCAGCAGCCCCGCACCGAAGGCGACGTTCCCTGCGACCGACCGCCCAGGACTCCGCCCCCGGGACTCCCCGGCCCCTGATCCAACAGACATGGACTCTCCCATTCCTCGCGGGGTCCGGACGAGGATAGCTGGCCGGGTCGGCCACGAGGAGTGGGGCGGGGGCCGGAACCGGAGCGGACGGCTCCACACGGAACCGCCTAGCGATTGACGGCCTGGATCTCCTTGACCGCGACGTTCTCCTCGTACGTGGACAAACCGCCCGGCAGGGCGGGCTGCTGCGGCGGGCCGTCCGGGTCGGCGGAGTCGGTCCAGGTCACCTTCCAGGTGATCGACGCCTTGAAGGGGTAGGTGCCCGTACCGGACGAGCGACGGTAGGTGACGTTGCAGCCCGCGTCCTCGCTGTCGACCGTGTAGCCGTTCTTGCCCTTCACGAGGTCGTACGTGCAGGTCGCCGGGTCCGCGTCGTCGGTACCGGCCTCGACCTTGAGCGCGACCGGGGTCGCGACGGTGGTCGCGGCCATCTGGACGCCCTTGTAGTCGATGCTCGCGGTCGTCCACACGCGATCGAAGTCGCCCTTGAACTTCACCCGCGTACCGAGGTTCACGATGAGCCGGTCCGCGCGCGGGCTCAGTTCGACGGGCGGTACCGGCAACTTGGTGGAGTTGAAGGCGAGTTCGGAGAGGGTCTCGGGGGTGAGCTTGTTGGGATCGGGCTGCGGGTCGGCCGGCGGGACCCAGATCTCCCAGTTGTCCGTGGTGACGGGGCAGGCGTCGGTGTACTCGTCGTTGCGGAACTGCACCTGCCACCACAGGCCCTTGTCGTCCTTGCGGTAGCCCTCTTCCTCGCGCTTCCTGGCGTAACTCGCCGCGGGCTCCTGCGCCCCGTCGTACGCGGTCTTGATGAACTCCTCGTACTCCTCGGAGGTGTACATGGGCTCGTACCAGCAGACCGGGGGCTTCCAGTTCGCGTTCGAGGACGTGGTGGTCGAGGTGGGGCCACCCGAACCGGCCTTGCTCTGGTCGATCCGGATGTGGGCACCGATGGTGCCGTTGCCGGAACCGGCACCGGAGTCCTGGTCCGGCTGCTCGGGCGCGGTGGTCCCCTGGTCCCCGCCGGTGGTCTCACCCGCGTACGCCGGAAATCCCGTGCCCAGCGCCATGACCAGCCCGGCGGCCACGGCAGTCCGCAGAACGGGACGAATCACGCCCGCCCCAGTACCAGTACCGGGGGCGGTCGCGGTGGCTGTGGCGGTGGCTGTGGCTGTGGCTGTGGCTGTGCGAGTACCTATCCCTGCCCCTATCCCTGTCCCTATCCCTGCACGCACGACGCGTCCCCCTTCTTCCAGTTCTGCTGCGTCACCTGCCAGTCGCCGCGGGAGTCCTTCTCGACCTGGAGCGTGTAGAGGACGAAGTCCTTGTCGCTCGGCTGGGTGCGCTGCACCTTCTCGGTCTTGATCACCTTGTTGTACGCCTTGCTCTGGTCCTCGCAGTAACGGGCGGCCGCCTTCTTGCCGTTCGCGACGTCGGTGACCTCGAAGTCGAAGTACCGGTAGTCGCCCGTGACGGTCAGCCCGTCCTTCTTGACCGTCGTCACGCGATCGCCCCAGTAGGCGAGGGCATTCGCCGCGAAGTAGCGGTTCATGTTGGCGGTCCGGCCGTCCCCCTCGGCGAAGGCCTCGATACGGGCCTGCGCCGCATACGCCACATCCCGCACGATCGCGTCCTTCGCCGCGTCCCCGGTCGACTCCTTCTCGACGTCCACCGTGATGTCCGGGGGCAGGTCGAAGGCCGGGGCACCTTTCTCGGCGGACGCGGACGCGGACGGCGTCGGAGAACCCGACTCGCCCCCACCTGCTCCCGCGATCTTTTCGTTCCCGGAGTCGTCCGAATCGCTACTGCAACCGGTGAGAGAAAGAACGGCAGCAGCGAAGAGGCAGGCCACGGCCGTCCGCCGTCGCGTGGTCAGCATGTACGTATCCCAGGGTCGAGTGATCGGAATGTCCGGTGTTCGTGCGGTCAGGGAGCGTTGTGAGGGTTGAGAAATGAAGAAGTGCCGCGTACTGAAACGGACTTGAGTGACACGAGGGGGCACAGGGACACACGCAAAGATGTTGGCACATGGTTCCCGAACGCCAACACACCGCAGGTCGTCACGCCACCCAATGCAGCGTTCCCGCGACGGCGTCGAACAGCTCGACCATCTGGTCCGCCAATGGGTCCACCGGTGTGGAGAAGCTCAGCATCAGCCATCTGGTTGTCGCCGGAATCGGGACGTAGTAGGTGAGGGTCGTGGTGGGCAACGTGTTGCCCAACTGGGCGGCGGGGTCCGGGGCATCGCGGCGACGCCGGCGTACGGCCATGCCCGCCACGTCCAGATGGACGACGCCCAGTTCACCCTCGGGTTCGCCCCCATCGAGCACCGCAAGGTGTTCCGCGAGCTCTTCGGCGTCCGAACACCTCGGCCACTCGTCAGGGTCCGGCATGCTGGTGAGCAGTGAGGAAGCAAGCGGGACAGGTCCAACGACAAGGGTCGAGAGGTACAGCTCCATGCCTCCGACGTCGTATGCGTCCTTCGCCTTTCTCTGCACATCTCGCATGAACTGCTCCCTGAGGTGCGGAGCATTGTCGATTCCACGAAACTGCAGATCGGCAAGGGCGGCAATGCCTCGATCGCGCTCTTCGGGGTCAAGCGACAGCTGAAACCAGCCATCCGGAACAATCACGTTGTAGTCCTGCGGCGGTGAAATGAAATCACTGGCTGTCTTCACGCTGCCGTCACTCCACGGAGCCTGAGGCGATCTCTTGGCCGTTGGCGTCGAGCGGAACGTTCCTCATCGTGGCCACCAACTCATCGGTCGCTTGTGCGAGTTCATCCGTGAGCTGGATGTCCTGCCAATTCGCCGTGATGACAATGAATTGTTCGATCCCTGGCGGGAACACCGCATACTTGACGAACTCGTTGAGGCGGCTCCCGAAGCCGAACATTCGCTTGGCCTTCGCCATCGCCTGAATCCGGACGGCAGGTCCGGCAGGAAGATCCAGGTATGAAACTTCCGGTTCGCCGGCAACCACCGTACGATCCGGGCCCGACCGGACCAGCAATGGCTGTACCTCTTCGCGACTGGGTCGGGGCTCGCCTTCTTCACTGTAGGAATCGACCACGAAATTGATCAGGCCGACCCCGTCCTTTCCATAGTAGGAGGCAGCGAAGATCGGATCGTCGCTGTTGAGATCCACAGCCCGATCGATCAGGTCGCTCAACAGCTCTCGTCGTCCGACCTGGAGTTCGAGCGGATTGAACCCGTCGAGCGCCGCACCGGCCAGCCCCGTCGCTTCGCCCTTCGACCCGCCTTGGAGCGTCAGATCCACCCAACCCGCCCCGAGGTCGAAGCGGCATGCGAAGTCGTCAGCGCCCGAGGGAACGCCTCCTGAGGTCATCGTTCTTCCTTTCAGTCGAGCAGCGGATTGAGATTGCTGTCCAAGGCCATTCCTCCGACCGTGACCCCGGCGCCGGCGAGCGAGATACCCGTAGCCGTCCGCGAGATCCTGTTGACCGCCTCCGAACTGTTCAGGCCCTGCGAAGCGAACTTGACGTCCTTGAGCTGGGATGCGACACCCGCATCGGCCGCGGAAAAAGACCGCCCGACTCCGAGCGCCGCATTGCCGTCTCCTCTGCCAACCACCGTTCGCCAAGCGTCACGATAACTTCCGGCGCTCCTCAGCGTGCCGAGACTGTCCCCCCACGCCCTCCCCGAGAAGGGCTCCGTGAACGGCTCCGTCAAGGACTTCCAGCCATCCCCCTTCTCCAGCTTGAAATTCTGGAGCCTCCCCTTCACCGAGTTGACGAACTCCCCTCGCTGCCACTTGATGGGGCCGGCAGCAAGCTTGTTCACCCTCTTGGCACTTCGCCTGTACTGTTTCGAGGTGGCGGACTCAGTGACCTTTCCCATACGGCCAAGAGCAGTCTTCGCGTACTTGCCCGCCATCTTGGAAAAAGCCTTGCCGACTCCCATCATGAGGAATCCGACCACGGCCATTCCCAGGTCCATCCACCCCTTGTCGCCTCGCGCGACCTGAATAAGAGTGGCCAGCGTGCTCACCAGGGTGAGAACCATGGCCAGGCTGCCCAGAACTCCGGCCAGGGCCTGCCCGATGACGGGAATCCAGCCAATCAGGAGTGACGCAACGCCGAGCCATGTGGCGATGCTCCCTGTCCACTCTCCAATGTCATTGACCCAATCATCAAATTTATCCCAGAATCCATCCTTCAGTGAATCGTTGCTGATTGCGTTGTCAATGGCCTCGCATGCTCTCCGCGCAGCCTCGTTCCGGATCCGTTCAGCCTCTCCGACCTTCTCCCTGGCTGCCTGGATCTCATCTCCAGCGGCATCCCGCTTCTCCTCGATCTTCTTCCTGTCGTCCTTCTGTTTCTCCGTCAGCCCATCCAGGCCCCGTTGGGCTGCCCCCTTCCTCTCATCGGCATCCCTGGCCTCCTTGAGCGCGGCGTCCGCAATCTCCTGGGCACGATTCAAATCGGAGGCGTAGTTCTTCGGCTTCGCGTGCAGCTTGTCCTGGTAACCGCCGCCCACCTCCGTCACCTCGGATCCGATGGCGTCAGCGGCCGCGTCATACCGTTTGAAGGCGGCCTCAAGCTTCTTGACATTGCCTTTCGCCTTCTCCCGGAACTCCTTGCCGGCCTTGCTGTCCCACGCCTCGACCTTGGCGACGGCATTGAGGTTTCGGATCTGCCGCTGCAACTCTTCCGCGGTTTTACGCAGTTTCCGTCCCAGAGAAGCCAGTTGGTCGGGGTCACCAGGAACCGGATCACCGTCCGCTACGGGGTGCCAATCGCGCGGCCGTCCCACCACGGCTACTTCCCCTTCTTCGGGGCATTGGGGTCCTGAGCGCCTCGAATGGCTTCGGCCAGCTGGTGATCGATGTCCTCGTACGCCTCCGCGGCGGCCTTGGCGATCTTGGCCAACGTGTCGATCTCGGCCGTCAATTCCTCGCGCTTGATCTCCCAGTTGCCGGCGAAGTCCTCGAACTTTGCGGCAAGATCGGTGTGCCCGAAGTCGTCGCCATATTTCTGGGTGAGCTTCTCCAGCCCTTCAAACGCCTTCTTGACGTTGCCGAGACCAGTGCCCATCCCCTTGATCACGTCAAGATCAAGCTTCGTATGCCCGACTTCGCCACCCATGGCACCCCCTGTACCAACCCACCGCAGTCACACCGGCCCCGGAACAGCCCAGTGCGGTGGGACGCCGTAGCTTCCCACCGCACCAGACCACACCATCACCGGGCGGCCCCTGCCACCCGAAGGCGATCTCAACCACCCAAAAGGGCGGTTTCAGCCCTTGACACCCTTGGCCAGCTCATCATCCAGGTCCTGGTACGCCTTCGCGGCGCTGGTGAGGAACTTGGACATGCCGGTCAGGCCCTCGATCGTGTCCTTCGCGCCCTTCTTGAACTCGGTGAAGGAGTCCTCGAAGGCCTGCGAGCCCTTGCGGGTGGTGTAGCCGTCCTTGACGAGGCCCTGGATGTAGCGCTCAAGGGCGTCGAGCTTCTCGTCGATCTTGTCCTTGGCGTCGGTCAGCTTGGTAGCCGCCTTGTGCATCTCGTCATAAGTGATATCTGCGTCTTTGCCGCCGGCCATGTGGCGTCCTCCATAACAACTCGACTTGCCGCAGGGCCAACCCCCGTGGCTCCCGTTGCGGATGATGCGATCGTCCGCCGAGTCTGCAGCTTACGCAGGACGCTTGCAGCCGCACACCCCGGATCCTTCAAGAGCCTTCAGGGAACCAGCACATACGCCGTTGCCTGTGGGAAGGGTGGAGCGGATATCGTCACTGGGCAGCAACTGGGCAGTAGGAAAGCAGTCAACGGGGAGGACGATCGTGCGCCTGACTCTGACCGTCGTCGATCCACTGGGCGGCGCCAACGCCGACGTGGTGCTCGACGCGGATCCCGAGTCCTCGGTGGGGGACATCGCGAAAGAGCTGGCCGCGCACGTCGGCTACAGCGGCGGCGCGCAGATCATCCCCATCGGACACCACGGACAGCACGGACAGCACGGACAGCAGGCGGGCAGCGGCGGAGCGCCCCTCGCCTATGTCGACGGCCATCCCGTCGACCCGGCCTCCACCATCGGCACCTCACCCCTGCGCGAAGGCGCCGTCGTCAGCCTGCACGACCCCGCCGGCTGTCTGCCCGGCGAGCCGACCGGCCTCGTCGAGCTGCGCGTCGCGAGCGGGCCCGCGGCCGGCGCCGTGCACCGGCTCGGCATCGGCCGGTACGACATCGGCAGCGGCCCCGCCTCCTACGTACGGATCGACGATCCCGAGCTTCCCGCCCGCGCGCTGACGTTGTCAGTTGCAACGGACGGAACCTGTCAGGTCGTCGCACACGGGGACAACCAGAACGACACGGACGACAAGGACAAGGGCGAGAAGAAAGAAGGCGGCGTCACCCTCGACGGTGAGCCCCTCGACGGCAAGGACTGGCCCCTCGGTGCCCAGGTCGCCGTCGGCAACACCCTTCTCGAACTCGACCGCTACTCCCCGCCCAACGCCGCGCTGAAGTGGTCCGACGACGGGGCCGGGCTCGACTACAACCGGCCGCCCCGGCTCCAGCCCCCCGAGCGCCAGACCCGGTTCAAGCTGCCCACCCCGCCGCGCGACTTCGAGGCCCGGCCGCTGCCCTGGCTGATGGCCCTGACCCCGCTGGTCGGCGCGGTCGTGGCCGTGATGATCTTCGGGCGCTGGTACTACCTGATCATGGCCCTGCTGAGCCCGCTGATCCTCTTCGGCAACTACTTCATGGACAAGAAGCACGGACGCAAGTCCCATGCGAAGCAGGTCAAGGAGTACAAGGAGCACAAAGAGCGGATCGAGAAGGATGCTCAGGATGCCTTGATAGCCGAGCGGCTTGATCGGCGGCTTGCCGTGCCCGATCCCGCCTCCGTGCTGTCCATGAGCACCGGGCCCCGTACCCGGCTGTGGGAGCGGCGGCGTACCGACGCCGACCATCTCGTACTCCGCGTCGGCACGGGACAGCTGCCCTCCGAGGTCGTGCTCGACGACCCCGAGCAGGACGACCACAAGCGCGAGGTCACCTGGAAGATCCAGGACGCCCCGGTGACACTGCCGCTGCGCGAGCGCGGGGTCGTCGGGATCGCCGGGCCCGGCGACTCGGCCCAGTCCATCGGGCGTTGGATCGTCGCCCAGAGCGCCGTGCTGCACAGCCCGCTCGACGTGCAGTTCTACGTCCTCACCGAGAACAGCGCCCAGACCACCTGGGACTGGGTCCGCTGGCTGCCGCACTCGCGCCCCTCCGGCGCCCAGGACGCCAACGTCCTCATCGGCACCGACGCCGAGACCGTCGGCGCCCGCATCGGCGAACTCACCCAGCTCCTCGACGCCCGCCAGAAGGCCGCCAAGGAGAACGGGCGCCAGACCAGCTTCACCGACCCGGACATCGTGGTTATTTGGGACGGTTCGCGGCGGCTCCGGTCCATGCCCGGCGTCGTACGGCTGCTGCGCGAAGGTCCCGGCGTCAGCATGTACGCGATCTGCCTCGACGCCGAGGAGCGGTTCCTGCCCGGCGAGTGCCAGGCCATCGTCATCGCCGAGCCGAAGCCGAAGCCGCAGTCGACGCCGGGAGGGCACGCCACCTCCGTCACCGCTTCCCGGGAGCCGGCCGCCCAGGGCAGCGGCTTCCCCTCCTTCCAGGCCTGGCACACCGCCGAGCCCGACGACCAGCAGTCCGGCGAGCAGAAGCCGCTCGAACTGCGGCTGCGCGTAGAGCAGACGGGCACGGCCCGGGTCAAGAACGTACGGCCCGACTTCGTGTCGGCGCCCTGGTGCGCCCGCCTCTCCCGGTCCCTCTCCCCCATCCGCGACATCAGCGGCGAGACCGAGGACTCGGCGCTGCCCGGCTCCAGCCGGCTGCTCGACGTGCTCCAGCTGGAGCCGCCGACGAGCGACGCGATCTCCGCCCGCTGGCGCATGGGCGGGCAGTCGACGATGGCGGTCGTCGGTGAGTCGTACGACGGGGCGTTCGGCATCGACATCCGGCGGGACGGGCCGCACGGTCTGATCGCCGGTACGACCGGTTCCGGCAAGTCGGAGCTGCTGCAGACCATCGTGGCCGCGCTGGCCGTGGCGAACACGCCCGAGAACATGACGTTCGTGCTGGTCGACTACAAGGGTGGCGCGGCCTTCAAGGACTGTGTGCACCTGCCGCACACCGTCGGCATGGTCACCGACCTCGACGCCCACCTCGTCGAGCGGGCCCTGGAGTCACTCGGCGCCGAGCTGCACCGGCGCGAGCACATCCTGGCCGCCGCCGACGCCAAGGACATCGAGGACTACCAGGATCTCGTACGGCGTGATCCCTCGAACCGGCCGCTGCCCCGACTCCTCATCGTCATCGACGAGTTCGCCTCGATGGTGCGTGACCTGCCCGACTTCGTGACGGGTCTGGTCAACATCGCCCAGCGGGGCCGTTCGCTCGGTATCCACCTGCTGCTCGCGACCCAGCGGCCCTCCGGTGTCGTGTCGCCCGAGATCCGGGCCAACACCAACCTCCGTATCGCGCTGCGCGTGACGGACGGCGGCGAGTCGAGCGACGTCATCGACTCGCCCGAGGCCGGGCACATCTCCAAGAGCACGCCCGGTCGCGCGTACGTCCGGCTCGGGCATGCCTCGCTCGTACCGTTCCAGTCGGGACGCGTGGGCGGTCGGCGGCCCGGAGCCGCCGACCCGACGGTGCTCGCGCCCTGGGCCGGGCCGCTGGCCTGGGAGGACCTGGGGCGGGCCGCGCTGGTCAAGCCGAAGGCCGAGGCGCGCGAGGAGGAGGAGATCACCGACCTGAAGGTGCTCGTGGACGCGATCCGCGACGCCAACGGGGCCCTCGGCATCCCCTCCCAGCACAGCCCCTGGCTGCCCGCGCTCTCCGAGACGCTGCTCCTTGACGAGGTCGAGATGCCCGCGGTCGCCGCACTGTCGGCGGGCAAGCTGCCGCCGGCCCCGTTCGGTGTCGAGGACCTGCCCGCCGACCAGGCCCGCCGGCCGGTCGTCGTCGACTTCTCCTCCTTCGGGCACCTCATCGTGGGCGGCGCTCCGCGCAGTGGCCGTTCGCAGATCCTGCGGACCCTCGCCGGGTCGATCGCCCGCACCCACTCCTCGAAGGACGTGCACCTGTACGGCATCGACTGCGGCAACGGCGCGCTCAACGCCCTGACGCGGCTGCCGCACTGCGGTGCCGTCGTCGCACGCAACCAGACCGAGCGGGCCGTACGACTGGTCACGCGCCTCAAGGGCGAGTTGACGAGGCGTCAGGACCTGTTGTCCGACAAGGGGTTCGCCGACATCGGGGAACAGCGGGCGTCCGTCACCGAGGAGGAGCGGCTGCCGCACATCGTCGTACTGCTCGACCGGTGGGAGGGCTGGCTGCCGACGCTCGGCGAGTACAACCACGGTGAACTGACCGACGAGTTGCAGACGATGATGCGCGAGGGCGCGAGCGTCGGCATCCACCTCGTCGTCACCGGTGACCGCCAGGTGCTGCTCGGCCGGATGGCCTCGCTGACGGAGGAGAAGTACGGTCTGCGGCTCGCCGACAAGTCCGACTTCTCGATGCTCGGCATCAACGCCCGCAAGGTGCCCGAGGAGATCCCGCCCGGGCGCGGCTTCAAGAACGAGACGGCGATCGAGACGCAGTTCGCGCTGCTCTCCGACGACCTGACCGGTCAGGGACAGGCGGCGGCGCTCGCCACGATCGGCGAGGCGGCCACGGCCCGCGACGCCGAAGTCCCGCGTGCCCGGCGCCCGTTCCGAGTGGACTCCCTGCCCTCCCGCATCGGTTTCGCGGACGCGTGGGAGATGCGGGACCCGGCGGTCGCGCAGTCGAAGCTGTGGGGTCTGGCGGGCATCGGCGGCGACGACATCATGGCCTTCGGCCCGGACCTCTCGCAGGGCGTGCCGACGTTCGTCGTCGCGGGCCCGGCGAAGTCGGGCCGCAGCACGGCCCTGCTGAACCTCGCCCGCTCGTACCTCCTCCAGGGCGTACGTATCGTCGTGGCGGCCCCGCGGCCCTCGCCGCTCCGCGAACTCGACGGCCAGGACGGCGTGTTGAAGGTCTTCACGGACGACGACATCGAGAGCGACGACTTCAACGAGGCGATCGAGTCGGCGAGTCCCGAGGAGCCGATCGTGGTCATCGTCGACGACGGCGAGGTCCTGGAGGACGCGGACTGTGAGCGTGAGCTGAAGCGACTCGTCCAGCGCGGCGCCGACCGCGGCCTCGCGCTCGTCATCGGCGGCGACGAGGAAGAGGTCTGCAGCGGCTTCTCCGGCTGGCAGGTCGAGGCCAAGAAGGGCCGCCGCGGCATCCTCCTGTCCCCCCAGGACTCCGGCGCCGGCGAACTGATCGGCATCCGCACCACCCGCAGCATGGTCGGCGGCCCGATCACCCCGGGCAAGGGAATGCTCCACCTGGGCAACGGCGAACCGGTCACGGTGACCGTGCCGCTGTAGCCCCTCAGCCTCTCAGCGGCTCACTCGACCTTCGACATCCGGGCCACCGGATCCCCCGCGTCCGCGTTGTCCGTCTCGTAGCGGAGGTCGTCGCCGACCGGGACCAGGCGGACCTCGTGGCGGCCCGTCGTGCACTCGGAGGTGGTGGAGGGCTTGGAGATGCTGGTGGCGATCAGTTGCTTGGGGGTGACCTTCTTGAGGACGAGGTCGGTGTCGCAGGTGCCGCCGATGAGGTCGGTCTGACGGAAGGTGCCGAGTTGGTCGCCCGGCTCGGCCTGGCCGACGGTGACGCGGAACGTTCCCATGGGGAGCTTGCCGTCGAGGGCGAAGCCGTCGCCCTCCCAGGTGCCGAGGTAGGAACTGGGGACGGCGGAGAGGCCGCCGCCGTCCGTGCCGGAGGCGCTCGGGGTGGCCCCGCTCGGGGTGGCCGCGGGCTGGGAGTCGGCCGGTCCGCCCGCGTCGCTGCCGCTGTCGTCGTCCCCGCCCGGCAGCAGGTCGCCCACGAACGCCCCGCCGATCACCACCGCCGCCAGCGCTCCCGCCACCGCGAGCGCCACCGTGCAACTCAGCTTGCGTCCCCGCCCGTTGGCGGTCGGCACGGAGGTCGCGGCCACGCTGACGGACACCTTCCCGGGGGAGGTGCCGGGACCTGCCGCGTCGCGTGGCTCCGGGACGTGGGTCGGGGGGCCGGAGAGGGGTGCATGGGGTGACTGGGACGGCTGGGGTGACTGGGACACGTGCGGCGCGTAGGGCGCGTACGACGGGTCCGGGGGGCCGAACACACCAGCCGGAGGTGCGGAGTCGGCCGGGGTCGGGGACGGAATCGGCGTCGCCCGGGGCCCATCCACCACCGCCGCTCGGGGACCTTCCACCGGCCCAGCTGTGGGACCTTCCGCCGGCGCCGATCCATTGGAGTCGCCCACCGAAGGGCTGCTGAAGCCCACCACCCCTGACGGCGTCACGTCCGCCGCCTCCAGGTTCAGGAGCTGGACCGCGCTGCGGCTGACCTGCTCCACCAGCGGTCCCGGCAACCATCCGGCCGTCACCAGCCGCGCCGCACCCTCCGCGGCGAGGCGGGAGGCGAGGACGAACGGAGAGGGGCGGGCGGCCGGATCCTTCGAGAGGCAGTCGGCCACCACGTCCCTCAAGTCGCCCGACAGCCCGCCCAGTTCGGGCTCCTCGTGGACCACCTTGTAGAGGAGCGCGGCCGAGGAGTCGCCGGGGAACGGGGACGAGCCCGTCGCCGCGTACGCCAGTACCGCACCCAGCGAGAAGACGTCCGCCGCGCCCGTGACCCCCTTGCCGAGGATTTGCTCGGGCGACATGTAACCGGGCGAGCCGACGGAGACGCCGGTCGAGGTCAGGGAGGCCGTGCCGTCCGTCGCGCGGGCGATGCCGAAGTCGATGAGGAGGGGACCGTCGAGGGTCAGCAGGACGTTCGACGGCTTGACGTCACGATGGACGAGGTCCAGGCCGTGCACCGCCGACAGCGCCTCGGCGAGGCCGGCGCCGAGGACCCGTACGGAATGCTCCGGGAGCGGGCCCGCGTCGGCGACCGCGGCGGCGAGGGACGGTCCCGCGGCGTAGGCCGTGGCGACCCACGGGACCGGCGCGTCCGGGCCGGCGTCCAGCACCGGAGCCGTGTACGCGCCGCCCACCCGCCGCGCCGCCTCCACCTCCCGGCGGAACCGGGCCCGGAACTCCTCGTCGAGCGCGAAGTGCGGGTGCACGATCTTGACCGCGACGGTACGGCCGCCCGCGCTGCGGCCCAGATAGACACGGCCCATCCCGCCCGAGCCGAGCCGGCCCAGCAGCCGGTAGGGCCCCACGACGGTGGGTTCATCGACTCCGAGCGGTTGCATGGTGCCCGCGCCTCCCCCGTGTTCCACTGCCCGTTCCCTACCCGTCCCCGTAGGTGCCGCACCGCGCCGCCGCACCACCGCGCCACCCTGTCCAGCAGGGTAATGCCGTGCCGTACGCCGGTGACCTCCCTTACGGCAGCAGCAGATCCACCTTCACGTCCGCCGCGAACCCGGTCGTCGGCCCCACCCTCCGCGCGAACTCGGTGACGGCCTCCAGCTGCGGGCCTCCGAAGCGGAAGTCGAGGGTCGTGAAGTAGCGCTCAAGGACGCTCTCGTCGAAGGCCTCCCAGCGGGCCGCCTGCTCGGCGACCTTGCCGACCTCGTCCAGGGAGAGGTCCCGGGAGGAGAGGAAGGCCTCGTGGACCTGGCGTGTGAGGACGGGCTCGCGCTCCAGGTACTCGCGGCGGGCCGCCCAGACCGCGAAGACGAACGGCAGGCCCGTCCACTCCTTCCACATCGCGCCCAGGTCGTGCACCGCGAGCCCGTAGCGCGGGCCGTCGAGGAGGTTGGCGCGCAGGGCGGCGTCACCGATCAGGACCGCCGCGTCGGCCTCCTGCATCATCAGGCTGAGGTCGGGCGGGCACGTGTAATAGGACGGCTGGACGCCGTACCGCTCCGACAGCAGGAGCTGCGCGAGACGTACGGACGTACGGGAGGTCGAGCCGAGGGCGACCCTGGCTCCGTCCAGCTGGTCCAGCGGGACCTGGGAGACGAGTACGCAGGACATCACCGGGCCGTCGCAGCCGACCGCGATGTCGGGGAAGGCGACCAGTTCGTCGGCGTGCCTGAGGAACTCGACGAGGGTGATCGGGCCGATGTCGAGCTCGCCCCGCACCAGCCGCTCGCTGAGCTTCTCCGGGGTGTCCTTGGTGAGCTCGAAGTCGAGCAGCGTGCCCGTTCTCGCGAGCCCCCAGTAGAGGGGCAGGCAGTTCAGGAACTGGATGTGGCCGACGCGCGGCCTGGACGGGCGGGCGTCGGGACGCCCCTCGGGAGACTCGGGAGAATTGTCCACATCGCGAGGCTAGCGCCCATGGGGTACGGTGCAGCCTTCAGGGTCCCGAGCGGGTTCCGAAAGGATCTACTCCGCCCCTGTCAACCCCTGTGACGCCAAGTGATACCGCAACGTCAACCCATCGGGCGACCCCTCCAAACTTCCGGGTGACGTGATCTTGCCCTCTATTGCTTTCGGCTGCCCTCGTGGGTACGCTCGTCGCAAGTTGCAGTTTGGTTTCCCTTGCAGTACAGAGCCTGCGGAGCATGTGACCGCGGGCTCTCGTCGTTTTCAGACGAATGCAGTTGTTTACAAGCTTTTGTTTACACCTTGCAGGTTCTGGAGCAGGGCAACCCTTTGGGCCCAAGGAGGGCTTATGGCTACCGGAACCGTGAAGTGGTTCAACGCTGAAAAGGGCTTTGGTTTCATCGCCCAGGAAGGCGGCGGCCCGGACGTCTTCGTCCACTACTCCGCGATCAACGCGAGCGGATTCCGCTCCCTCGAAGAGAACCAGGCGGTTACCTTCGACGTGACCCAGGGTCCGAAGGGCCCGCAGGCGGAGAACGTCACCCCCGTCTGATCCTTCGGCCGAGTCTTGGCTCCATGAGCCCAATACTCTGATCCGGAACCGAGAGAAGTACCCAAGGAGCCCCTACACCGTCAGGTGTCGGGGCTCCTGCCTTTCAGGCACTGAGAGCGGTCCGCGCCTCGACCGCGTCCGCCGGGTCCCAGCCCTCGCCCGGTACGGAGGCGAGCAGCAGGCGGGTGTACGGGTCCGACGGCTCGGTCAGTACGCGGGCGGTGGGCCCCTGCTCCACGGTCCGGCCGCGGCGCATCACCAGGACCTCGTCCGTGACGTGCTGCACGACGGCCAGATCGTGGCTGACGAAGACCAGGGCGACCCCGGTGTCCCGGCGGATCTCGTCCAGGAGCCGCAGGATCTGGGCCTGGATCGACACGTCCAGCGCGGCGACCGCCTCGTCCAGGACGAGGATGCGTGGGTCCACGGCGAGGGCCCGGGCGATCGCCAGCCGTTGGCGTTGGCCGCCGGAGAGGTGGCGGGGGCGGGCCTCCGCCTCCCGTTCGCCGAGGCCCACCTGGTCCAGGAGCGTTGCCGCGAGGGGCTCCGCGCGGCCGTGCAGGCGGAGGGCCGTGCGGAGGCACTGGGTTGCGGTGAGTCTGGGGTCCAGGGAGACGTACGGGTCCTGGAAGACCATCTGGATCTCGCGGGCTCGGGTGAGCCTTTGGGTTCTGCGGCGGGGGGTACGGGGTTCGCGTGCGCGGCCTTCGACTGTGATTGTTCCGGTGTCGGGGGTGGTGAGGCCTACGAGCATGCGGGCGACTGTGGTTTTGCCTGAGCCGGATTCGCCGACGATGCCCAGGGCTCCGCCGGGCTGCAGTGTGAAGGAGACGTCCTCGGCGGCCTTGTGGTGGCCTCCACCGGGGAGGGGGTATGTCTTGCCCAGCCCTTCTACCTGCAGCAGGGTGCTTGTCATTTGTGGCTCACCTTGTCTTTTGGCTGACCCGCCGTTGTGCGTTGTGCCCACCCGTTCCGCCCTGCGGAACGCCTGCCCACAACGCGGCGGCAGGCTGCCATGCCGCCCTCCCCCACAAGCGCCCCATCTCCCAGCTCCTGGTCTTCCAGGAACACCGGCTCCGGGAGCCACGTCTCGCATGCTTCCTCCGCCTCGCCGCATCTAGGGGCGAACGGGCAGCCCGGGAAGGTGTCCGAGAGGGATGGAGGGCGGCCCGGGATGGGGAGGAGGGGGTGGGAGTCGCCGAGGGTTGGGGAGCAGGAGAGTAGGCCTTGGGTGTAGGGGTGGGCCGGGGTGGCGAAGAGGGCCCGGGCTGTACGTTCCTCGACCACTCGGCCGGCGTACATGACGTACACGCGGTCGCAGTACGCGGCCGCCAGGTGCAGGTCGTGGGTGATGAAGAGCAGGCCCGCGCCCTGTTCCTCGCGGGCCGTGCGGAGTTGGGCGAGGATCTCGGCCTGGGTGGTGACGTCGAGGGCGCTGGTGGCCTCGTCGGCGAGCAGGAGGCGGGGCCGGGCGGCCAGGGCGCCGGCGATGACGACCCGCTGGAGCATGCCGCCGGAGAGTTCGTGCGGCCGCTGGCGGACCCGCTGTTCGGGGTCGGACAGGCCGACGGCGGCGAGGAGTTCGACGGCCCGTTCCTTCGTGGCGCCGCGTTCGACGAGGAAGTCGCCGATGCGCCGGACCGGGTTGAGGGTGGCCCGCGGGTCCTGGTGGATCATCGCGACGGTGTCGGCGCGGTGGGCGCGCAGGGCTTCGCCGCGCAGGCCGAGTACGTCGGTGCCGTCGACGCGGACCGAGCCGGCGAAGTCGGCGCCCGTGGGCAGCAGGCCGAGGGCCGCCTTCGCGGTGGTCGACTTGCCGGAACCGGACTCGCCGACCAGGCCGACGACCTCGCCCTCCGCGACGGTCAGGGTGACGGAGTCGAGGAGCGGGCGGGCCGTGCCCGGGACTTGGACCGTGAGGTCCTCTAGAGACAGCAGCATGGGCTCAGTCCTGACTTCCTAGGCGGTCGGCGGCCCAGACGCCGGCCACGTTGACGGACACGACGACCAGGGCGATGGCCGTGCCGGGGACGAGGGCGGGCAGCAGGGCGCCCTGGACGACGGCGGACTGGCCCTCCTGGACCATCAATCCCCAGTCGGAGGAGGGTGGCTGGGCGCCGAAGCCCAGGTAGGAGAGGGTCGCCAGGGACATCACGGCCTCACCGAAGAGGACGACGAGGTAGCCGAGGACCGAGCGGCCCAGGTTGGGCACCAGGTGCAGGGCGCAGATGCGGGTGCCGCCCATGCCCTGCACGCGGTAGGCGTCGACGTACGGCTTGCGGACCTCGGAGAGGGCGAGCGAGCGGGTGTACCGGGCGACGGTCGGGGTGAAGGCCAGCCCGAGGGCGAGCACGGAGGTCGTGGTTCCGGTGCCGAAGACGGCGATGATCAGGACGGTGAAGAGCAGGCCCGGGAAGGCGTACATCACGTCGGTGATCCGGGAGACGAGGCCGTCGATCCAGCCGCCGTGCCAGGCCGAGAGCACGCCGAGCGTCACTCCGAGCACGGCGGCGACCGCGAGGAGCAGCAGCGGTGCGATCAGGCTCGTACGGGCTCCGTGGAGCACGCGGGAGAGCAGGTCCTGGCCGGAGGAGTCGGTGCCGAGGATGTGGTCGGCGCTGGTTCCGGCGAGGGATGCGGAGAGGTCGATGGCGTCGGGGGCGTAGGGCGCGATCAGCGGGGCGAGGGCCGCGGCGAGGACGACCAGGGCGAGGACGGTGGCGGCGATCAGGACGCTGAGAGGGCGTCGGCGGGGGCGGGTGCCGGTCGCCACGGGCCGCAGGGCGAGGGTGGTCATGCGGGGCGCACCTCCTTGACGCGCGGGTCCAGCAGCGGATGGACGAGGTCGACGACGGTCGTCACCACGACATAGCCGGTGACCATCAGCAGCAGGACCGCCTGGGCCACCGGGAAGTCGTGCGCGTTGATCGAGCCGACGAGGAGCGAGCCGATGCCGCTGAGGCCGAAGGCCGTCTCGACGACGACCGTGCCGGCGAGCATGCCCGCCATGACCAGGCCGCACATGGTGACGATGGGGCCGAGCGCGTTGCGCAGGACATGGCGGCGGATGATGTCGCGCTCCGGGACACCGGAGGCGCGGGCCGCCTCCACGTGGTCGGAGGCGGCGGCGTCCGCCATGGCCTGGCGCGTGACCCGGCTGATGATCGCGAGCGCGCCGAGCGCCAACGACAGGGCGGGCAGCGTCAGATGGTGCAGGGTGCCCGCGATCCCCGTACCGCTGCCGGTCACCGGGAACCAGCCCAGTTGTACGCCGAAGAGCGAGACGAGTGCGATCGCGGCGACGAAGGACGGTACGGAGGCGGCCAGGGTCGTGCCGCCGACGACCGCCGAGTCCACCCAGGTCGAGCGGCGCACGGCGGCCAGGATTCCGGCGCCGACACCGAGGACGACGAAGAGCACGGTGGCGTACGCGACGAGTTGCAGGGTGGTCGGCAGGCGGGCGGAGACCAGGTCGCCGACCTGGTCGCTGTACTGGAACGAGCGGCCGAGGTCGAGGTGGACGCAGTCCCACAGCCAGCGCCCGTACTGCACGACGAGCGGCTCGTCGAGGTGGTACTGCGCGCGGACGGAGGCGAGCCGTTCGGGGGTGAGCTTGTCGCGCCCGCCCGCGAGGAACACGGCGGGGTCGCCGGGCGCCGCGTACACGGCGGCAAAAATGACGAAGGAAGCGGCAAACAGAGTGGCCAGCAGACCGGCCAGCCGCCGGGATATACGAGCGAGCATCAGAGTTTCTCCAACTGGGCGCAGTCGTCGAGGCCCGGCGCCGACCCGCGCCCCGTAAGGGGCGCGAGGAACTGCGCGACCAGCCACAACGAACCCGCAGCTTGCATTCCGGACGTCACTCGGCGCGCTTGGAACCAAGTTCGGCCGCCCACGGGTAGTACAGGTAGGCCTGCGACGCCGGCGGGCCGGTGAGCTTCGCGTCGAGGAGCAGAATCGTGGGCACCTGCGCGACCGGGATCCAGACCGCCGCGTCCGCGAAGCGCCGCTGTACGTCGATGGCCAGCGAGGCCCGTTCGGCGTCGTCGAGGGTGGCGAGCGCCTTCTTGACGTTCTTGTCGTACGTGGCGTCCTTGAAGCCGACCCAGTTGTTGGAGGAGTCGGACAGGCCGTTGTCGTAGAAGCCCATGGGGTCGGCCTTGGAGATGTACCAGTCGCCCACCAGCAGGTCGATCTCTTCGCGGGCCTGCGGGTCGCTGTAGAACTCCTCGAACTGGGACGTCGGTACGGTCTTGATCCGGGCCTTGAGTCCGATGCGCTGGAGTGCGGCACGTACGGCGTTGGCGGTGACGGTCCGGCCCTGGCTGGCGTCGGTGCCGATGACGAGGGGCGCGCCGGGCGTGCCCGCCTCCTTCACCAGCTTCTTGGCTTCGGCGAGGTCGTCGGCGGTGGGTGAGGCGGGGGCCAGTGACGCCAACTGCTTCTGCGCGGCCTGGAATCCGGCCTTCTCGTAGCCCCAGGCGCCGGAGCCGACGGGGGTGGCCCAGGGTTCGACGAGGCCGCCGTAGCCGGAGTCGGCGATGCCCTTGCGGTCGAGGGAGAGGGAGAGCGCGCGGCGGATCCGCTCGTCCCCCAGGCCGCCGCGGGCGGTCGGGATGAGGACGAGGGAGGCGGTGGACGGCCCGTAGTGCTGGGCGATGTCCTTGTCCTTGAGGAGGGCGGCGGCGGTGTTGGGCGTCTCGGCGTAAGCGCCGTCCGCCGCACCCGTCTTGAGCGCGTTCACGAGCGCGCTGTCGGCGGCCCAGCGGAAGACGACCTCGCGGGTCAGCGGCTTCTTGCCCCAGTAGTCGTCGTACGCGGCGATGGTGATCGAGTCGCCGGACTTCCAGTTCTTCAGCGCGTACGGTCCCGAGCAGGCGTCCGCCTGGCCGGGGGTGCCGAAGTCCTGGCCGGACTTCTCGACCTGTTCCTTGTTCCAGACGATTCCGGCGTCCCCGGCGAGGGCCTTGGTGAAGAGGGCATCGGGGGCCTTGAAGCGGATCGTGATCGCGTCGGCGCCGGACTTCGTCATGGACGAGACGTTCCCGAACTCGTCGGACTGCTCCATGTCCGGGTCGGCGTGCCGCTTCAGGGACCACAGGACGTCGTCGGCGGTGAGCTTCGAGCCGTCGTGGAAGGTGACGCCGGAGCGGACGGTGAGGGTGAGGGTTTTGCCGTCGGTGGAGGTCTTCGCCGACGAGGCGAGGAAGGGCTTGGTCGTCATGTCGGGCTGGAGCTGGTAGAGCCGCTCGCAGACGTTGGTGAGGACGACACGGCCGGCGCTGGTGCCCTGGGTGTCGAGGTCGAGCGAGTCGGGCTCGTCCTCCAGGAGCCAGTCGGCCCTGGCGAGCGTGCCCTTGGCGGCCGGGGTGGTGGGGCTGAGTTCCAGCTTGGCGGCGTCTGCGGAGGCGCCGCCGGTGCCGCTGGTGGTGTCGGCGCCGCTGCAGGCGCCGACGGTGAGGAGGGTGGCCGCGGCGAGGACCGCGGTGGCGCCCCGCCTTCTGTCGCTGTGGGTCGTCATCCGGCATCTCCGTAAGGGCCGTCGTACAGGTTCCAGGGCAGGTGCTGGTAGTCGCGGTCGCAGGGCGTGCCCGCGGTCACGTGGTAGTCGCCGCCGGTCAGGTCGACGCAGGAGGAGACGAGCGTCTTCCAGTGCTGGACCGCGGGCATGCGGCTGTCGGGGTGGGTGCAGAGCGACTCGGGGAGGCCGAGGTGGTCCGACATGGCCTGCTTGATCAGCTTGCGGCTCTCGTCGGGGCCGGTGGAGCCGCGCAGGGTGCGCAGGCCCTGTTCGGCGCGCGGCACCCGGACCAGGGAGTCCGACGACAGGGGCCGGTAGCCGGCGGCGAGGGCGGCCGGGACGCCCGCCTGGTAGTGGTTGCCGTGGACGAGGAGTCCGTCGGTCGGATGCATCCAGCCGTGCCCGGCGGGGGTGGTCTCCAGGTCGACGGCGTATCCCTCGCGGCAGGTCAGCAGGGCGTTGCTGGCGATGTGCGCGCGGGTGCGGCACAGCACGTCGAGGGCGTCGGTGATGGTGTGCTGGTCCAGGACCCGGCGTCGTACGACGGTCTGCGGCAGGCCCACCGCGTCGTCGAACCGCCCGCCCAGGCCGTTCGCGTTGAGCGCGATCCCCGCCGAGTTGGCGCCCTGGCGGCCGATCTGGCCCGCCTCGACCTGCATGATCAGGGTGGGCTTCGGCGGCTGGACGATACGGAGCATGACGACCGTGTCGGAGACACCGGCCCGCCAGTCCCAGTTCTGGCCCGCCCAGACCCGGCCGTCGCCGCTGGCCTCTCCGTAGGCGGCGAAGGAGGTGCAGCCCTCGGAGCGTTCCTCGGCGGGGACCTCGACGGGTGCTTCCTGGAGCTCTCCCCGCGCTTCGCCCATCCTGGCGAAGGACCGGTCGTAGATGACCTCGCCGCGGGCGTTGAGGGCGAGGACGTCGAGCAGGTCCACGCCCGCGCCGTCGGCGATCCCCCGCATCTCGTCCACCAGGTCGGGGGCGTAGTCGCGTACGGGGTCCAGCCAGCGGGCGGCTCGTGCGGTCACCTGCTGCCAGGTGAGGCCCGACGAGTGCCCGAACGCCTCCTCGTAGTAGGCGAGCGCGGTGTGCAGGCGGGGGCGGACGGCTTCGCCGTACTGGCGGCCTCGGTCCAGGGGGTTGCCTGAGATCTCGATGATGGGGAGGGTGCGGGGTGCCATTCTTCTCCTCGCGGTGGAGAGCTCTGCGCAACCGTCCTGTAACGTTGGTTACGAGATGCTCTCCTTTTGGAATGCGTTGCCCAGGAGAGTAACGGCAATCACACCGGAGTCAATACCCGTAATGAACATTTCAGAGGAGCCGGGCGGCGGCGAGGGTCTCGCCCGGCTGCGCGCGACCGTGCGCGAGAAGTGGGAGTCGCTCTCCGCCTCCGAGCGGGCCGTGGCGCAGCACCTGGTCAGCGCGCCCGTGGAGTCCCTGCTGTTCGCGTCCGCCCAGGAGCTGGGCAGCGCGAGCGGCACCAGCAACGCCAGCGTCGTACGCACCCTCCAGCGCCTCGACTACGCGGGGCTGCCCGCGCTCAAGCGGGAGCTGGCCTCCGACTTCACCTCGACCGTGGCGCCCGAGGTCCGCCTCCAGCAGCGGATCGCCCATGTGGGGCGGGATCTGGACGGCATCTGGGGCGAGGTCTTCGACGAGGCCCAGGAGCGGATCGAGCACGCGCGGCGGCTCACGCCCGGTGACGCGCTGCGGGACGCGGTCGGCATACTCGCCGAGGCGGCGGAATCGGGCGAGATCCACTGCTACGGGGTCGCGGCCTCCGAACTGGCCGCCCGCCACCTGGCGTTGGCGCTCGGCCGCATCGGCTGCCGGGCCCGGCACCTCGGCGAGACCGGCTTCGCACTCGCCGATCCGCTGCTCCGGCTGCGGCAGGGTGACGCGGTGGTCATCTTTCAGCCGGGGCGCGCGCTCGCCGAGTTGACGGTCATCACTGAGCGGGCTCGGTCCGTGGGCGCCCGGGTCATCCTCGTCACCGACGAGCTCGCCGAGTTGTACGGGCCGAGTGTGGACGCCGTCCTCATCGCCCCCCACACCCCGACGGGCATAACGTCGGAGGCCCTCACCGCGATCGTCGTCGCCGACGCGCTGCTCCTCGCCCTCACGGCCCTGGACGAGACCCGAGCGGTGGAAACGTCCCATCAACTCACGGCCCTGCGGGAACAGTTGCTGAAGCCGAAGCGCAGGTAGCGACGACCTTTTCTCGCCCCCGCCGCCCCTACCCATTCCCGTCCCTTACTCAGGGGCTCCGCCCCCGAACCCCCGCTCCTCAAACGCCGGAGGGGCTGGGGGTGGGGGCTGTTGGGGGTGGGTGGGTTGACCGTTGGGGCGTGGGTGGGGGCTGTTGGGGTGGGTGGGCTGATCGTTGGGGCGTGGGTGGGGGCTGTTGGGGTGGGTGGGTTGACCGTTGGTGGGTGGGGGGGTGCGGGCTGAGATGTGTGTGCGGGTGCGCTGTGGCTGGTCGCGCAGTTCCCCGCGCCCCTAGGTCTTTAGGCCTTTAG